>CAIYTE010000132.1 GCA_903929045.1 uncultured Hyphomicrobiales bacterium
CGCCAAATGGGCCGAACTCTGCGCGCGGTTCAGCCGTGACGGCGACCAGGTGGTCCTGATCGGCGCCTCGACCCTGCTGTCGCACCGCGGCGTGCACAAGATCGAAGGCGACAACGTCATCGATGCGACGGAGCAGATCAATCTGCTGGAGACCTTGGCGCTGATGCATCGCTCCGATCTGCTGGTCTCGACCGACAGCGGGCCGGTGCAACTTGCCGGCGCGACGGACATTCGCATCGTCAGCATCTATTCGGTGTCCAGCGGGCGGCAGCGGCTGCCGTTCCGTCATGGCGCGCTCGGATGGGGGGGCGACGGCGCTGGCGCCGGCGTGCGAGTTCACGCCGTGCTACAAATTCATCCACGATATGGACGTCGTGCGTCAGGTGCGGCCGCCGTCGATCATCCGGCTCTATGCGGATTGGTGCATCAATCCCGACAAGTACCGCTGCATGACCGACGACATCACCGTCGACATTGTCTACGCGGCGGTTCGGGATGCGTTGGCGGCCGATATCAAGCGCTCGGAATGAGCGGCGCGCGTTTTTTGCTGCCGTAGATCCGGTTCGAGATGCGCCGGATGATGATGTCGATCAGCGTGTGCGAGACCGACAGCAGGTTCTTGAACGTCAGCGCTTTCGAGTCGCCTTTTTTGCGCTCGACCGTGCGCACGGGGATCTCCTTGTAGGAAAATCCCTGATCGAGCAGCATGCAGATGATGTCGGCCTGGAAGCCGAAGCCGCGGGTGTTGGGATGCCAGCGCATGACGTTGTAGCGCAGATGGACCGCAAGGCCGTTGTAATAGTGCAGATTCAGGCTGGCGATGAAGTTGAGCAGCCGCGAATAGGTGTTGGAGATGAACATGCGTGAGAAGCTGCGTCCCTCGCTTGTCACATAATATGGTATCAGCATGTCGGCGGCGCCGATCTCGTTGAAGACGGCGACCATCGTGTCTTTCGGTTCGGCATCGTCGCCACAGATCAGGCGGTAGTATTTGCCCTTGCCGATGAAGGCCGCATCGAAATAATTTTGCGCCAGACCGCGATTGACCCGGTTGCGCCGCAGAACGATGCGGTCGCCGGGATGCTCGTGGATGTAGGCTTCGACCAGCTCAGCCGAGCCGTCACGCGAGCAATCGTCGATGACGATGATCTCGTAGGTCAGCCGGCTGACCTCAGCGAGCGCCGCTTTCACCGTCTCGATCGAGGTGATGATGTAGGCGTGCTCGTTGTAGCACGAAATGAACACCGTCAGATCGATCGTGCCGTCGCTTCCGGGCGCAATGACGCTCTCGATCGAATGCAGCGTCGCCGCGGCCGGCGTCAGTACGACCTCGGCAAACTCCGTTGCTGCGGTCACGGTGTCGCCCCGATCGCATCGATGCGGACGGCGACCTGTTGCCGCGCGAAGCCGAGATAGGTGTAGCGAATGTTGTTTTCCGCGATGAATTCCTGGAACGCTTGGTATTCCTGCCGTTCCCAGTTCGGATAATTGAAATACTCGTCGAACAGGATGATCGTGCCGGGCGCGAAGCGATCCTTCAGCAGCTTGAAGATGGTCTGCGTCGAGCTGTACAGGTCGCAATCGATATGAACAAAGGCGAGTGGGCCCGCATTTGAAACGAGCCACGGCGGGATCGTATTGTCGAACCAGCCGCGGTGCAGCGTGACGTTGGCGGGCACGCGCGGCAGGCGGCCTTTGACGTCGAATGCACCCTTGCCGAGATTGAAGCCGCCCCAGGCCTCGGGCAGGCCCTCGAAGCTGTCAAAGCCGTGAATCGTACGGCCGCCGACACGGGCCGCCGTGAAGCGGATGGTGCCGCCGGTGAACACACCGAACTCGAGGCAGTGCCCGTCGGTCGGCCGTTGCGCCAGGCAATATTCGAGCAACTCCCGCTGCGTATCGAAGCCGAGCGCATCCGGCATCTTGGCTTCGATGTAATCGACCGTGCGGTTGAGCGCCCGCAAGGATCGCTCGCGCATCGGATGAATTCGGCCGACATCGAGCAACTGGTAGTATCCGCAGACGATTTTGTAGAGAAAATATTTCAGCCGGAAGTTTGTTACGAGCATGTGGTTTCTTCGCCAGACAGAGTCACTTTTGTTCCTGCGGCCGCGTTCGAGCGATCTGTGGGATTGAGGAGTAGCCATAGCACGCCGCCGGGCAAGACAACCAGCATGGCCAACAGCCCCATTTGTACCGAAAGCACCAGCGCCGAACTCGCCGGCACGCCGATTAGCCCGAAGAGCAGCACCATTGCCGTTTCACGGACACCCCAGCCACCGATCGAAATCGGCAGGATCGTCACCAGCGTCACCGGCTGCACCAAGACGAGACAGTCGAATGCGGAGACGGCGATGCCGAGGCCCGATGCGACCGCATAGGTTGCCAACCCAAGCGCCACCTGCGCGATAATGGCGAAGCCGATGACATAACGAGCCGCCTTCGGTTGAGAGAACAACATCCGCGCCGCCGCGCCGAGGGTCTGTAAATAACTCAAGAGCCGGACGTTGCGCCACGACGCCGGGATGCGATCGAGATTGATGACCACGAGAAGGCCGGCAATGGCGGCGACGGCGACCCCGACCGGCACGATCATGTTCCAGGCGCCGCCGAGCTGCCACAGATAGATCGGCGCGGTCAGCAGCACGAGGATGGCGACGGCCGTGACGGCAGCGACCCGATCGAGCAGGACCGAGTTGAGCGCAATCCTGCCGCTGACATTGTCCGCGTAAAGCAACCACACGCGCAAGGCGTCGCCGCCGATGCCCCCCCAAAGATAAGAATTGAAGAACGCGGAAATGTAAAACAGCTTCAGAGATCGAACCGCCGAGATCCGCACGCCGAGCTGGATCAGGATCGCATGCCACCGGATCGCCCCGAGGCCGATCTGGATCGTAAAAATGGCGATGGCCGCAACGAGAAAGATCGGCTTTTGCCCGACGAAGTCTTTCCAGGCCGACCTCGGATCGACCCAAAAGAAGATAAAACACAGCGCGAGCACCGACAGCGCGAATTTGATCGCGCGGAAGAACCAGGCTCGGTGAGCGATAGACCTGACGTCGGCAGGGTCAGTCATTTCGAATCTTCACTTCCGGCTCCACGGCAGCGGGATGGGATGCCAAGGGTGAGGCATGGCCTCGAACAGCGCTATGGCGCTCTTCATTTCATCAAATCGAAAGCTTTGGACATTTGCGGAAGACGTAACTTGGTCGCGATATCTTTCGATCCAGGCGGCATCGAGGGGCTTAACGCCTGGGCCAAGCCAGGTCAGCAAAGTCGACGTTCCATCGGTCCATCGTATGCCAAGGTGTTCAGCGATGTGATCGGGAGAAAAGAGTGCGGTCCGTAGAAGATAGTCTTCGACCGGCAACTGGTTCGTGATCAGAAAAAAAATTGTGGTTCGACGCCTGAAGCGCGCGCTGTGATTCTTCCGGCGTTCCGAAAACAATTTTCGGATGATCGGGGCCAAACGCAAACGAAAAGACAGACTCAATCCGGCAATCGGGCAGCATGCAATACGCCTCGATGTTCATCGTCCAAATCGGTGCGCCGGAGCCGGCGGTTTCATAGGCGCCGCGTGCGCCGGGATAAATCGCTCCGTGCGGATACGAGTTGGGGTTTTGGCGAAGATATGCCGTTTCAATACTGAAGTCGCCCAATGCAAAATGCCACGCGCGGATAATGGGCGACGATTGAATGAAATTACTTTTTCGGCCGGGCGCGGCGATAATCAAGAGAATAACGAGCGTCACGAAGCCGACGGAAATCCGCTTGTCGTTCAAATATGGCGAGATCCTCGGAAAGTGCGCGAGGGCCGGGTGTTCCCAAGCAAGGGTCGATCCGGCGATGATAAGTGGAATAACAAAGCTGGAATAACGATAAAACGACACCGATTGAGCTTGGCCCGCAGTCGCAGCAAGCGCCGCGACGACAACAATCATCGCCAGCAAAATCAGAAGCTGCTTGGATTTGTACCCCCGCACGAACTCGTCGCGGTGCCGCATTGCGATGGCTGCCAGCAACGCGATGATCATGATCGCAAATGGAAACAGGAAGTTGAGGCGTAAAGGGCTGAGAAATGCGTCAAAGGCGGTGACTAAGGATTGAGATGATTCCTCCATCGCGGTTTTGCCAGAATGAAGCAGAAGCACTGAGAAAAAAGTGCCGATCTCTCTCAGCTTCTCGATGTTGACGATTGGCCAAAGAGCAAGAATGGACTGGTCGTCGACCATGCCGGTTGTGACGTAGTTGAGCAGAAAAATCGCAACGAGGACTGCGCCGGAAACAATCCCCAGCCCCAGACATCGGCCGGCGCCGCGCCACTCACGCTTGAAAGCCAGGATGATCATCAAAATCGCAAAGCTGGCGCCAAGGAATATCGAGACGGTAATGCTTTGAATGACGGCGCCAACGACGGCAAGCGCCGCGCCGGCGAAATAGGGTTTCCAGTCGTTGCCGTCAGACGTGAGGGCCTTCGACCACATCCAGGCAATGCCGATGATAAAAGCGCCATTCACCTCATGCTGCTTTTCAAATTCGCCCCATTTCGGTGTATTGATGAACGCGGCGAGAAACAGCGCGACCGCGGTCCATAGCCACGCTTTGTCATTCGTGCCGCTTCGGACAATGAGGTAGAGCGCCGCGGCGGCGGCCGCAAAAAAGCAACTCGTGACGAGTTGCGGTGCGAGCGGATCGGTCAGCAGCATGCCGAGGAAAAACAGCCCGGCGCCTTTGCTGTAGTAGTAGTGGTACCAGACCTCATTCGGCCAAATGCCGTGGTTCCGAATGACCGTCTCGTAATATTGAAAATAATGCGTGAAGTAATCGTGGCCGCCGGCGGGATAGAGGCCCTTGGTCAGCAGCAGCAGAAATCCGAAAAAGACGAGCAGGATCACCGACAGCGTCACGCGCGTGTCGACGCCGCGCCCGACGACTGCATTCCATCGCCAGCGCTGGATGGCGAGCGCCACGCCGGGCCAGCACAGTGCGACGAAAGGCAAAGTCAGCGCGATGGCGACGGGCAGGGTGTAGAGATTGAGGTAACCAAGCCCGAGCATGGCAATGTGCCAGAGGCCGGCGCCGGTGAAAAAGCCGAGCACGCGCTGTTCGAGCAGATCGGCCGCGGCGGGCATGCCGACGGTGAACCGCAGCGCCAGGGTGCCGGTCGCGGTGACGATACAGAACAAATAGAAAATGAAGGCGGTGCGGGCGAGGTTCTCGACGATGACGATCGGCCCGGCTGTGTCAAAATGCGCGTGATAGACGTCGACCCACCGAAACCAGGCGAGGAGGGCGATGTAGCCGGCAAAAAAGGCAGACCCACCTGCAATCCGGAACGCGTTGGCCTTCTGCATCAAACCGCCTGTTTGAAGCTCTGGAGTCTCTGTGAAAACGTTGCGCCGGTCACAGCGACGGAACCAATCGTCAGCGGATTGTGGCGCGCCCTAGGGGATTCGAACCCCTGTTACCGCCGTGAAAGGGCGGTGTCCTAGGCCTCTAGACGAAGGGCGCAGCGTGGGGAGCGTATAAAGAGCTTCGCCGCCAGCGGCAACCCCGCTTGGCGCGCATAAACCTACCATTTCCCGGTATTCGGCATGGATTTCCACGGCTCTTGCAGCGGTTTGGCCTCGCCCTTTTGCAAAAGCTCGATCGAATGGTGGTCCGGCGAGCGTATGAAGGCCATGACGCCGTCGCGGGGCGGGCGATTGATGGTGACGCCGACCTTCATGAGCCGGTCGCAGGTGGCGTAGATGTCGTCCACCTCATAGGCCAGATGGCCGAAGAAGCGCGCTTCGCCATAGTCCTCGGTGTCCCAATTGTAGGTAAGTTCCACCTCGGGGCCGGGCCGGCCCTTCTTCTTGGCCGTATCGAGGGCCTCGCTGTCGTCCGGGCCGACGAGGAAAACCAAGGTGTACTTGTTCTTGTCGTCGACGCGCCGCCGCGTTTCCTTCAAGCCGAGCTTGTTGACGTAGAAATCCAGCGCGGCATCGAGATTGCGCACGCGCAGCATGGTGTGCAGAAATCGCATGGTCTTACCTCACCAATTTTCGGGCCCACAGAGCATGAGCCCGGCCCGGGACAGAACGAGAGCAGTATAGCCATGACGCCGGGCGATCTCACGACGGCAATTTCCGAATTGCGCCGCCTGATCAAGGATGCCGGCCGGATTGTGCCCTTCACAGGCGCCGGCATCTCGACCGAGAGCGGCATTCCCGACTTCCGTTCGCCCGGCGGCCTTTGGACCAAGAACAAGCCGATCCCCTTTGACGCCTTCAAGGCGAGCCGGGCAATGCGTGACGAATCCTGGCGCCGCCGTTTTGCCATCGCCGAGACGTTTGAGAGCGCGCAGCCGGGGAGAGGGCATCGCGCGCTGGCGACGCTCTATCATGCCGGCAAGGTACCGGCGGTCATCACGCAGAACATCGACAACATGCATCAGCTGTCGGGCGTCGATGCGAACGATGTCGTCGAGTTGCATGGCAATACCACCTACGCAACCTGCCTCGATTGCGGTGAGCGATACGAAGTGGCGTGGGTGAAAGAGAAATTCGATGCCGATGGTGAGCATGCGCCGGACTGCGCATGCGGCGGTCATATCAAGACGGCGACGGTGTCCTTCGGCCAAGCGATGCCGTCTGACGCAATGCAGCGTGCCGAAGAATTAGCCAACAATTGTGAGCTTTTTCTGGCTATCGGATCGTCGCTTGTGGTGTGGCCCGCGGCGGGATTTCCGCTGATGGCGAAACACAATGGCGCATCTCTCGTCATCATCAATCGCGAGCCGACGGAGCTCGACGAGTTCGCCGATCTGGTGCTGCACCACGATATCGGCGACGTGCTTGCGCCTTTCGTCGGCAACTGATTCGCAAGGCTTTCCGTTGTGAACAGAGCTGTGTGCAAGCAAACTTTGCACTTTGCGGCGAAACGACGGGTGTTATCTTGAATTCACAGATTCGTTGGCGCGCTTGAACAAGCGCTGAGCAACACGGCGGATCAAGGCGGCGGACGGGGTTTAATTTAAAATGCCAGGTACCACTCTCCGGCCAGGAACGGTCCGAGACATCATCGATGAGACCGCAACCGACCTTGTCGAGCTGACCGGCGTCATAAAATGGTTCGACGTCTCCAAGGGCTTCGGTTTCATCGTTCCGGATAACGGCATGCCCGACGTGCTCCTGCACGTGACCTGCCTGCGCCGCGATGGCTTCCAGACCGCTTACGAAGGCGCCCGGATCGTTGTCGAGGTGTCGCAGCGCCAAAAGGGCCTGCAGGCTTTCCGCGTCGTCTCGATGGACGAGTCGACCGCGCTGCATCCGGCGCAGATGCCGCCGCCGCGCACCCACGTCACCGTGACGGCGACCTCGGGGCTCGAGCGGGCCCAGGTCAAGTGGTTCAACCGCCTGCGCGGCTTTGGCTTTTTGACCCGCGGCGATGGCACCGAAGATATCTTCGTGCACATGGAAACGCTGCGGCGTTACGGCTTGGCTGAACTTCGTCCCGGCCAGACGGTGCTGGTCCGCTTTGGACCCGGACCGAAGGGGCTGATGGCGGCGGAAGTCCATCCGGACGGCGGTCCGATGGGCTTGGCCTCTCACTAGACCGGCTTTTACGGATTTTTCCGTTGCCGCTGCCGGTTGGCGCGCGTAAACGCGAACCTATGCGCACATTGACCCTTGCTTCCGCTCTGGCTTTTGCCCTTTTCGGCATGCTCGCTGCTGGCCCTGTACGGGCCGCCGGGCAGCAATCCCTGGAAATCGTCAGCAAGACCGGCGTTCACCCGTTCGCGGTCGAAATCGTGGCGACTCCGGAGGATAGGGCCAAAGGTCTAATGTACAGAAAGTCCCTGCCCGAGGGGCAGGGCATGTTGTTCGACTTCCAGACCGACCAGGATGTCTCGTTCTGGATGCAGAATACTTACATCCCGCTCGATATGATCTTCATCCGGGGCGATGGCACCATTGCCAATATTGTCGAGAATGCCGAGCCTCTGTCGACCAAGCTGATCCCGTCCCGGGGGCCCGTGAAGGGCGTGCTTGAGGTGATCGGCGGGACAGCGCGCAAGCTCGGTATTGCCGCCGGCGACAAGGTCGCCCATCCGATGTTCGGCGGCCGCTGATCCAGCACGGCCCGGGCGCTGATCTAGCGGCTGTATGCTTGCTGGCTCGGTTTGAAGCGTGTACCAGACCCTCATCCTCGGAGCGTAGCGCAGTCTGGTAGCGCATCTGGTTTGGGACCAGAGGGTCGCAGGTTCAAATCCTGCCGCTCCGACCATTCCCATTTCAATCGAAAATCGGGTTTCCTCTGTATTCGCCGATCGCATCGGCGGCAGGGAAGTAAATTCATCCACAGCCCGAATAACATCCTTTTTCTGGGGATGTATATTGAAGAATATCCGCATGCAAACCTATAGTATATACATCCCCCATTTATGGGTATGTAGACTCTAATGCTAGAATCGACTTCCAAATATAATAACAACAATAGTTCATATTATATGATCTAAACTTGCTAACACTTTGCTTTTGCATAATATTAATAAGGAATTAACGTCGTAATTCTGTAGGTATACAAACAGTATTGGCGCTTTGAATTGTGCGCCTGAGACGTCCGGTTTGAAACAGGTTGCGTAATGCCTACCGTCGCGTTGTCAGCAGGTTTTGTTCGGCAGGCTGTCTGCTCTCCGGAGCGGAAGAAGACGGACTATTTCGACGTGTCCCAGCGCGGCTTCATGCTCGAAGTGCGGTGCTCGGGCGGCAAGACCTATTACCAGCGCTATACCGACGAACGGGGCCGCGAGCGGCAATATAAAATCGGATCCGCCGATGTGCTTGCGCTCGAGCAGGCCCGCCGCAAGGCGCGGCAGATCGTCGCCGAGGCGCTATTGGGCGCCGATCCGCAGCAAAAACGGCGCGAGTTGCGCGCTGTGCCGCAGTTCAGCAATTTCGTCCTCGAGCGTTATCTGCCTTTTGTTCAGACCTACAAGTCGAGTTGGCAGACCGATGAAACCGTTCTGCGGATCCACATCTTGCCGAAGCTTGGCGCATCGGCGCTCGACGAGATCAAAGCCGATGCAATCTCCGATCTGATCAACCGGATGCGCGCGGATGGTTACGCCTCCGGCACCATCAACCGCGTCATCGTCATCATTCGCTACGCCTACAATTTGGCACGCAAATGGAAAGTGCCCGGCGGCCACGACAATCCAGCCTCTGGATTGACGGCCGGTCCGGACGTTCAGCGCAATCGCTTCTTGACGGAAGAGGAGGCCGAATGCCTAGTCCGTTCGATTCAGTGTGACGAGAACCAGACCGCTGCGCGTTCGATCATGCTGCTGTTGCTAACCGGCGGTCGGCGCAACGAGATCACGTTCGCTAAATGGGATTATGTCGACTGGAAGAACCGGACGCGTCTGGTTCCGAAATCGAAATCGGGCAGGGCGCGGGTCATCGCCTTGAATCAATCGGCGATCGCACTCTTGAACGCGACGCCGCGGATCGAGGGCAACCCGTATATATTTCCGTCCGAGGTGACCGGCCGGCCGTCGGCGTCCTTGTTTTTTCCGTGGGCCCGGATTCGCGAGCGCGCCGGTCTTGGCGATGTGCGGCTTCATGATTTGCGGCACTCGTTCGCGAGTTTTCTCGTCAATCGCGGTGTGTCGCTCTACGTCGTTCAAGGATTGCTCGGCCATCTTCATGCGCGGACGACGCAAAGATACGCGCATCTCACACAGGAAACGCTCAGCGGCGCTGCCGACCTGATCGAGCAGGTCGTGTCTCTTCCCGGCGGCGGCTTCGGCACGGCCGGCGGCATCGGAACGCCGAACTAGCATTCCGCTTTAATCTTACCCGACACATCTAAGGCTTGCGCGCCGCGTCATTGAACGCGGCGTCTGCCGTTTACGGGAATCACATCATTCGACGTCAGTGTTTGTGCGGTGAAAGCCGCATCGTAATTTTGCGCGGCTTTTCGGCATCGGACCTGCGGTATACCTATCGCGCATGTCGTCTTTCGGGTGACAGCGCGGCCAACAACCGAGTGGGTCCAAGAGGTTGGTGTTTGGACTTACCCACGGCGGGCCCAGCCGGCGACGCGCACGTCGCGGCGTATTTGTCGCGCTCGGGTTTCGGCGGCCCCCGTCACTATTGAGTCGAACGCGGGTCGAAAGCCGCAATCGGTCGAGTACGTGAAGATTTGTAGCTTGTACGGTGCAGGGTTCTATTACGTCCCGGGCACTGACATGTGCTTGAAGATCGGCGGCTACGTCCGTCAGCAGATTGGTTGGGGTGTCAACGGCTCGCTGACCAACGGTGCCAACATCTCGAACACCGATACCCGTGCGACCAACAACTTCGCGATGCGCGCCCGTGGCTACATCACGGCCGATGCTCGTAACCAGACCGAATACGGCACGGTTCGCAGCTACATCGCGGTCGGTCTCTCGACCAACGCCGCCACTGCGTTGCCGGCTGCCCCGAACAATGACGTCGGCACCAGCACCTTCAGCGCTAACCGTGCGTTCATCCAGTTCGCTGGCTTCACGTTCGGTATCACGCAGTCGTTCTACGACCTCTACTCGGGTCCGGCGACGTCGTTCTTTGGCGGCAACGTCAACACGTCGTCCGACACCGGCGACGCGGGCAAGCAGGTCACGTCGTACACCGCCCAGTTCGGTGGCGGTTTCTCGGCCTCGATCGGCATCGAAGCTCAGCGTAGCGCTGGCGTGGTCAACACGTCGACCGCCACGTACACGACCGTTGGTCTGCCGACCAACTCGGCTCGTGGCGTGCAGTATCCTGACGTCGTCGCAAACCTTCGCCTCGATCAGGCTTGGGGTTCGGCGCAGGTCATGGGTGCGATCCATGATGCGACCGGTCAGTATAACGGCGCGACCACGGCAACTGGTCAGCAGGGTACTGCCACTGGTTACGCCCTCGGCGTCGGCTTGAAGCTGCTCGCTCCGATGATTGGCGCTGGTGACTACTTCCAGGGTCAGTTCAACTACACCCAGGGTGCGTACGGCTACACCAACGCGGCGACTGCCGGTCTGTACTCGAAGTACAATGGCGGCGCTGGCGGTTCCTACGGCTTCGGCATCGCGTCGGACGGCGTTTATAGCGCCACCACCGGCGTGCAGCTGACGACCACCTGGAACGTCAACGCGGCGTACGAGCACTTCTGGAACAAGTCGTGGCAGACTTCGGTCTACGGCGGCTATGCCAAGACCTCGTACAACGACACTGCAAACGCTCTGCTCTGCGCGGCGGCCGTCAACACTGCCGGTGGCATTGTTACGGGCGGTGCGACGAGCTGCAACATGAACTTCGCCGTTTGGAACATCGGTACCCGCACCCAGTGGAATATCGACTCCCAGACCGCGATGGGCGTGGACATCGTCTATCAGCGCCTCAACAGCGCTTCGGTCGGCGGCCCGACCGTTGTGGCTGGCAGCGGCACGCAGCCTGCTGCGGCTCGCTCGGTCAGCGACCAGGGCTCCTGGATGGGTCAGTTCCGCATCCATCGTAACTTCTATCCCTGATCGGATAGTCGCTACGAACCAAGCCTAAAAGACCCCCGGCAGGAAACTGCCGGGGGCTCTTTCGTAAGTCCTCAGAGTATCCGTCATGCAACGCGAAGCGCATCCATCGCGTGAGATTGCTGAACTCGTTCGGCTGGAATGCCGCGTGTTCGCCGCCAAGATTCGGATGTCGCGGGCTCTGCTTGGGTGGAGCCAGAGCGAATTGGCGGTTCGGGTCGGCCTCACCCAAAGAGGCATTCACAAGCTGGAGCAGGGCGACACGGATCCGCGGCGGGCGACCGTCCGCGCCATCGAGGCCGTGTGGCTGGACGAAGGCATCGAATTTGAAGAAACGCCCGATGGCGGGTTTCGCGTTACGGTCCGCGCCGCCTTGGTCGATCGATATCCCGCACCCCAGGGGCGCCGGAGCCCATCTGTGGTGCCGCGGTCACGGCTGTTCAGCATCTGATCGCGTGCGTTGCCAGCGGGCACGGCCGGCTCTATACGAAGACCTGTCCGGCAACAGCTTTTGAGTCTCGCCCCATGTCCGCGCGCATCTACAAGCCCGCCAAGACCGCCATGCAGTCGGGTACCGCCAAAACCCATGATTGGGCGATCGATTTCGACCCGGAAGAGCCGCGCCAGGTCGAACCGCTGATGGGCTGGACCTCGTCGGGCGACATGCGCCAGCAACTACGCCTGCGCTTTGCCACCAAGGAAGAGGCGGTCGCTTATTGCGAGCGGCATGGCGTGCCGTATCAGGTGACCGAGGAAAAGCCGGTGGCCCGGCGCCTGGCGTCTTACTCGGACAATTTTGCCTTCAAGCGCCGTGACGCCTGGAGCCACTAGGCTTCCAGACAGACGATCCCTCTAGGTCGCCGCGGCTTCCGCCCGCGCCGCGCCGCGTTGGCGCAGCAACGATATAAAACGTTCCTCCGCCATCGGCAGGCCGAGCAGGAAGCCCTGTCCGAAGTCGCATCCCATGCTCACCATGGCCAGCGCATCCGGCGCCTTTTCGATGCCCATGGCGACCGCGGTGCGGCCGTAGTGATGCGCGAGATTGATCATGGTCTTGCACAACGGCGCGTTGACCTTGTCGGTGGCGCAGTCGGCGACAAAGGCGCGGTCGAGTTTGATCTCCGTGAACGGGAAGTCGCCGAGGGAGGCGAGTGTCTCATAGGCGCGGCCGGCATCGTCGATCGCCATGCGCACATTCAGCGGTTCGAACTTCTTGGCGAGGCAGGCGGCGAGCGGCAGGTCGGTGACGATCTGCTCTTCCGGCACGTCGATGATCAGGCCGGGCCAGTTATCGGGGTTGGGCCGCTGCGCGCGCACGATATCCTCGACCGGTAACTGCGCCAGCGCGGCGAACGGAATGTTGACCGTCAGCCGCAGATTGATGCCGAGCTTTGAAAACGACTCGCTGGCCGTGAGTGTGCTTTTCAGCGCCAGTTCCGACAGTTTTAGCACCGCCGCTTCAGATGCGTCCGGCATGAAGGCCGATGGTTTGACGATGCCGTGCTGCGGATGGCGGGCGCGGGCATAGGCCTCGGCGCCCGCGAGCTGCTTTTTGCGCAGCGCAATCTTCGGCTGGTACCAGAACTCGATCCAGTTCTTGTCGAGCGCTTCGCTCAGGTCGAGTCGTACCGCGGCGGACGCCGGAATGCCGATCTTGAGCGTCTCGAGAATTTTGATGACGGCTTCGGTTTCGAACGGCTTTTTCAGCACCGGCAGCATCGAGATCTGCTGCTGCGCGCCGATGTTCTTGACGTGCTCGAGCACCGCGGCACCGCGGTTGCTCATCAGTTGCACCGAGCAGGCCAGCGATTTGTGGCCGAGCGCGATCATGGATTCAACGGCGTCGGCGGAATCCAGCGGGATGTTGTGAAAGACTAGATCCGGCACCCGGTGCTCGAGCGCGCGGCGCATCGCGGCGCCGTCGGCAAATTCCATGGTGTCGATGCCCGCGCCATGCAGCACCAGCGACAGGAAGTGGCGGATGCTGGCTTCCTCGTCGACCACGTAGCAGAGCGGGGTGGCATTGGCCGGAGCCAACGGCGGCGACGAAACGGCGTCGGCAGGGCTCTGAGGCGGCGAGACGGCGGCCAGATCGGTCATGACGGTCGGCTTTGGATGTGGGCGTCCAAGGGGTGGCGCAATACCCGTGAGCCCTTATTGATGTTCGCAACTCGTTAAATTTGGGTTCTGACGCCATCTTGATTGATAATCGAGATGGCTAAAATCCACAGCAATTTAAAGGAATTGGCGATCTCGGCTGGATTCGAACCAGCGACCTGCCGCTTAGAAGGCGGCTGCTCTATCCAACTGAGCTACGAGATCGTCGCCCTCGATTTACCCGTCCGGCGAACCGTTTGAAAGGTGGCCGTGGCAGTCTCCCAGTTATGAAAATGATTGCTGTGCGATAAGAGTGGCTTATCGGATGATCTTCGCGTGAATGATGTCGCCTTTGAACCTGCCGGGATCGGCAGGCGACTAAGAAGGCGATCAAGAATCTGCCATGACCTCGACACCATCGGAAACTTCAATGACAGTCGGCAGCTGCCTCGGGAGGATTCTCGCCATGTTCACCTTCGCTCGCGCCGGTTTTGCCGCCGCGTTGATCGCTCTTGTCTCGATGCCGGCCTTTGCCGCCGACAAGGCCTACACGAACGGCGATCTCGCCGAGCAGGCGATCAAGCTTGAGGCCCAGATCAAGACCGACGCCGGCACAGTCACCAAGCCCGCCGCTACCTTGCGCCGGGACGCCGATACGGCCTTTCAGAAAAACGATTTCCGCACCGGCATGACCGTGCTCGGCCAGGCCGTTGCCGTCGCGCCCGAAGACGCCGCGACCTGGCTGAGGCTGGCCCGCACCGTGCTGCAGATCCGTCCGCGCGACGAAAAGGAGAAGGCGCTGCTGCTCGAGCGCGCCACGACCGCCGCTTACGTCGCCTATCAGCGCACTACCGACCGCACGCTTGAAGCCGACAGTCTCGCCGTGCTCGGCCGCGCCTTCGCCGACCGCAAGGAATGGCGGCCCGCGCTCAATGTGCTGCGCATGTCGCTCGACATGCGCGAGACCGCCGAGCTGCGCGGCCAATATGAGCGCCTGCGCGTCGATCACGGCTTCCGCTATCTCAACTACTCGGTCGATTCCGACGCTATTTCACCGCGCGCCTGTTTCCAGTTCTCCGAAGAACTGCCGGGCCGCCGCACCGATTTCTCACCCTTTGTCGCCGTCGCCGGCATGGAAAAGCCAGCGATCTCGGCCAACGACAAGCAGCTCTGCGTCGAAGGCCTCAAGCACGGCGAACGCTATGTCGTGACCTTGCGCGCCGGCTTGCCGTCGGTGGTGCGCGAAACGCTGGCGAAGTCGGCCGACTTCACGATCTTCGTGCGCGACCGCAAACCCTTCGCGCGGTTCTCCGGCAAGGCCTATGTGCTGCCGCGTACCGGCCAGCGCGGCATTCCGGTGCTCAGCGTCAACACCGCGGCACTGAATATGTCGGTCTATCGCATCGGCGACCGCAATCTGATCGAGACCGTGCTCGGCTACGACTTCCAGCGCAATTTGAGCAAGAGCGAGGCCGAGCGCATTGGCGATGAGCGCGGCACCAAGGTCTGGAGCGGCTCGCTCACCGTCGAGCAGCAGCTCAACACCGAAGTCACCACCGCATTTCCGGTCGATGAAGCGCTGAAAGATGTCGGCCCCGGCGTCTATGCGATGATCGCGACGCCGAAGGACGCGGTGCAGGACGATTACGAGCAGGTCGCGACGCAATGGTTCATCGTGTCGGATCTGGGCCTGACCGCCTATAGCGGCCAGGACGGCGTCGATGTCTTCGTCCACTCGCTGGCGAGTGCGCAGCCGGCGGCCGGCACCAGCGTGCGCCTGATGGCGCGCAACAATGAAGTGCTCGCGACCAAGACGACCGACGCCAAGGGCGTCGCGCATTTCGACGCCGGCCTGGCGCGCGGCGAGGGCGGTCTGTCGCCCGCGGCCGTCGTCGCCACCGACAAGGCGGACTACGCCTTCCTCAGCCTTAAGGCGCCCGCTTTCGATCTGTCCGACCGTGGCGTCGGCGGCCGTCAGACGCCGGATGGACTGGATGCCTTTGTCTACACCGAGCGCGGCATCTATCGCTCCGGTGAATCCGTTGCCGTCACCGCGCTGCTCCGTGATGCGCGCGGCGCCGCCGCGCCGTCCGCGCCGCTGACCGTCGTCGTGGTGCGTCCCGACGGCGTCGAATATCGCCGTGCCGTGATTGCCGATCAGGGATTGGGTGGCCGCAGCCTCGTTGTGCCGATCGTGTCGTCGGCCTCGACCGGAACGTGGCGCGTGCGCGCTTATACCGACCCGAAGCGTCCGCCGGTCGGCGAGACCACCTTCATGGTCGAAGACTATGTGCCGGATCGCGTCGAGTTCGATCTGAAATCGGCCGCGCAGGTGATCCCGCGCACCGGTCCGGTGCAGGTGACTGTCGACGGCCGTTTCCTCTACGGCGCGCCGGCGTCAAATCTCGATCTGTCCGGTGCGGTGACCATCGGTGCCGCGAAGGACCGTCCGGGCTTCGCCGGTTACAGCTTCGGTCTGCTTGATGACGAAGTCACCACTGTCCGCCAGGAAATGGAAGACGTTCCGCAGACCGACGCCGCCGGCAAGGCGACCATTGCCGTCGCGCTCGACAAGATCCCGCAGACGTCGCGTCCGCTCGAAGCCAAGATCAATGTCAGCATGGCGGAATCCGGCGGACGCGCCGTCGAGCGCACGCTGACGCTGCCGATCGCTGCCGAAAGCGCCATGATCGGCATCAAACCGGCCTTCGCGGGACGCTCGCTCGCGGACGGCGGCAACGCCGACTTCGACGTCGTCATGGCCGGCCCGGACGGCAAGGCGATGGCCAAGAACGGCTTGAAGTATGAACTGCTGCGCGTCGACACGACCTACCAGTGGTATCGCCAGAACGGCCAGTGGAATTACGAGCCGATCAAGCGCACCGAGCGCGTCGCCAATGGCACGGTCGATATCGCCGCCGACAAACCGGCGCGCCTGTCGCTGCCGGTGAAGTGGGGCCGCTATCGCCTTGAAGTCACCGAGCCGAACGCCGCGATCACGTCGCTGTCGTTCGATGCCGGCTTCTACGCGGAGTCCAGCGCCGACACGCCGGACCTCCTGGAAATCGCGCTCGACAAGACCGACTACAAATCGGGCGAGGGCATGAACCTCGCCGTCACCGCGACCGCCGCCGGCCACCTCACGGTCAATGTCTTTACCGACCGCCTGGTCGCCAGCCAGACGCAGGACATCAAAGCCGGCGTCTCGCAGGTGAAGCTCAATGTCGGCACGGGGTGGGGCACCGGCGCCTATGTCGTTGCGACGCTGCGCCGTCCGCTCGATGCACCGGCGCAGCGCATGCCGGGCCGCGCCATCGGCGTGCAGTGGTTCTCCATCGATCGCGGCGGGCACACGCTTGCGCTCGACATGAAGCTGCCGGACACGATGCGGCCGAATTCGACGCTCAGCGTGCCGGTGAAGCTTGCTGGTCTTGCACCCGGCGAAGATGCGCGGGTCGTCGTTGCCGCCGTCGATGTCGGCATTCTCAATCTCACCAATTACAAGCCGCCGGCGCCGGACGAATATTATCTCGGCCAGCGCCGTCTCACGGCCGAAGTGCGCGATCTCTACGGCCAACTGATCGACGGCATGCAGGGTGCGCGCGGTGCGATCCGCTCCGGTGGCGACGTGGGCGCTGAACTCTCCGGCGCGCCGCCGACGCAGGCGCCGCTCGCGCTCTATTCCGGCATCGTCACCGTCGGCGCCGATGGCGTCGCCACTGTGCAGTTCGACATCCCGGCCTTCGCCGGCTCGGTCCGCATCATGGCGGTGGCCTGGAGCAAGGACAAAGTCGGCAAGGCGTCCGGCGACGTCATCGTGCGTGACAATGTCGTGCTCACGGCGACGCTGCCGCGCTTCCTGCGCACCGGCGACCGCGGCAACATCCAGCTCGAACTCGACAACGTCGAAGGCGCGGCAGGCGACTACAATATTGCTTTGACAGCCGATGGCCCGGTGAAGAATGAAGCCGCCGCACCGCAAGTGCTCAAGCTCGCGGTCAAGCAGCGTGACAAGGTTGCGGTGCCGGTATCGGCCTCGGGTTCAGGTCCGAGCACCATCCGCGTCAATGTCACGGGGCCGAACGGTTTCACGCAGGAGCGCGCCTATGCGCTCGACGTGCGGCCGGCCAGCCAGTTGCTGACGCGCCGCACCGTGCGTCCGCTGGCGCAGGGCGAAACGTTGACGTTGTCGAACGACATGTTCGCCGATTTCGTCCCCGGCACCGGACGCGCCGGCCTGTCGATCTCGATTTCGACATCGCTCGATGCGGCGACCTTGCTGAACGCGCTCGACCGTTACCCGTTCGGCTGTTCCGAGCAGATCACCAGCCGTGCGGTGGCGATGCTCTACATCAACGAGATGTCGGCGCAGGCGCGGCTCGCGCCGGATGGCGAGGTCGATACGCGCATCAAGGACGCCATCCAGCGCTTGCTGGCGCTGCAGGGCTCGAACGGTTCGTTCGGCCTGTGGTCGGTCGGCGGCGACGACGCATGGCTCGACTCTTACGTGACCGACTTTCTGACCCGCGCGCGGGAGAAAGGGTTTGAAATCCCGGCGAGCGCCTACACACTAGCCATCGACCGGCTGCGCAATTTCGTGGCCGCGTCGCCCGAGCCCGGCAAGACCGGGGGCCGCGAATTGGCCTATGCGATGTATGTGCTGGCACGCAATGGCGCCGCGCCGGTCGGCGACCTGCGCTACATCGCCGACGTCAAGCTCGGCGAGATCGTCACGCCCATCGGCAAGGCGCAAATCGCGGCGGCGCTCGGCATGCTCGGCGATAAGGCGCGCTCCGACCGTGTCTATCTCGCCGCGCTGGAGCAGTTGTCGCCGCAGCAAAAGCAGGACAACAGCAGCCGCAGCGACTACGGCTCGGTGCTGCGCGATGCCGCGGCGTTCGTGACGCTCGCGTCCGAGGGCCGGGCTTCGCAGCAGACCATCGACAACGGCATCACGCGCATCGACACCGCGCGCGCGCAGGCGACCTATACGTCGACGCAGGAAGACGCCTGGATGCTGCTGGCGGCGCGCTCGCTCGCCAAGCAGCTCAGCGCCATCTCGCTCAACGTGGCGGGCGAGACGCGGCAGGGCGCGCTTTATCGCACCCTGCGGCCCGAGCAGATGGCAGCGCCGTTTGCCGTCACCAATAACGGCAGCGGCGCTGTGCAGGCGGTGGTCTCGGTGAGCGGCGCGCCGCTGACGCCGGAGCCTGCCGCCGAACGCGGCTTCAAGATCGAGCGCGAATTCCATTCGCTCGATGGCGAGATGGCCGATCCGTCCAAGGCGAAGCAGAACCAGCGCTTTGTCGTCGTGCTGAAGATGACGGAGCCGAAACCGCAATACGGCCGCATCATGGTCGCCGACTATCTGCCGGCCGGCTTCGAGATCGACAATCCGAAGCTGGTGTCGTCGGGACAGACCGGCACGCTGGCTTGGATTTCGGACGCCGCGGAGCCGGTGAACACCGAATTCCGCGACGACCGTTTCACTGCGGCCTTCGAGCGCAACGCGGACTCGCCCGCGGTGTTCACGGTGGCTTACGTCGTGCGCGCGGTGTCGCCCGGCAAATACACGCTGCCGCAGGCGAAGGTCGAGGACATGTATCGTCCGGACCGCTTCGGACGCACCGCGACCGGTAGCATCGAGATCAGCGCCAAATGACACGGCGGCGGCGCATCGCGCTGGGCTTGGCCGGAGCGGCGGCGTTCATCGCCGTCGCCGGCGGCACTTGGCTCGTTGCGCTCGGGCCGCCGCCATCGGTGAAAAATCTCGAGACCTCGCACAGCGTGCTCGACCGCGAGAACCGGCTGCTGCGTGCCTATGCGACGAGCGAGGGGCGCTGGCGGCTGCCGGCCAAAGCCGACGACGTCGATCCGCGTTTCCTTGAAATGCTGCTGTCCTACGAGGACAAGCGCTTCTACGCGCATGCCGGCGTCGATCCTCTGGCTCTGGGTCGCGCGGCATTTCAATTGATGCGTCAGGGACATATCGTCTCCGGCGCAAGTACTTTATCAATGCAGGTGGCGCGGCTGATGGAGCCGCGCGATAGCCGCAGCTTCTTCGCCAAATTCCGGCAGATGACCCGCGCACTGCAATTGGAGTTCGCGCTCAGCAAGCGCGACATCCTTTCTCTCTATCTGACGCTTGCGCCCTATGGCGGCAATCTCGAAGGCATCCGCGCCGCGTCGCTGTCGTATTTCGGCAAGGAGCCGCGCCGGCTGACATTGGGCGAAGCGGCGCTGCTCGTGGCCTTGCCGCAGTCGCCGGAGGTGCGCCGCCCGGACCGCAATGCCGCCGTCGCCCGCGCGGCGCGCGACCGCGTGCTGGACCGCGTGCAGGGCTTGGTGCCGGCGGATGAAATCGCGCGCGCCCGGACGGAAGGCGTGCCGATGGCGCGGCGCGAATTGCCGGTGCTGGCGCCGCATGCCGCCGATCAGGTCGTCGCGGCGGAGCCAGACAAACGGACGCGTCAACTCACCATCGACGCGCCGTTGCAAAAGACGTTGCAGGATCTCGCGCGTGAGCGCGCGCAGGCGCTCGGGCCGCAGATTTCGCTCGCCATCATCGCCGTCGACAATGCGACCGGCGAGGTGAGGGCGCGCGTCGGCTCGGCGGATTATTTCGATGCCCGCCGCGCCGGTCAGGTCGATATGACCAACGCGCTGCGCTCGCCGGGCTCGACGCTCAAGCCTTTCATTTACGGTCTCGGATTCGAGGACGGTTTCATTCACCCGGAAACGTTGATCGACGATCGTCCGGTGCGTTACGGCAGCTACACGCCGGAAAATTTCGATCTGACGTTTCAGGGCACGGTGACGGTGCGCAAGGCGCTGCAACTGTCGCTCAACGTTCCGGCCATCGCCGTGCTCGGCAAAGTCGGCGTCAGTCGTCTCAGTGCGCGGCTGACACAAACCGGCGCGGCCCTTGTGCTGCCGAAAGGCGAGGCGCCCGGTCTGGCCATGGGGCTCGGCGGCGTCGGAGTGCGCCTCAACGATCTGACCATGCTCTATACGGGCCTGGCGCGCGGCGGCATGGCGACGCCCTTGGTCGAGCGCGCGGGGCCCGTCGAGGCCAGCCCGCGGCGGCTGCTCGATCCCGTGGCCGCCTGGTATGTCGGCAATGCCCTGATGGGCGCCCCGCCCCCGGACAATGCGCCACACGGCCGTATCGCCTTCAAGACCGGCACGTCCTACGGCTTCCGCGACGCCTGGGCGGTCGGCTTCGACGGCAGGATGACGATTGGCGTTTGGGTCGGCCGCCCCGATGGCGCGCCAGTGGCGGGGCTGGTGGGCCGCGCTGCTGCCGCGCCGGTGCTGTTCGACGCCTTTGCCCGCTCCGGCCTGACCCCGGTGCCGCTGGCGCTCGCGCCCAAGGGCACCTTGTTCGCCCGGAGCAACAAACTGCCGCCGCCACTGCAACGGTTTAACCCGGAAACCGGGCCCCGGATCGCTGCCGACCCGCCGCGCATCATGTTCCCGCCGGACGGCGCCCGCATCGAACTGGCGCAGACCGGCGACAAAAAGCCCGAGCCGGTGGCCCTCAAGATCGCGGGCGGCATGTTGCCGCTGACGGTCATGGTCAATGGCGTGCCGATCGGGCCGGAAACCAGCCGCCGGTCGCTGTTTTTCCAGCCGGACGGGGCGGGATTTGTCCGCCTGACCATTCTGGACGCGCGGGGTACCACCGATAGCGTCATGGTACGCGTGCAATAGCGCCGTAGCCCGGCCTGTGGCATGCCATGACAGACCGGACCGGGCGGCCTATTGTCCGGGTAGGGCTGTGGAATCAAATACTTCCGGGCGGATCTGGCCGGACCAGGCGGGCTTTTAGGCGTGACCACGACGACGACAGACGTACGGCAGACTCTGGCCTCAATAAGAGGGCTAGCGGGGGTGCTCGATTGGGCGACAGCCGCCCATGTGCGCGCCGTGATCGTGCTGGTGGCCTTTTGCCTGATCGCGTTCTTGCCGGGCTTTTTCCAGATCCCGCCGGTCGATCGCGACGAGGCGCGCTTCGCCCAAGCAACCAAGCAGATGGTCGAGAGCGGCGATTACGTCGACATCCGTTTTCAGGACGAAGTCCGTTACAAAAAGCCGGTCGGCATCTACTGGCTGCAAGCCGCCGTGGTGAAGACCGGCGAAGCCGTCGGCATTCCCAGCGCGCGCACGACCATCTGGCTCTATCGTATTCCCTCGCTGCTCGGCGCCAGCGGCGCGGTGCTGCTGACCTATTGGGCCGCGCTCGCCTTCGTCACGCGCCGCGCGGCGCTGCTCGCCGCCTTGATGATGGCGAGTTCGATCCTGCTGGGCGTCGAAGCGCGGCTCGCCAAGACAGACGCGATGCTGTTGCTGACATCCGTCGCAGCGATGGGCGCCATGGCGCGCATCTATTTGACGACGCGGCGTGCGCCGGAAATCATCTTGAGCTGGCGCATGCCGGCGATCCTCTGGACCGCGGTCGCCGGTGGCGTGCTGCTCAAAGGACCGCTGATCCTGATGTTCGTTGTGCTGACGGCGGTGGCGTTGTCGATTGCCGATCGCTCCTGGCGCTGGATCGGAAAGCTGCGGCCGTTCATCGGGCTCGCCTGGGTGATCCTGCTGGTGATGCCGTGGTTCATCGCCATCGTGCTGAAATCCGGCGACGACTTCTTCGTCAAGGCCGTCGGCGACGACATGCTGTCCAAGATCACAACGGGGCAGGAGGCCCACGGCGCGCCGCCCGGCTATTACTTCCTGCTGTTCTGGGTGACGTTCTGGCCGGGCTGCGTGCTGGCCGGACTGGCGGCGCCGATGATCTGGAAAGCGCGGCGCGAAGCGGGCGCGCAATTTCTGCTCGCCTGGACGGTGCCGTCCTGGATCGTCTTTGAAATCGTGATGACGAAGCTGCCGCATTACGTGCTGCCGCTGTATCCGGCGATTGCGATCCTGATCTCGGGCATCGTTGAGCCGGGCAGTCTGTCGAAAGCGCGATGGATGGTGCGCGGCACCGCCGGCTGGCTGGTGTTTCCCGCCGTGATCGCCATTGCGACGGTGGTGGGGTTCATCGCGATCGCCCGCGATCCCGGCATCATCGCGTGGCCGTTCGCGGCGGCGGCCGTGGTGTTCGGGCTCTTCGCGTGGCGGCTTTACGACATTGACGGCGCCGAGCGCTCGCTGTTGCGCGGGATGATCGCGTCGGTGTTCATTTCGATCACCGTCTACGCCATCATGTTTCCGATGTTGCCGTCGCTGTTCCCAAGCAGACTGGTTGCCGACGAAATCCGCGGCAGCGGCTGCAAGGAGCCACATGTGGCGTCGACCTTTGCCTATCAGGAGCCGAGCCTGGTGTTTATGCTCGGCACCAATACGCGCTTCACCGACGGCGCCGGCGCCGCCGAATTCCTCAACAATGGCGTCTGCCATTTCGCCTTGGTCGATCCGCGCAGCGAGCGCGCCTTCATCGCGCGCGCCAATGCGGTCGGGCTGCGCTACGCGCTCAATCAGCGGCTTGAAGGTTTCAACATCAGCATCGGCAAGCCGGTGGCGCTGGCGGTGTTCCGTTCGGTGGCCGCGCCATGACGTCGATTGCGCCGCAAGCTGAGCGCGTTTCGGTGGTTCGCCGCACGGCCGTCAATATTGCGGCCGGTCTGACCACGCTCGTCACGCCCGCGCGTGTTCGTTCGCGCCGGCCGTGGCTCTGGCCGTGGCCCAAGCTTGCGATCGCGGTCGCACTGACTGCCGCGGCGTTTCTGCTGGTGATGAGCCTGTTGGATGTGCACGCCATCGTCGGCGCGCGCGCGCTGCCACAATGGTTCAAAGACATTTTCGACTGGATCACCGACTTCGGAAAGTCCGGATATTTCCTCTGGCCGCTCGGTCTCGTGTTTATCGGTCTCGCCGCACTGCCGCCGCTCTCGCCAATATCGCAACGTGTCATTGCCGCGCTGATGGTGCGCGTCGGCTTCTTGTTTGCTGCGATTGCGCTGCCGGGGCTCGCGACCAATGCCGTGAAATACGTGATCGGCCGGGCGCGGCCTTTTGTCGGAGGCTCGCCCGACGCATTTCTCTATGCGCCGTTCACCGGCACGGCCGCCTATGCCAGCATGCCGTCGGGTCACACGACCACGGCGCTGTCGGTGCTGGTGGCCTTCGGCATTCTGTGGCCGCGGCTGCGGCCGTATCTGCTGATTTACGCGCTGCTGATCTGCATCAGCCGCGTCGTCATCACCGCGCATCATCCCAGCGACGTTATGGGCGGCGCGGTGATGGGCGCCCTCGGCGCCTTGTTGGTGGCGCGCTATTTCGCCTTACACCGTCTGGGCTTTTCCACGGGCCCCGACGGCGCCTTGCACGGCTTTCCGGGGCCTTCCTGGCGGCGCATCAAATCGGTTGCCCGCGAGCTTGTGGCTTAAGAAGTGTAGGGCCGCCTGGTTCAGACGTGCGCTGCCCGGAATTTGAACTTATTGCGCTCCACCGAGTTCAACTGGATCACTCAGGGAGCAGATCATGACCGACCTCAGCAAAGTCAAAGAACATATGGAAGTCATCGGCGCTGACGGCGTCCATGTCGGGACGGTCGATAAAGTCGAGGGCCAGCGCATTAAACTGACGAAAAAAGACAGCGGTGAGGGCGCCCACAAGGGACACCACCACTTCGTTCCCGGCAATCTCATCGCCGAGGTCGAAGGTCAGAAGGTCAGACTTTCGGCGGCTGCTGCCGTTGCGGTGACCATGGAGCAAGAAAAATAGTGCCGGAAAATCCGCTTTGCCCGAACTGTGGGCGTCGGATGGAGCAAGCGCGGACGCTGCCGGCCGACAAGTGGAACGCTGAATCCAACGTGTTTAAGTGCGGTGTTTGCGGCGTCAGTTTTCTAACTGAAGACCATGAACCAATTTCTGGAAAGCGCTAGGAGAGAGTCTTATGCTCGTTTGCGCCGACACATTTACCGCGCTTCAACAGTGGGCTTCTGCCTCTCCTGCAGGTTAAAGACTCGATGAAAAAGTGGTCGTTTAACGCTTACGTCCGTAAGCACGGGTTGGTCCGGCAAAAAGAGATGGTAGCCGCGGTCCCGCTGCTTGAAAGCTGGGGCGACGTCAGAATGTATCTTCGCCAGGGAGGCGCGACGGACGACGAGTTGGCGGCGGTCCGGGCGCTCTGGCGATCATTCAAAAATCAGTAGCGATCGAAGAATAGCGGACGAACTGGATTTGGAGGCGCGCTGTGCATTGCGCAGGTCGCGAACCATGCATTCGTTCCGCAAATTGCGAAACTTGCGATCTGGAACGTTCATGCCAGCGGGCTGTTGGTATGCGAGACACTCACATCAAGGATTATGACATGAAATTTCGGACAGCCATTCTCGCGACCGCACTTGTTGCGGCCGCCAGCAGCTATGCTTTTGCCCAGGTTCCGACAGAGCGCACCGGCTCCAAGACCGAGCAGGGCACCCAAATTCAGCAGAACAACAAAGCGAAGATCAACACGACTGGCGCGGGCGTGAACGCGACCATGACCACCGACACCCCGCCGCGGAATAATCCGAACGGCACCCCGGCCTCGCCGAACGTCGACAAGAAGTAGTCCATCACGCCGACGCCATGAGATCCCGGTCTCGAAAGAGGCCGGGTTTTCTCATTCTTCGCCCTTCGCCTTGGGGGTGGGCTCGGTCGGCCCGATCTCAAATCCGCCGCGGGTGGGTGAGAACTCGGGCATCTTCGGTTTGTCGGTTTCGCTTTTGTCTTCTGGTTTCAGATCTTTTGGGTTTTTCGGCATGTTTTTCTAACGTCATCGCGAGGATGTAGTTCAAATGACATGGCGCCGAAACGCGCGTGTGGCTTAATCGGCTATTAGAATGATTGAAATAAATTGCTCATTAACGGAACGGACGAGGTTGGGGGCCGTTGCTTCTTCAACCAAGGAAGTAGATGTCGATTTTAGTCGTCGAAGATGAGTTTATAGTTCGGATGTATGTAGCCGACATCCTGCGTGAAGATGGCTTCGATGTGTTGGAAGCCGGAGATGCGAGCGAAGCCATCCGCCTCCTAGAGCTCGATAACACCGTAGAAGTCATGATAACCGACGTAAACATGCCGGGCTCGATGGACGGGGTCGATTTGCTTGTGCAGGTTCGTGACCGCTGGCCGCCCGTCAAAACGATAATCACGTCAGGGCGAGACAAGCCAGCCGTAGTTCCGGAAGGAACATTGTTTTTTCCGAAGCCAATCGTACAATCAACGCTGACACAGGCGGTGAGGGCGTTAAGAGCTTAGTGCCTTGGCAATGCTGCCTCGCAAATCGGCCGATGTGTACGGCTTGTCCAAAAAGATGTCGTGCTGAAACCCGATAGACGCCGGGTCGTATCCGCTGGAAATGATAAACGGTATCCCGTGAATTCTTAGGACGTCAGCGAACGGAAGCGACAACGCGCCGTTCAAATTCAGGTCGAGGATAACCAAGTCCGGCTTGGTCTCTAAAAATCATCCGAAGCCTTGGGTAGTGTCGCGGCGACTCGCGCGCCCCCGCATCCCAATTGACGGACCATATCTTCAAGCAACTCAGCGATGAGGAATTCATCTTCGACGATTAAAACCGATTTGCCCTTGAGCACTGAATTCTCTCCCGAAAGAGCGGGAGCAGACGGCAAAACCTGTGCACTCCCCCACGGTCTTCGCGGTCACGGTAGGTGCGGAGAATGCCGTTCATTTGGATTTCGAACATCCCCAGTGGATAGCCGATTTGAAGAAAAACTAATTTTCTTTCGGCTCAGCAACATCGTCCGGCACGAACTCATCGTCCTGTTTGGCCGGGCCGGGATAGGCCCACGGCTCTTCATCGTGCGTATTCTCTTTTTCGTCAGCCATCTAGCTCTCCTTACGAAAGAACCCGGCCTCGGGGGAGGACCGGGTTCTGAGCGATGCGCTCGGGTTGTCTGAATAATTCAGGAAAACAAATTTCGTTCCTGGAACATTCACGCCATTTGCCTGTTGATAGGCGCAACTTAATTCTCACACAGAGCATTCCCATGAAAATCCGTACCCTTTTCTTGGCTACCGCGGTTCTTGCGAGCGCGAGCGGCTATGCCTTCGCGCAGACCTCGAACGGCACGATGGGCGGCACCAAGGCTGAGCCCGACTCCTCGAAGCCGATGGCGTCGGACACGATGTCGAAGGACAAGATGATGAAGCCCGCTACGACCGGTATGGAAACTGGCAAGTCGAACTCTCCGATGTCGAACGGCAACGTCAGCCCGGCTTCGCCGAATTCGGGCGAAAAGCAGCAGAAGTAGTCCTGTTTGCTATTTAGTCTAGAAAGCCGTCCCAGGAATGGGGCGGCTTTTTGCTGTAGGTGTGCTACGTAGATACCTCACCCAAGGAGTTTTAAGTGGAAGCTGCGCGGCATCTCTCTGAGGCGCATAGAGTTGCTGCTCTTCGTTCCTATGAAATTCTGGATACGCCTCGCGAGGAGGAGTTCGACGAGGTTGTCAGGGTCGTGAGCGCAATTTGCGGCACCCCGATTTCCGTCATCAACCTCATTGATGAAAACCGGCAGTGGTTTAAGGCCGAGGTTGGATTAGGGGTTCGGGAAACCCCCTTACCGGCCTCAATCTGCGCTCATGCGATCTTGCAGCCTGGTCTGTTCGAGGTCCCCGATACGCTCAACGACAAGCGCTTTTCAGATAATCCCTTGGTGGTCGGCGACCCTCGACTTCGGTTTTACGCGGGTGCGCTTTTAGAGACCAAGGAAGGTCTGCCGCTCGGCACGATTTGCGTGCTCGACTACAAACCCCGTGAATTGGACGAAAACCAAAAGGCGCTCCTTCGTCTGATGGCTCATCAAATCATGAAGATGTTTGAGCTGCGCCGGGTGATTGTTGAAGAGAATGCGGCCAGAAAACGAGCCGAACTCCTTGTTGAAGAGAATATCACTCTTGCGAGGGAAACCGACCATCGCGTGATGAACTCTCTTCAATTGGTCTCTTCGGTCTTAGGACTGCAAAGCAGGAACGTTCCCGATGCGGCATCAAAGGAAGAGATTGGCGCTGCGCAGAGACGTGTAAGTGCCATCGCGACTGTTCACAGGCAATTACATCTCGCAGGAAGTCTTGAGCATGTGGCACTCAAGGAGTTTCTCAATGGTCTATGCGAGAGTTTAAAGACGCTTGCTCCGGCCGCCGTCACTGACATCACGGTAGATGCTGATGAGCTTTCAGTACGGTCCGACCTCGCGAGCTCGATAGGTTTGATAGTCGCTGAATTGCTGGCGAACAGTTTTAAATACGCATTCAAAGAGAAAACTGGCACAATTGCCTTGTCCTTCAAAAATCTCCCGAGGGGATGGGAATTATCTGTTACCGACCAGGGAGTCGGGCTTCCCGAGGGCTTTGAAATAGCCCAAAGCCAAGGTGTGGGAATGAAGGTTGTTTCGGCATTGGCGCGGCGCCTGGACGCGCAATTGACATTTAGCTCTTCACCATCCGGCACGACCTTTAGCGTCAAGAAAAACGACGCTTCGTAGCCATGTAAAACTTCTGTTCAATAACGAATTCCTAGACGGCCAAGGGAAGAAAAAGGTGAGAGAGGCCACCTTGCCTCTTGGATCTGCGACAAGGAGAACGAGGTGCCAGGCCTCCTTGCGGTTTTCATGGTCGGGAGTATGTGCTTCACCCCGCGCACCACGAGTCTTTTTGTTACCCCAGGCGCTACCCTGAGGTGAAAACAACATAGCGCCAAGCTCGATAAGTAGCTGAAAAAACGAGCAAAATGGCTTTGACTTATCGCTTTTGGCTTAATAAGAAGCGGCTGAATGGCCCCGAGGGCGGCCTCATGAACGGCCTGCAGGACCCTGATGATGAACACGAACGATCCGGCAGTGTCCGTTGTGGTGCCGGTGCGCAACGAGGCCGGCAATATCGCCTTGTTGGTCGCCGAGATCGCCAAGGCGCTGCAGGGGCTTTGGCCTTTCGAGATCGTCTACGTCAATGACGGTTCGACCGACGGCACCGACGCGGAGTTGAAGCGGCTGATGGCGCTGCACCCGTTTCTGCGCCGCGTGCGGCATGCGCAGTCCTGCGGCCAGTCGAGCGCAGTGCGGACCGGCGTGCGAGCTGCGCGGGGGGGCATGGTTGCGACGATCGACGGCGATGGCCAGAACGATCCGGCGTTCATTCCGGCGATGCTGAAAGCGCTCGAGGCCGGCGCGCCGCATGTCGGCTTGATTGCCGGGCAGCGTGTCGGACGCAAGTCCGGTGGCTTCAAGAAAATCCAGTCGCGGATTGCCAATGGCGTGCGCGGTTTTGTGCTGCGCGATGGCACGCGGGACACGGGTTGCGGCTTGAAGGCGTTTCGCCGCGACGTCTTCCTGAACCTGCCGTATTTCGACGGCCTGCATCGTTTCTAGCCGGCGCTGGTGCGCCGCGATGGCTATGCCATCGGCTACATCGACGTCGTCGACCGGCCCCGCGCCAGCGGCGTGTCGAATTACGGATTATGGGACCGGCTGTGGGTCGGCATTCTCGATCTGACCGGTGTGTGGTGGCTGATCCGCCGCAAGAAGCGCGTACCTGAAGTTTCGGAGGACTGAATTATGCTCGTCGATATCACCCAGGCCGTCGGCGGCTATCTTCATGATGTGTTCGCCGGCAATCTCGATTGGGGCATCCTGATCGGCTATGTCGCGCAGCTTCTGTTCGCGATGCGCTTCGTCGTGCAGTGGATCGCATCCGAACGCGCCGGCAAGAGCGTGGTCCCGACCGCGTTCTGGGTGTTCTCGATCGGCGGCGGCTTCATGCTGCTGGGCTACGCCCTCTATCGCAAAGACCCCGTCTTCATTATCGGGCAAGCCTTTGGCGTATTCGTCTATCTGCGCAACCTGCAATTCGTTATCCGCAGCGGCGGGCAGGGCGCGCCGGCCTGAGCCGTCAGTCTCAGTCCAATCCACAGCGCCGCCGACGCGTGCCGCGGAACTCCGCGGTGCGCCATTTGGCCTATGACAGCCCACGCGCGCCGCCCTTGACCTTGCAACCGGATCGGTCTGAGATACCGGAAGTCGAGAGGGCTTGAGGGGCGGCCATTTTGGCGATTTTGCGCGAACGGCGGCTGCTGTTGGCGTCATTATTGCTTGGTCACTCTTCGAGGGGCGCCGCATCCCGTTATGCTTTGAAGAGGCCGCCAGATGAAAAATCTATTCAAATTAATCGCGCCGGCTGCTGTTTTTGCCGTGGCTTTTGCCGCGCAATCGGCATCCGCGCAGACGCTCAAGACCGTGAAGGACCGTGGTTCGCTGAATTGTGGTTCCAACGGCACGCTGGCGGGCTTCGGCCTGCCTGACGCGCAAGGCCAGTGGACCGGCCTCGACGTCGATTACTGCAAGGCCATCGCCGCCGCGATTTTCGGCGATCCGAAGAAGGTCAAGTTCGTGCCGCTGTCGGCAAAGGACCGCTTCACGGCGCTGCAGTCCGGCGAAGTGGACGTGCTGGCGCGCAATACGACCTGGAGCAGCTCGCGCGATACGTCGCTCGGCCTCAACTTTGTCGGCGTCAATTACTACGACGGCCAGGGCTTCATCGTGCGCAAGGCGCTCAAGGTGAACTCGGCGCTCGAATTGGCCGGCGCGTCGGTGTGCGTGCAGCAGGGCACCACGACCGAGCTCAATCTGTCGGACTACTTCCGCGCCAACAACATGCAGGTCAAGACTGTGACCTTCGCGACCGCCAACGAAGCGGTGAAGGCTTACGACGCCGGCCGCTGCGACGCGTATACGACCGACGCCTCGGGCCTTTATGCCGAACGTCTGAAGCTCGCCAACTCGGCGGATCATATCGTTCTGCCGGAGATCATCTCCAAGGAGCCACTGGGCCCTGCCGTGCGTCACGGTGACGACCAGTGGTTCGACATCGCCAAGTGGACGTTTTTCGCGCTGATCAACGCGGAAGAACTCAACATCACCCAGAAGAACGTCGATGAAATGCTCAAGTCGACAAACCCGGACGTGAAGCGCTTTGTCGGCACCGAAGGTAACTACGGCGAACAGCTTGGCCTGCCGAAGGATTGGGCCGTGCAGATCGTCAAGGCCGTCGGCAATTACGGCGAAGTGTTCGACCGCAATGTCGGCGCCAACTCGCCGCTCAAGATCGAGCGCGGCCTGAACAAGCTCTGGAACAAGGGCGGCATTCAATACGCGCCGCCGATTCGCTAAGGAAAACGGAACGCCGCGGCACACGCCGCGGCGTTTTCGCTTCGAGGGGAAGCGAACTGGGAGGGGATGAGGGGTAAATGTCGACCGACCTTCCGGCGGGATCGTCTCCTGCACGGGTTCCGTTTTACAACGATCCCAAGATCCGCGCGGTCGCTTATCAGGTCGCGCTTGTCGCGATTGTCGGCTTTCTGATCTACGCCGCGGCCACCAACGCCATCGCCAACCTTCAGCGCGCGAAAATCGCCTCCGGCTTCGGCTTCTGGTTCAATACCGCCGGCTTCGACATCAGCCAGACTCTGATCGAGTACAGCGCGCAGGCTTCGACCTATGGCCGCGCCTTCTGGGTCGGCCTGCTCAACACGCTTCTCGTCGCGGCCCTTGGCATCGTCTTTGCGACCATTATCGGTTTCGTCATCGGCATTGCGCGGCTGTCGAAGAACTGGCTTGTCTCGAAGGCCGCCACCGGTTACGTCGAGACCATCCGTAACATCCCGCTGCTGCTGCAATTGCTGTTCTGGTACAACGCCGTACTCAAGGCGCTGCCGGAAATGCGCGACAGCATCAAGATTCCGGGCGGCATTGTTCTCAACAACCGCGGCCTGTTTCTGCCCAACCCGATCTACGGGCCGGGGTTCAAATGGGTGGTCGCGGCGCTCTTTGCCGCCATTTTGGCGTCGATCGTTTTTTACGTGATCTCGCGTCAGCGTCAGGAAAAGACCGGCAAGCAGGCGCCGGTATTCCTCGTCGCGTTTGGATTGATCGTCGGTCTGCCGTTGCTGCTGTTCGTGATCAGCGGTTTCCCGCTGTCATTCGGCTTTCCGCAAGCAGGACGCTTCAACATCAGCGGCGGCATGGAAGTGCTGCCGGAATTCGCGGCGCTGCTGTTCGGCCTGTCGCTTTATACGGCGGCCTTCATCGCCGAGGTAGTGCGTGCCGGCATTCTCGCCGTGTCGCGTGGCCAGACCGAGGCAGCCTATTCGCTGGGCCTGAAGCCGGGCCCGACGTTGCGGCTGGTCGTCGTGCCGCAGGCAATGCGCGTCATCATCCCGCCGCTGACCAGCCAGTATCTCAATCTCACCAAGAACTCGTCGTTGGCGGTCGCCATCGGCTATCCCGATCTGGTGCAGGTCTTCACCGGCACGGTGCTGAACCAGACCGGGCAGGCGGTCGAAGTCGTCGCCATCACCATGGCGGTCTATCTCACTATCAGCCTTACCACGTCGTTGCTGATGAACGTCTACAACAGCCGCATTGCGCTGGTGGAACGGTGAGGGCGCAGTCATGACGATGTCAGAAGGCGATCTCGCCGTAGCCGAACTCACCTTCGTCCGGGGCACGATGCTCGACTCCAAGCCGCCGCCGGCGTCGATGCGCGGCGTGGTCGGCTGGTTGCGCGAAAATCTGGTGTCGACACCCTTCAACATCGTGTTGACAGTTCTGATCGCGCTGCTGTTGCTCTGGATTATTCCGGACCTGCTCAAATTTCTGATTTTCGACGCGGTGTGGACCGGCGCCGACCGCGACGCCTGCCTTGAAGGTGTTCAGCACCGCGCCATCGGCGCCTGCTGGCCCTTTGTCTGGGAGCGCTGGCCTTACTTTGTGTACGGCTCGTACCCGGGTCCCGAGCGGTGGCGTGTCGATCTGTTCTTCGTGATGCTGGCGATCGGCGTTGTATGGCTGCTGTGGCTGCGCGCGCCGCGCCGGGACCTCGGTGCCATCTACTTCTTCATCCTGCTGCCGATCAGCGCCTTCATTCTGCTGACCGGCTGGCGCGCCATCGGTCTTGAACCTGTCGATACCGTGCTGTGGGGCGGCATTCTTGTGACGATCGTCGTCTCCTGGGTCGGCATTGTCGTGTCGTTGCCGATCGGTATCCTGCTGGCGCTCGGGCGACGGTCGCATATGCCCGCCGTGCGGCTGTTCTCGGTGACCTTCATCGAATTCGTGCGCGGCGTGCCGCTGGTCACCGTCCTTTTCATGGCAAGCGTGATGCTACCGCTGTTCGTGCCGGAGCAATATTCGCCGGACAAACTGCTGCGCGCGCTGGTCGGCATCGCGCTGTTCGCCTCCGCCTATATGGCGGAAGTCGTGCGCGCCGGTCTGCAGGCGATCCCGAAGGGGCAGTTCGAAGGCGCGATGGCGGTCGGCCTGCCGTATTCGAAAATGATGCGGCTGATCATCCTGCCGCAGGCGCTCAAGATCACCATCCCGAACATCGTCAACACCTATATCGGCCTGTTCAAGGACACGACGCTCGTCTTCATCGTCGGCATCTTCGATTTTCTGCATACGATCGACGTCTCGCGCATCGATCCGAAATGGGCGACGCCGGTTACGAGCACGACCGGCTATGCGGTCGCGGCCATCTTCTACCTCATCTTCTGCTACGCGATGTCGCGCTATGCCCGCGCGACCGAAGCGCGGCTTGCCCTCAGCGACAGGCGATAAACAGGAACACCGGTCATGTCCGACACCTCTGCCGCCAAACTCAATATCAAGCCGAGCAAGCTCAAGACCGACATGGCCGTGAAGCTCGTCGGCGTGAACAAGTGGTACGGCGAATTCCACGTCCTGCGGGATATCAATCTCACCGTCAAAGGCGGCGAGAAGGTCGTGATCTGCGGACCGTCAGGCTCGGGCAAGTCGACTATGATCCGCTGCGTCAACCGGCTGGAGGAACATCAGCAGGGCCAGATCATCGTTGACGGCATCGAACTGACCAACGACCTCAAGAAGGTCGACGAAGTGCGGCGCGAAGTCGGCATGGTGTTCCAGCACTTCAATCTGTTTCCGCATCTGACCGTGCTGGAAAACTGCACTTTGGCGCCGCTGTGGGTGCGCAAGATTCCGAAGAAGCAGGCGGAAGAAATCGCCATGCACTATCTGTCGCGGGTCAAGATTCCACATCAGGCGCTGAAATATCCGGGTCAGCTGTCAGGCGGCCAGCAGCAGCGTGTCGCCATTGCGCGCGCCTTGTGCATGGCGCCGAAGATCATGCTGTTCGACGAGCCGACCTCGGCGCTCGATCCGGAAATGGTCAAGGAAGTGCTCGACACCATGGTCGGCCTTGCGGAAGAGGGCATGACGATGCTCTGCGTCACCCACGAAATGGGTTTCGCGCGTCAGGTCGCCGATCGCGTGATCTTCATGGATGCCGGGCAGGTGATCGAGATGAACACGCCCAACGAGTTCTTCTCGAACCCGCAGCACGAGCGCACCAAGCTGTTCCTTAGCCAGATCCTGCACTAGTCCTTGACGACGGGCAGGTCCGGGCGCGCGCCCCATTCCGACCACGAGCCGTCATAGATCCGTGCCGGCTTCGCGCCGATCGCGTCGAGGCCGAGCGCCAGCACCACGGCCGTCACGCCCGAGCCGCAGCTCGTGATGATCGGCTTGCTGATATCGACGCCGGCTTTCTGGAATGCCGCGGCAATCTTGTCCGTGGAGGCGAGGCGGCCGTTCTCGACGATATCGGTGTACGGCACATTGAGTGCGTTCGGCATATGGCCAGAGCGCAAGCCCGGCCGCGGCTCGGCATCGCGGCCGGCAAAACGGCCCGCCGAGCGCGCATCGACAACCTGCACGCTCTTGTCGTTGATTGCCATTTGCACGTCGGAAAGCATCGCCACCGCGCCGGTATCCATGACCGCGTCGAACTTCGCCGCCGGACGCTTGACCTCGCCGGGTTCGACCTTGCGGCCTTCGGATTTCCACGCCGGGAAACCGCCGTCGAGAATGAACACATTCTTGGCGCCGAAGATGCGGAAGGTCCACCACACGCGCGGCGCCGAGTTCAGGCCGAGGCCGTCATAGACCACGATGGTGTCTTTATCGGAGATGCCGAGCGCGCCGGCGGCTTCGGCGAATTGCGTCGGTCCGGGCAGCATGTGCGGCAGATCGGTGGAATCGTCCGCAATCTTTTCGATGTCGAAGAACACCGCGCCTGGAATATGGCTCGCGACATATTCGGCCTGGGCGTCGCGCTTCTGTGCCGGCAAGTAAAACGACGCATCGACGACGACCACGCCGGGTTTGCCGAGCTGGCCTTCGAGCCATTCGGTGGTCTTAAGCCATTTGCTCGACGGATTTGTCATAGGATCTGGTTTCTCAATGCGGTTGCTGAAGTATCGGCGTTAATGCCGGGTCGCACGCAATCGTTCCGAACAATCAGACGAAGGGACGTTTGATATTGCTCTTGCTCTCCAGCCATGCGGGAACAGGCAGGTTTTTGGAGCGTAGGAATTTCGGATTGAACAGTTTCGACTGGTAACGCGAGCCGCCATCGCACAGCACAGTGACGATGGTGTGGCCGGGGCCGAGATCCTTGGCAAGCTTGGCGGCGCCGGCAACATTTACGCCCGACGAGCCGCCGAGGCACAGGCCCTCGTGCGCCAGCAGGTCGAAGATGACCGGCACGGCTTCCTCGTCGGAAATGAGATAGGCCTTGTCGACTTTCATCTGCTCGACGATGGCGGTGACGCGGGCGAGCCCGATGCCTTCGGTGATCGAGCCGCCGGGCGTGACCTTGGCCTCGCCGTGGTCGAAATAATTGTACATCGCCGCGCCGTGCGGATCGGCGACGCCGATCGCGATCTTGCTGTTCTTTTCCTTGAGATACATCGAGACGCCGGCGAGCGTGCCGCCGCTGCCGACCGAACAGATGAAGCCGTCGACTTTGCCGCCGGTCTGCTCCCAGATCTCCGGGCCCGTCGACGTGTAATGCGCTTTGCTGTTGTCGAGGTTGTTCCACTGGTCGGCGAACAGCACGCCGTTTTTTTCGGTCTTGCGCAGTTCGTCGGCGAGCCGGCGGCCAACATGCTGGTAGTTGTTCTGGTTGGAGAAGGGCAGTGCGGGCGATTCCAACAGCTCCGCGCCACACAGGCGCAGCATGTCTTTCTTTTCCTGGCTCTGCGTCTCCGGGATAACGATGAGCGTGCGATAGCCGCGCGCATTGGCGACGACGGCCAGACCGATGCCGGTATTGCCGGCCGTGCTTTCGACCACCAGGCCGCCGGGGCGCAACTCGCCGCGTTGTTCGGCGCCCAGAATGATCTGGCGGGCGGCGCGGTCCTTGACGGAGCCGCCCGGATTCATGAACTCCGCCTTGCCCAGGATGGTGCAGCCGGTCGCCTCGGAGACGGCGCGCAGCTTGATGAGCGGGGTATGGCCGATCGCCTCAACGAGGCCGTCACGAATTGTCATGCCGTTTCCGGGGGATAGTGGGACGTTCGGAGAACCTAATGAAGGCCCGGCGGCGCCACAAGGCCGGGTGGAAATCACCTGAGACGTGGCAGATACGCCAAAAAAGCACTCGAAAAGACGACTTCGAGGGTAATTGGAAACTTCCTCGAAACCATACGGGCACGTTAACAGGCCGCATTCCCCGCTATTCACCACTTTTTGGGAGCGCCGCCTTAATTCTAGTCGCCGAACGAGACCCCCGTTTTCGGGCACCGGCGGCTGCGACCTCATGAATCTCGACGTCAATACGCTGTTTATGGTGACGATCTATGTCGAGGCGATCCTCGGCCTGTTGCTGCTGTTCGCCTGGGCCCAGAACACCCAAATTTACGCCGTGGCCTGGTGGGGCTTCGCGCACCTGATCCGCGCCGGCTCGATCGTGCTGTTCGGCATGTACGGCTCAGCGCCCGACCTGATCACCATCGATCTGGCCAACGCACTGCTGTTCACGGCTTTCGCCGTCACCTGGACCGGCGCGCGCGTGTTCGACGGCCGCCCGGTGGAGCCGGTCTATCTCGTCACCGGCGCGGTGATCTGGCTGCTCGTGTGCCGCCTGCCGGTGCTGGCGGATGCGGTCGAAACCCGCGCCATGATCGCGTCCGCGATCATCACGGCTTACACTTGGCTCACGGCGTATGAATTCTGGCGCGGCCGCGCCGAGCAACTCGTGTCGCGCTGGCCGGCGATCTTCATGCTGTTTGCGCACGGCGCGCTGTTCCTGCTGCGTACGCCGTTGGTGACGTTACTCCCGTGGTCACCGACGAACATGTACGGCAGCGTCTGGCTCACCGTGCTGTCGTTCGAAGCGCTGCTGTTCACGATCTCCATCGCCTTCATCCTCTTGGCCATGGCCAAGGAGCGCACCGAACTGCGTCATCGCACCGCCGCGATGATCGATCCGCTCACCGGCATTTCCAATCGACGCGCCTTCCTGCATGACGCGGGGCTGATGGCGAAGCGTCATGCGTCGCATCCGAAGCCGACCGCCGTGATGCTGATCGATCTCGATCACTTCAAGACGATCAACGATCGCTTCGGCCATGCGTTGGGGGATCGGGTGCTGGAAATTTTCACCGATGCAGCGAAGCAATCAATCCGATCAACCGATCTGATCGGCCGTCTGGGCGGCGAGGAATTCGCCGCCATCCTGGCCGACACCACGCCCGAGAAGGCCTTCATCGCCGCCGAGCGGATCCGCGAGACCTTCGCCAAGATGGCGCAGGACGTCGGCGGCCGGCCGGTCTGCGCGACGGTCAGCATTGGCCTGGTCCAGTGCGAAGACGCCGTGCTCGACGTGCCCGAACTGCTGGCGCAGGCCGATCAGGCGCTCTATTTCGCCAAGGAAAACGGACGTAACCGGGTCGAAATCGCCTCGCTCGACATGATCCTGCAGCGGCAGGACCGCGAGGACGCCTATGCGGCGGCGGTGCCGAATGCCGCCGCCCAAAGCGCCGCCTGACGGCTGTCAGCTTTAGCCCGCCACCGGCGGCGTGCCATGGGTGTGGAAGGTCTCGATCGTCTTGAGGCCCCAGGCCTGGCCTTTTTTCCGCTCATCCTCATTCCAGATCACCGGCTGCCAGTCGGGCGCCAGAATGAGACGCGAGCCGGCATTGGCGAGCTCGACGCGATTGCCGGCCGGTTCCCAGACATAGAGGAAGAACGTCTGCTGGATGGCATGCTTGTGCGGGCCGGTTTCGATGTGCACACCGTTCTCGAGAAAAATATCGGCGGCTTGCAGAATGTGCTCACGCTGATCGACGGCATAGGTGACGTGATGAAAGCGCCCGCGGGCTTTGGCGTGGTCGCGCGTATAGGCGACGTCATATGACTTGTTGTTGGTGGTGAACCAGCAACCGCCCAGCGTGCCGTCGGCGAGCTGGATGACCTCGGTGACGCGGCTGCCGAGTGCTTTCGGCAGGAAATTGCGGATGGCATCGACGTCGGCCGCCAGCAGGTTGAAATGGTCGAGGCGGCGCGGGGCGATGGCCCGGTTCGGCGTCGGGCTCGCCTGGTTCTTGAGCGACGGCGGGGTCACCGGCTTGGCGCGCCGTGTCTGGTAGTAAATCTCGAATTCGTGGCCATCGGGATCGTGGAAGCGGTAGGCGGGGCCGTGGCCCATGTCGCCGTCACTCCAGCCGATACCGGCGCCGAGCGCCTCGATAGCTTTGACCCGCCGCTCCAGAGCCTGGGGGCTTGCGGCGCGGTAGCCTGCATGGCGGATACCGGTGGTGTTGGCCGCGGTCAGCTTGAGCGTGTGAAATTCGTAGTCGTCGAAGGCCCGCAGATAGACGCTGTCGCCTTCGCGTCCGCTTTCGATCAGGCCGAAGACGTTGGTGAAGAAGGCGAGGCTGGCCTCGGGCTTGTTGGTCAGCATTTCGACATGACCCAGATGCGCGATGTCGTAGATCGGTTCGGCGGACATGAGTTTCTTCCCGGGAGCGGCAGTAAGGCGCAGATCGCCATGGTCGGCATCCTTATGTAAAGGGGCAACCGCGACAAATGGTAGTTTTTGGCCTATTCATGAACCCGGTGCATGTGGCTCGGGGCCACGGAGGCCGGAAATGCGTATCGATTTTCTCGGCCTCGAAGCCTTTCTGAGCGTCGCCGAACGCGGCAGCTTTCAGCGCGCCGCGGCACACCTCAACCTATCGCAGACGGCCATCAGTCACCGGATGCGCAAGCTTGAGGAAGAACTGGGGCTCAAGCTGTTTGCGCGCACGACGCGCGAGGTGACCTTGACGCGCGCCGGCATCGATTTCCTGCCGAAGGCGCAGGCGGCCTTGGCGGCGCTCGAGCAGTCCTTCGATGAACTCAAACAGCAGGGCGCCAAGCGCCGCGACCGCCTCGATATCGCCTGCCTGCCGGTCTTCGCCGTGAATTATCTGCCGTCGATCCTCAACCGGTTTCACAAGTTTCAGCCGGGCATGCAGGTCAGGGTGTTTGAGGCACCCTCGGCGGCGATCGCGGAACTCGTGCAGTCCGGCGAAGTCGAATTCGGGCTGAGCGTCGTGCAGACCAACCGCTGGGATCTGGAGACCGAAGCGCTGGCGTCGTCGCCGCTGTCGCTGGCCTGTCCCTCGCGTCATCCGCTGGCGCAGAAGCGCTCGGTCGGGTGGGGGCAATTGCGCAATCTTCCGCTCATTCGCGTCGGCTCGAAAACGGCGATCAGGCCGATGATCGACGATGCCATGAGCGCGGCGCGCGTGACGTTGAGCTGGCAATACGAGGTGCAGCACGTCGAGACTGCGGTCAATATGGCGGAGGCGGGCTTGAGTTTCGCCATCGTGCCGAGCATCGATGTTGCACTGCATCGTGGACGTGGATTGGCGGCTGTACCCCTGCGCGCACCGGCCGTGTCATGCACTTACGGCCTCGTTAGCCGGCGCGGCATCCCGTTGTCGCCGCCGGCGGCGCGACTGCGAGGACTGCTCATCGATGAAATGCAAGGCAAGGATGCTTTGCATGCATTCAATGTATGAATGGCCAGATAGTATTCATTTGATTAAGCTCGGGAAGCACGGCAATTTCGCGCCACCGTGCGGCAAACCGTTCGTGCGCAAACTTCAGGCGAGGCGGTCCGCTGTTCGGTACACGTGACGTGCCGACGCACCTTCCTGCATTGACCGGAGAGGATGAACTAGGCCACTTTAACGTTCGAGGCGCGCGCTGCCGGTTGGAAACTAGTGGGACATCCAACTAATTTCGCCGGATCGATTCGCGCGCATATCACGCGTCCATCAAATGCAAGAAACGTACTCAGGGAGGATGACATGAAATTGATGAATTGCGTCGGCGCTGCTGCGCTGGCGCTCGCGATGGGCGGCACCACCGCGCAGGCCGACAACGTCAAGATCGGCGTCGTACTGCCGTTCAGCGGCGCCAATGCCGACCTCGGCCACCAGATGGACAAGGCGATCGACCTTTACGTCAAGCTGCATGCCAAAGACATCGCGCCGCATACGGTCGAACTGGTGAAGCGTGACGAAGGTCCGCCGACCGGCGCGCAGGCCAAGACCATCGCGACCGAGCTGATCACCAATGACAAGGTGAACATGCTGCTCGGCTTCTCGTTCTCGCCGTCGTCGATCGCGCTCGCGCCGGTCGTGACGCAGGCGAAGATCCCGATGATCATTTCCAACGCCGGCACGGCGTGGATCACCAATCTGTCGCCTTACATCGTGCGCCTCTCGTTCAGCATGTGGCATCCGGCCTATCCGATGGGCGCCTATGCCTTCGACAAGGTCGGCTGCAAGACCGCGGCGCTGGCCTATACCGACTTCCCGCCGGGCAAGGACTCGACGGAAGCCTTCAAGACCGGCTTCGAGAAAGCGGGCGGCAAGGTCGTCGACTCGATTCCGCTCGGCAGCCCGGTGCAGGTGCCGGACTTCACGCCGTTCTTCCAGAAGATCAAGGATCTCAAGCCCGACTGCATGTACGTCTTCATTCCGTCCGGCGCGCACGCGACCGGCGTCATGAAGTCCTACGGCGAACTCGGCATGCGCAAGGCCGGCATCAAGCTGATCGGCCCGATGGACCTGATCCCCGACAACAAGCTGCAGGACATGGGCGACGCCGCCATCGGCACCATCGTCATGAGCCACTATGCGGTCGATCTCGACAATGCCGAGAACAAGAGCTTCAACGCCGAATGGCACAAGGCCTACGGCGCCGATAGCTATCCGGACTTCATGTCGGCGCAGGCCTGGGACAGCATCCACGCCATCTTCGACGCCATCAAGAAGCTCGACGGCAAGGCGACGGACGGCGCGAAGTTCGTCGATGCGATGAAGGGCTGGAAGGCCAACGGTCCGCGCGGCCCGGTGATGATCGATGCCGAGACGCGCGACATCGTGCAGGACGAGCACGCCATGGAAGTCATTCGCAAGCCGGATGGCAAGCTCGGCGTCAAGGTCGTCGGCACCACCAAGCAGGTCAAGGACGAGTGCAAGGTGCAGAAGATCGGCCGCTGCGGTTCCTGATCGCGCTTTGATTGACACTCATCGGCGCCGCCGCGCATAAAAGGCGCGGCGGCGTTTTTCTTCAACACGGGTGGGGCCTGTGCCGCAGTTTGCGATCATTGCTGTCAGTATTCTGTTCGACGGCCTGGCCTATGCCATGTTCCTGTTCATCACGTCGGTCGGCCTGTCGATCACGATGGGGCTGATGGGCTTCGTGAACCTCGCGCATGGCGCCTTCGCCATGGCCGGCGGCTATGTCGTCGTGACACTGACGCGCAATCTCGGCATCGATTTTGTTCCGGCGCTGCTGATTGCCGCGGTTGTGGTCGGCGCTGTGAGCGTCGTGTTCGAGCGCGGGCTGTACCGCCGGCTCTACAAGGCGACCGATCTCGAGCAGGTGCTGCTGACCATCGGCATCGCCTTCATGGCGATTGCGACGGCGACCTATTTCTACGGACCGATCCCGAAATCGGTGCCGCTGCCGGCCTGGCTGCAGGGCGACATCAATCTCGGCTTCCGCACCTTCCCAAGCTACCGCGCCTTTCTGGTCGTGCTCGGCGCCGTCCTGATCTCGGTGCTCTGGTTCGCTTTCGAGAAGACGAATATCGGCGCCAAGATCCGCGCCGCCGTCGACAACCGCCGCATGGCGGAGTCGGTCGGCATCAATGTCGATCTGCTGTTCACGCTGACCTTTGCCGTCGGCTCGGGACTGGCGGCGCTGGGCGGCGGTCTCGCGATTCAGCTTTTCGGCCTGTCGCCGAGTTTCGCCGTGCTCTATCTCGTGCTGTTCCTGATCGTGGTGGCGATCGGCGGCCTCGGCAGCCTGAAGGGCACGTTGCTGGCGGCGCTGCTGGTCGGCGTCGTCGACACCGGTGGCAAATACATGCTGGCGGAGGCGGGCGGTTTCTTCATCTACGCCATCACGATCATCGTGCTGCTGATCAAGCCGGCGGGGTTCTTCGGCCGTGAGTGACATTCCCGCAGAGAATCTCGACCGCAAGGCCGCGCGCGACCGCGCCGCCGCCTATCTCGTCGGCCGGCACCATTTCAAATGGCCGGAAGCGCTGCCGTGGCTCGCCGCCATCGCCGCGTTTTTCATTTTCCCGGATCGCATGACCTTCGGCAGCCAGGTGCTGATCATGGTCATGTTCGCGCTCTCGCTCGATCTGATCCTCGGCTATGCCGGCATCGTCACGCTCGGGCATGCGGCGTTCTTCGGCCTCGGCGCTTATACGGTTGGCTTGGGCGCGGCGCGATTGGGGTGGACCGAGCCGGTCAGCGGCCTGTTTGCGGCGGCGTTCGTTGCGGGGCTGGGCGGTTTCATCACCGGCTGGTTCCTGCTGCGTTATCGCGGCCTGACGCTGCTGATGCTGACGCTGGCCACCGCCATCATGCTGCAGGAGACCGGTAATCTGCGCTCCGACATTTCCGGCGGCTATGACGGCCTGCCAGGACTGGAATTTCAGAAGCTGTTCGGCCTGTTCGACTACGACCTCTACGGCCACACCAATTATCTCTACGTGCTCGGCGTGCTGGCGGTGATGTTCTATCTGGTGCGGCGCATCGTCTATTCGCCGTTCGGGCAGGCGCTGACCGGCATTCGCGAGAACGTGCGGCGCATGCACGCGATCGGCTCGCCGGTGCATCTGCGGCTGGTGACGGTCTATACGATCGCCGCCAGCATTGCGGGCGTCGCCGGCGCGCTATTCACGCAGACCAATGCCTACGTCACGCTGACGGTGTTCGACTTCGAGAACTCCGCCAAAGTGATGGTGATGCTGATCCTCGGCGGCACCGGGCGGCTCTACGGCGCATTCCTCGGCGCGGTCGTCTACATGGTGCTGGAAGACAAGCTGTCGAAGATGAGCCCGACCTTCTGGCAGTTCGGCATCGGCTTGCTGCTGGTGCTGGCGGTGCTGTTCGCGCGCCGCGGTGTGCTCGGGCTGTTTGAAGATGCGGGCAAATATCTCAAGAGGTTCCGGTCATGACCGCAACCCCAACGCCCGCTTTGGAAGTGCAGGGGCTCAACCGTGCCTTCGGCGCGCTGCCGGTGACGCGCGACGTCAGTCTGACGCTGCAGAAGGGCGCGCGCCGCGCTTTGATTGGCCCGAACGGCGCCGGCAAGACCACGCTGGTCAATCTCATCACCGGTGCGCTGAAGCCGAATTCCGGCCGCGTGCTGCTCAATGGCGAGGACATCACCAACGTCAGCCAGACGGTGCGGGCGCGGCGCGGGCTGGCGCGCACCTTCCAGATCAATCAGTTGTTCCGCGGGCTGACGGTGCTGGAAAATCTCGGTCTCACCATCGGCGAGCGCGACGGCCACGCCAATAATATGTGGCGGCCGATCGGAATCAACCGCGTCGTTCTGGACGAGGCGCTCGATTACCTCGACGCGCTGCGGCTGACCGGAGACGCGCTCAAGCTGGTGCGTGAACTGCCGTACGGCCGCCAGCGGCTGGTCGAAATCGCCATCGCGCTGGCGCAGAAGCCGCGCGTGCTGCTGCTCGACGAACCCGCGGCCGGCGTGCCGTCGTCGGAGAGCCATCTCATTCTCGACGTCGTCGATCGTCTCGATCCCGACATCGCCATTCTCATCATCGAGCACGACATGGACGTGGTGTATCGCTTGCCAAGGAGATCACCGTGCTGGTGCAGGGCGCGGTGCTGGTCGAAGGCACGCCCGACGCCATCATGAACAACGAGCAGGTCCGCGCCGTTTATCTCGGCCAGGACTGCCACAGAGGGCCGGCGCATGGTTGAGCGAGCGCTCGAACTCGACAAGGTCTTTGCCGGCTACGGCGAAACCGTGGTGCTGGAAGACATCAAGCTCGGCCTGAATGCCGGTGAATCGCTGTCGATCATCGGCCGCAACGGCGTCGGCAAGAGCACGTTGCTGTTGACCATCATGGGCCATACGCAGCTGCATGGCGGGCGCGTCGTGCTGCACGGCAAGGATATTTCCAAGCTCGCGACTTACAAGCGCGTCGTTGCAGGCCTTGGCCTCGTGCCGCAGGAGCGCGAGATTTTTCCCTCGCTCAATGTGCGCGAAAATCTCGAAGTCGCGGCGCGGCCCGGCGTGTGGACCGTCGAAACGGTGTTCGAACTGTTTCCGCGGCTCAGCGAGCGCGCCACGAACATGGGCAACCAGCTGTCCGGCGGCGAGCAGCAGATGCTGGCGATCGGCCGCGCGCTGATCGGCAATCCGACCGTGCTGCTGATGGACGAGCCGTCCGAGGGCCTAGCGCCCGTCATCGTCGATGAACTGGCGCGCGCGGTGAAGCGGCTGGCGGCGCAGGGCAACCTCGCCATGATCCTGGTCGAGCAGAATACACGGCTGGCGCTCGATATTTCGCCGCGCGCGGTGGTGATGGATCGCGGCCGCATTGTTTATGATGGCGCCAGCGAGACCTTGCGCAACGATCCGGTGAAGCTCGAGAAGCTGATCGGCGTGGTGAAGGCTTAACCGTCACCCTGAGGTGCGAGCCAACGCAGTTGGCGAGCCTCGAAGGGCGACGGGGGCCGTGCATCCTTCGAGGCTCGCTTACGCTCGCACCTCAGGATGACGGATAATGGGCTGTTGCCCAACGCTTTTCCGATTTGCCTTCCGCGCGCGTCCGGCTTAGCCATGCGCACCAAATTCACGAGCGGTGACCCATGAAGCGCAGCGACAACCGTATCCTCACCACCCATGTCGGCAGCCTGATCCGGCCGCAGGCCTTGCAGGAATTCCTGCGCGCCAAGCAGGGCCGCAAGCCGTATGACGAGACGGCCTATCAGGCGTGTCTCACGTCGTCGGTCGCCGAGGTCGTGGCGGAGCAGGGCAAGGCCGGCATCGACGTCGTCAGCGACGGCGAATTCGGCAAGGCGATCTCGTGGTCGCAATACGCACTGGAGCGCCTGTCCGGTTTCGAGCGCCGGCCGATCAAGGAAGACAAGGCCAACCCGTTCAAGCGCGGCGCCGACCGCACCAAGTTCGCCGAATTCTACGCCGAGCTTGACGCCCATGACGGTGTCGCCACCACGGTCGAGGCGATCTGCACCGGGCCGATCAAGTACACCGGCCAGAAGGAATTGCAGACCGACATCGACAACTTCAGGGCCGCGCTCAGGGTCACGAAGGTCGAGGAAGCCTTCATGCCGGTCGCCGCGCCCGCGAGCGTGATCCCCGACCGCAAGAACGAATTCTACAAGAGCGAAGACGACATTATGGCGGCGATCGCCGCCGCCATGCACGACGAATACAAGATGATCATCGACGCCGGCTTCATCGTGCAGCTCGACGACGCGCGCAACGCCGTGACCTACGACCGCATGGTGCCGCCGGCGAGCTTTGCCGACTACCGCACCTGGCTCGCCAAGCAGGTCGAGATCATCAACACCGCGATCAAGGGTCTGCCGGTCGACAAGATCCGCTATCACGTCTGCTGGGGCAGCTGGCCGGGTCCGCACACCAGCGACGTGCCGCTCAAGGACATCGTCGACCTCATCCTCAAGGTGAAGGTCGGCGCCTACGTGATCGAAGGCGCCAATCCGCGCCACGAGCACGAATGGAAGGTGTGGAAGGACGCCAAGTTGACGCCGGGGCAGGTGCTGATCCCGGGCGTCATCAGTCACGCCACCAACGTCGTCGAGCATCCGGAACTGGTGTCGGAGCGCATTGTTCGCCTGGCGAAACTTGTCGGCCGCGAAAACGTCATCGCCGGAACCGATTGCGGCTTCGCGCAGGGCCCGTTCCACCGCCGCGTTCACCCGTCCATCATGTGGGCCAAGCTGCAGGCGCTGGCCGAGGGCGCCCGGCTTGCGAGCAAGGAATTGTGGTCCTAGACTCCCAGCTTACCGGCGCAATTCGCGACGCCGGATAGCCGGGAGTGACCGATGAACGTCAGCGCGCAGCCGACCAGCGGCTTGAAGATTCCGTTCGACCACCAGCGCCTCGACCGGCTGATGGACGAGGCGGGAATCGACGTCATCGTCGCGACCTCCAAGCATAACGTTCAGTATCTGCTCGGCGGCCACCGCGCGCACTTCTTCGACTACATGGATGCGATCGCGATCAGCCGTTATCTGCCGGTGGTGATCTACGCCAAGGGCGCGCCGGAGAAGGCGGCGTTCTTCGGCAACCGTCTGGAAAAATTCCAGGTGCAGGCCGATCCGGTGTGGACGCCGGAGACGCAGACCGTCACCAACAATTCGTCGGAAGCGATCGATCTGGCGATCGCGCATATCCGCAAGCTCGGCGTCAAGCCGAAGCGCATCGCCTTTGAATTCTCCTTCATGCCCTATGACGCGGCGGCGCTGCTGCAAGGCGCCTTTGCCGGCGCCGACTGGGTCGATGCGCTGTACGTTCTGGAATCGCAGCGCGCAGTGAAGTCCGCGCACGAACTCAAGCAGCTCAAGGTGGCCTCGGCCGGCGTCATCGATTCAATGACCGCCGTGATCGCCAAGCATGGTCCGGGTTCGACCAAGCGCGAATTGTTCGAAGCCTTGCGCCGCGAGGAAACCAACCGCGGCATGACCTTCGAGTATTGCCTCATCACCACGGGGACGAGCCTCAACCGCGCGCCGACCGATCAGGTCTGGGGCAAGGGCGACATCCTGTCGCTCGACTCCGGCGGCAATTATCACGGCTATATCGGCGACATCTGCCGCATGGCGATTCAGGGCGAGCCCGACGCCGAGCTCGTCGATTGCCTCGCCGAGATCGAGACCATCCAGCGCGCGGCGTTCAACGCGACCAAGGCCGGCGTGCCGGGCCATACGATTTACAACACCGCCGAACCGCTGGTGCAGAAGTCGAAGCACCGCGGCTATCTCGACTTCCTCGTCCACGGCATGGGTCTCGTCAGCCACGAAGCACCGCGCCTGCAGCCGAATTCACCGATGAAATATCCGGACTCGCACGCCAACACGCCGCTGGAAGCGGGCATGGTGCTGTCGATCGAAACCACGATGCTGCATCCCGTGCGCGGCTTCATCAAGCTCGAGGACACGGTGATCGTCACCGCGTCCGGCCACGAGGTCTACGGCGAGGGCATCCGCGGCTGGAACAAGGGCGGGACGGGGGCCTGATCGTCATTCCGGGGCGCGAGCTTTAGCGAGCGAACCCGGAATCCAGAGCTTCGTGTTCTGTGGCACCTGGATTCCGGGTCCGGTGCTGCGCACCGTCCCGGAATGACAGTTATTTCTTCACCTGTGCATCCGCTTCCGCCGCCAGCGCGCGCAGCGCCTCGGCGACTTCGACCGGATAGCTCGCGTCTTGCTCCAGCCGCACCATCGGCAGCGGCAGCCGCGCAAGATCATGTACGGCGCGGTCGCGGATCTGGTCGAGGGTCGGCGCGGTGCCAATGCGCTTGCCGCCGCGCATCACGGGCACGATCAGCGCTTCGCCCGGCTGCTTGTCGCCCTCGATGGTCAGGATATCGCCGGCCATGCGGCTTTCGGTGTCGTAACTGCGCCAGACCTGCTTGCGGCCGGGCCAGGTCTGCTTGCCTTCCGACAGCTTGCGCTTCGGATGCCCGGCATATTCCTGCAGCTTGTAGGCGCAGTCGAAGGCGGGCGCATCGATCGAGGTGGCGAGGCTGACGCCGATGCCGTAGCCGTCGATCGGCGCACCGGCTCCATTGAAACGCTTGATGACATCCTCGTCGACGCCGCCGCTGACCAGAATGATGACGTCGGTCAGCCCGCCCGCATCAAGAATGTCGCGCACCTTGCGGGCACTCTCGGCGAGATCGCCGCTGTCGATGCGCACGCCGCGGATCTTGATGTTGTCTTCGGCGAGCTTGCGGGCGAGATCGACGACCTTCCGCGCGCCGGCCTCGGTGTCGTAGGTGTCGATCAAGAGAATGATGCCGTCGGGCCGCGCGCGCGAGAAATTCTCGAAGGCCTGCATCTCGTCGTCATGCACCTGGATGAACGAGTGCGCCATGGTGCCGACAATCGGCGTGCCGTAACGCTGGGCGGCGGCGACATTGGCGGCGCCGGCAAAACCGGCGATGAAGCTGGCGCGCGCCGAATACAGGCCGGCTTCCTCGCCGTGCGCCGTGCGCAGGCCGAAGTCGGCCAGGATCTTGCCCGGCGCGGCCAGTACCATGCGTGCTGCCTTCGATGCGATGAGCGTCTGGAAGTTGAGGATGTTGATGAGCCGCGTCTCGATCAACTGCGCCTCGGGCAGCGGCGCAACCACGCGCAGCAGCGGCTCGTTGGGGAAACAGACCGTGCCTTCCGGCAGGGCGTAGACGTCGCCGGTGAAGCGGAAGGCGGCGAGATAGTCGATCAGATTGTGACGGAAGCGCCCGGTGCTTTTGAGCCAGGCGATGTCGGTTTCGGAGAATTGCAGGGTTTCAAGATAGGACAGCGCGTCATCGAGCCCGGCCGCGACCATGAAGCTGCGGCGCGGCGGCAGCCGGCGCACGAAAAACTCGAACACGGCCTCCTTGGTCTCGCCACGGTCCAGATAGGCCTGGATCATGTTGAGTTCGTAGAGGTCGGTGGTGAGGGGGCTGACTGTCGTCATCGCTTTCGCGCCATGCGGAGTTCCGTCATAGCGCAGTCAAACGGGCAGGCCAAGCTCTCCGTTACCCAGGCGCGGGCCTTGCATGCGCTATAGTCAAAGCCTCATTGGAATCAGTGCGATGTACGGCGCGACCATCGAACAGCGGCGGTACAGCTTCAGCGATCTGAAGATATTGCTCGCCAAAGCGACGCCGTTGCGCAGCGGCGACATGCTGGCGGGCGTGGCGGCGGACAGCGGCGAAGAGCGCGTCGCCGCGCAATTCGCGCTGGCCGACCTGCCGCTCGCCACATTCCTCAATGAGGCCGTGGTGCCCTATGAGCGCGACGAGGTCACGCGGCTCATCATCGACAGCCACGACAAGGCCGCTTTCGCGCCGGTGTCGCATCTGACCGTCGGCGGCTTGCGCGACTGGCTGTTGTCGGACGAGGCCACCACGCCGGTGCTGGCCGCGCTGGCGCCGGGCCTGACGCCGGAAATGGCCGCCGCGGTGAGCAAGATCAGCCGCCTGCAGGACCTGATGGTGATGGCGGCGAAGTGTTCGGTGGTGACGCGCTTCCGCAACACGATCGGACAACCGGGTCATCTCTCCGTGCGCTTGCAGCCGAACCATCCGACCGACGACGTGCGCGGCATTGCCGCCAGTATTCTCGACGGGCTGCTGCTCGGCGCCGGCGATGCCGTGATCGGCATCAATCCGGCGACCGACAGTCCCGAGCGCGCGCATGCGCTGCTGTCGATGCTCGACGAGATCCGGGTGAAGCTCGATATCCCGACGCAGTCCTGTGTGCTGGCGCATGTGACGACGACGCTGGAATTGATCGGCGAGGGCTCGCCGGTCGATCTGGTGTTTCAATCGATCGCGGGCACGCAGGCCGCCAACAAGAGTTTCGGCGTCGATCTGCCGCTGCTGCGCGAAGCGCGGGACGCGGCTTTGTCGCTCAAGCGTGGCACCATCGGCGACAACGTTATGTATTTCGAAACCGGGCAGGGCAGCGCGCTGTCCGCCAATGCGCATCACGGCGTCGATCAGCAGACGGTCGAGGCGCGCGCCTATGCAGTGGCCCGCGCGTTCAAGCCGCTGCTGGTGAATACCGTCGTCGGCTTTATCGGCCCGGAATATCTCTATGACGGCAAGCAGATCACGCGCGCCGGGCTGGAAGATCATTTCTGCGGCAAGCTCTTGGGCCTGCCGATGGGCGTCGACGTTTGTTACACCAACCACGCCGAGGCCGATCAGGACGATGCCGACGCGTTGCTGGCGTTGCTCGTTTCGGCCGGTGTCAATTTCGTCATGGGCGTGCCCGGCGCTGACGACGTCATGCTCGGCTATCAGAGCACGTCGTTTCACGACGCGCTGGCGATGCGCGATCTCTATGGCAAGCGGCCGGCGCCGGAATTCGAAGCGTGGCTGACGAAGCAGGGGCTGATGGATGGCGCGAACCGCATCCGCCCGCGCGAATTGCCGTCGCAATTCCAGGCACTGTTGCCATCCGCATGACTAAACCTCCTGAAACATTGGACGGTGCGGCGCTGTGGGCGAATTTGCGCAGGCTGACCGACGCGCGCATCGGCCTTGCCCGCAGCGGCGCCTCGCTGGCGACCAAGCCGCTGCTCGAATTCCAACTCGCTCATGCCCGCGCGCGCGACGCCGTGCATGCGACGCTCGACGATGCAACGCTGACGGCGGCTCTCGCGCCGCTCGGGCTCGACGTGCTGCGCGTGGCCAGCGCGGTTGCCGACAAGGCGGCCTATCTGATGCGGCCCGATCTCGGCCGGCAGCTGGCGGCGGATGCGGCCTCAATCCTCGCGCCGCACAAGGGCGCCTACGACGTCGTCTTCGTCATCAGCGACGGGCTGTCGGCATTGGCGACGCAGCGCCATGCCGCGCCGCTGCTCGCCGAGGTCATTCCGGCGCTGCAAAAGAGCGGCTGGCGTGTCGCGCCGCTGGTCATTGTCCGCCATGGCCGCGTGGCCATCGGCGATGCCGTCGCCAATGCGCTCGGCGCCACCTGCGCGGTCGTGCTGATCGGCGAGCGGCCGGGCCTCTCGGCGCCGGACAGCATGGGGGCTTACGTGACCTGGCAGCCGAACGCGCAGACCACCGACGCCGGCCGCAATTGCATCTCGAACATCCGGCCTGCGGGAATCGCGTTGGCCGATGCCGCGTTCAAGCTGACGCATCTGATGGCGGCCATGCGCGCCAAAGGTCAGTCGGGCGTCGCCCTCAAGGATTTGTCGGACCGGCTTTTGCTGGGAGATACGTAAAGCGCCGCTTGGGCACTAACTCGGGCCATCAAGTGAATGGCTCCCCGGGCTGGGATCGAACCAGCGACATTTCGATTAACAGTCGAACGCTCTACCGCTGAGCTACCAGGGAACAATGCGGCATCTATACGCACCGGGCCTATAACAAAGCGTAACTGCTTTGCAAAGCGCCCCGGGGCATTACTTTAAAGCCAAATTTACCGGGAATACGGCGATTTGGAGTGGAGGCCGCGCCCGGAATCGAACCGGGATGCAAGGATTTGCAGTCCTCTGCGTAACCATTCCGCCACGCGGCCTTAAACGTGACGCTCGGTCATGATTCGCCCGCGCGCTCCGTCCACGGGCAAGCCTATATATGACCAATGAGCGGTCTACAACGCTGTCGCTCGCTTGCGTCGTGGCTTGCCTTTTGCCCCACCTTGCCGCACAAAAGCCGCGCATCCTTAACGGTTCCCGGGGTCGCGATGACCGATTTTTCCACCGCTCGCCGCCACATGGTGGATGGCCAGGTCCGCACCGCCGACGTCACCGATCAGCGGGTGATCACGGCGATGATGGAGATCCCGCGCGAGCGTTTCGTTCCCGCCGCGGCTGCACCGATCGCCTATCTCGACCAGGATCTCGCGGTCGGCGCCAACCGGCGTCTGCTCAAGCCGATGGTTCTGGCGAAACTCATCCACAGCGCCGACATCCTCGGCACCGATCGCGTGCTCGATGTCGGCTGCGCCACCGGATATGCGGCGGCCGTGCTCGCCAGCATTGCCGGGCAGGTGGTGGCGCTCGAGGAAGATGCGGCCTTGGCCAAGAGTGCTGAATCGGCGCTCGCGGGTTCGGCGAGTGTCAGCGTCGTCAGCGGTGCCTTGACGTCGGGTTGGGCGCAGGGCGGTCCTTACGACGTCATCCTGCTCGAAGGCGCAACCGAGATCGAACCGCAGGCCTTCTGCGCGCAACTCAAGGATGGTGGCCGGCTGGTTTGCGTCCTCGGCAAGGCGCCGAACGCCAAGGCCATGCTCTATCGCCGCAGCGGCAGTGAGATGAGCGGCCGCATGATATTCGACGCGGCGGCGGCGCCGTTGCCCGGTTTCAGCAAGAAGCCCGAATTCGCCTTCTGATACCTTCGGCGAACGTCACCGGTATTGGGGACCGTGGCGCAAAGTCCGCATGTCACCGGCATTCTGTGGGTGAAACTTTTCAGGGGGTTTAAAGCCACCCCCTCAGCGCATATGGTTCCGGGTTCGTCGGGGGTTTTGTTTCGTTAGTGGTCAGGTTCTTCAATGTTGCGTCGTGGCTTTAGTGGGTTGGGAAGCGGGCTTGCGATCCGGGCGATGGGGGCCCTGGCGTTGGCCTATGCCGCGACGGCAGGCGGAGGCGCTTCCGCCGAGACGCTCGAATCCGCGCTGGTGCAGGCCTATCAGAACAATCCGACGCTGAACTCGCAGCGCGCCGCTTTGCGTGCGACCGACGAAGGCGTGCCGCAAGCGCTGGCCGGCTATCGGCCGCGTGTGACCATTACCGCCACGGGCGGTGAGCAGGTGCTGTCGTCGACGACGGTGACGAACCCGACGCGCGCGGCCGGAACGCCGCCGACCTATTTCACGCAGAACGGCAACAACGCGCCTTACGGTGCGACCGCGACGATCTCGCAGACCTTGTTCAACGGCTTCCAGACCGCCAACCGCACGCGGCAGGCCGAAGCCTCGGTGCTGGCGGGCCGCGAAACCTTGCGCGTGACCGAACAGACGGTGCTGCTCAACGCCGTCACCGCTTACATGAACTTGTTGCGCGATACGGCCATCCTCGATCTGCAGCGCCGCAACGTTGAAGTGTTGCAGGAACAGCTGCGCCAGACCCGCGACCGCTTCAATGTCGGCGAAGTGACGCGCACCGACGTCGCGCAGTCCGAGTCGAGTCTTGCCGCCGGCCGCTCGCAGGTTCTCACCGCGCAATCCAACTTCGCGACATCGCAGGCGACCTATCGTCAGGTCATCGGCAACGCACCGGGCCGGCTGACGCCGGGCACGCCGGTCGATCGTTTCTCGCCGCAGAACCTCAATTCCGCGTTCGGTCTCGCCTCGACGACGCATCCGCAGGTGACGACGGCGCAATACAACATCGACGTTGCGCAGCAGGCGGTGAAAGTCGCCGAGGGCTCGCTCTATCCGACCTTGTCGGTGCAGGGCAGCTACGCGCAGAACTTCATGAGCCAGTCGAGCCTCAACACGCTTCAGACCACCGCCACGACCGTGCTGGGTACGTTGAGCGTGCCGATCTATCAGGGTGGCTCGGAATACTCGCTGATCCGCCAGGCCAAGGAAACGCTCGGCCAGCGCCGCATGGATTTCGACACCGCGCGTGACCAGGTGCGTCAGGGCGTGGCGCAGTCCTGGGGCCAGCTCGACGCGGCGAAAGCCAATATCGAAGCGACCACCGCGCAGGTGCAGTCGGCGGAAATCGCGCTCAACGGCATTCGTGAAGAAGCCCGCGTCGGCCAGCGCACGACGTTCGACGTGCTGACCGCGCAACAGACGCTCGTCAACGCGCGCGTCGCGCTCGTTACCGCCCAGCGCGACCGGGTGGTGGCGTCGTACGCGCTGTTGTCCGCCGTCGGCCGTCTCGGACCGACGGTGCTGGGATTGCAGGTGCCGGTCTACCGTCCGGGCGTGCATTACGAGCAGGTCCGCGACAGCTGGGCCGGCGTGCGCACGCCGGACGGCCGCTAGGCCTTCGCGGTGCGCGGCTCGACGCCGCGCGTGTCCACAGTTCATTGCCTTTTCGTCAGTTAGGGCACCCACAGTTAAGCCTCGCTGGCGTATAACAAGGACTCAAGCGACGATTCGCTCGATTCCCGTACCGGCTGGCGCCATGCCGCGGGGACAGCGACAACTTCGGGTCGGGACTTAAAGCATGAGCCAAGCGGCGAAGGCCCAAGAGCCCTCGATGGAGGAGATCCTGGCCTCCATCCGGCGGATTATCGCCGACGACGATTCGACAAAGGCGCCGCCGGCTGCTGCTGTGAAGCCGCCGGAACCGGCCAAGCCTGTCGCGCCACCGCCGGCTGCCGTGGTGCCACCGCCGCGTCCGGCGCCTGTTCCGCCGCCGGCGCCGAAGCCTGTCGCGCCGCCGCCGCCCGTGCCGCAGGTCGCCAATAATCAGCAAGACATCGACGCCATGCTCGCGGACCTCGATGGGCCACCGAAAATGGCCGCGCCGCCTCCGGCGCCGAAACCGGCCCCGCCGCCGGCGCCCGACGTTCTCGATCTGACGGAGGCGATGACCACGCCGCCGCCCACGCCCAGTTTCCGCACCATCGATGGCGCCAACGATGTCGTGTTCACTGATCGCGCGCCGGAACCCGCACCGGAGCCGCCGCGCATGATGGAAGAACCGCGCCGCTCATTCGCGCCGCCGCCGGCGCCGCCAGCGCTCGATCAGGGGCTGATTTCGGGTGCGACCAAGTCGGCCGTCGACAGCGCGTTCAATTCGCTGGCGCATACGGTGCTGGGCAATTCGCGCACGCTCGAGGATCTGGTCAAGGAATTGCTGCGGCCGATGCTCAAGGGCTGGCTCGACGACAACCTGCCGAACATGGTCGAGCGCATTGTCCGCGCCGAGATCGAACGCGTCTCGCGCGGTCGGAGCTGACGTCGTCCTGGCGCACACGTCGTCCCCGCGAAGGGGCGGGACCCAGTTCTCCAAACCAATTCGCTATCAAGCAAGACAGTGCTGGATTCCCGCCTTCGCGGGAATGACGGCTAGGTGTGTGCCTCGCGCCGCTTGAGCTGCCGCGCGAAATACAAACCCGTCAGCAGCAAGATCATCGCCGCGCCGAGAAACACCGGCACGGCGGTGAAGCGGTCGAACACAAAGCCGCCGACGGCCGAACCGGCGGTTTGTCCGAGATAAAGTCCGGCCGAAAACAAACCGAGCGCCGTGCCGCGCGCTTCCGGCGTCATCTGCGTGGCGTTGGTCTGCAGCGTGTTGTGCAGCATGTAGAAGCCCAAGCCGACGCCGAAGATGGCGATGGGGGCGAGCCAGGCCACCGGCTGCACCGCGAGAATGACGAAGGCCACGGCCAGCATGATGCCGCCGCCCGCGGCAAGGCCGACGGGGCCCAGCCGCTTCACCAGCGCGCGCACCGACAGACTGTAGGTGAGGCCGCCGAGGGCAAAGAAGCCGACGAACAGGCCGACAATGGTGAAGCTCTCGCCGAAGCGCACATGCAAGTCGGCGCCGACGAAGGCAAAAGCGCCGAAGATCGACGCCGCTTCGATGAAGGCGAGCGCGATGAGCGTGCGGCTCCAGGATGAGCGCAGCACGGCCTTGTTGTCGGCGATGAATCCGCCGCCCTGACGTTTCGGCGCGCGGCTCGGATGTGTGATCGGGTTGCGCAGCAGTTCGTGGAACAGGCCAATGGTCGCAAGCGCGAGCAGGCCGGCGAGCATGAAGAACACCGTGCGCCAGCCGAAATAATCGCCGAGCACGCCGCCGGCGGCCTGACCGAACATCTGGCCGAGGATCTGTCCCGACAGGAAGGTGCCGATGACCTGCTGACGCCGCTCGTAGGGGATGACGTCGCCGATGAAGGCCAGCGCCAGCGGCACCATCCAGCCGGTGGCGAGCCCGCTGCCGAGGCGGGCCGCGACCAGCAGCGGCAAGGTCGGCGCCAGACCGCAGGCGATCACCATCAGAGTCGAAATGGAGGCCGCAATCGCGATGCAGAGATATTTGCCGAGGCGGTCGCCGAAGGGGCCGATGACCAGTTGCACCGAGCCGTGGGCGAGCAGGTAAAAGGTCACGACGATGGAGGCCGCGCCCACGGTGGTGTGCAGATCGGTGGCGATCTGCGGCAACAGCGAATCCGTGACGCGCACCATGGCCTGGGCCGCAAAGGCGGCCATGGCCAGAAGCGCGATTGCGCGGGTCGCGTTCCCCGGCGGGGGGGCGGGTAGGGAAGTCTGATTGTCCGGCAAAGTTGACTCACGAAAGGTGCCGGGCTTTGTAACCCGACAAATCCGACAGAACAAAGCGCCTTACCGCCATGATCGACAAGACATATCAGCCATCCGAAGTCGAAGGCCGCATCGCCAGGGCCTGGGAACAGGCCGACGCCTTCAAGGCGGGCCGGCCCGAGCGCGCGGCGGCGCAGGCTTATTCCATCGTCATTCCGCCGCCCAATGTCACCGGCTCGCTGCATATGGGCCACGCGCTCAACAACACGCTGCAGGACGTGCTGGCGCGCTTTGAGCGCATGCGCGGCAAGGACGTGCTGTGGCAGCCCGGCACCGACCACGCCGGCATCGCGACGCAGATGGTCGTCGAGCGCCAGCTGGCGGAACGGCAATTGCCGTCGCGCCGCGAGATGGGCCGCGAAGCCTTCCTCAAGCGCGTCTGGGAATGGAAGGCCGAATCCGGCGGCACCATCGTCAACCAGCTCAAGCGTCTCGGCGCGTCGTGTGACTGGTCGCGCGAGCGCTTCACGATGGACGAGGGCCTGTCGCAGTCCGTGCTCAAAGTCTTCGTGCAACTCTACAAGGAAGGGCTGATCTACAAGGACAAGCGCCTTGTGAACTGGGATCCGAAATTGCTCACGGCGATTTCCGATCTCGAAGTGCTGCAGGTCGAGGGGAAGGGCCAGATGTGGCACTTCCGCTATCCGCTCGACGGCAAGACCTTCAACGCCGAAGATCCTTCGACCTACATCGCCATCGCCACGACGCGTCCCGAGACCATGCTCGGCGACGGCGCGGTCGCCGTGCATCCCGACGACGAGCGCTACAAGGCGCTGGTCGGCCAGCTCGTGCGCCTGCCTTTGGCCGATCGTCTGATCCCGATCATCGCCGATGAATATCCGGACCCGGAGAAGGGCTCCGGCGCGGTGAAGATCACGGCGGCGCACGACTTCAACGACTTCGAAGTGTGGACGCGGCATCGCGACAAGGACTACTTCAAGAAGCAGATCAATGGCGGCCTGATCAATCTGTTCACGCCCGAAGCCAAGATGAACGACAACGTGCCGCCGCAATATCGCGGGCTGGACCGTTACGAGGCGCGCAAGCGCATCATCGCCGACCTCGAGGCGCTGGGATTGCTCGATAAGATCGAGACCATCACCAACGCCGTGCCGCATGGCGACCGCTCGAATGTCGTCATCGAGCCGTTCCTGACCGAGCAGTGGTACGTCAACGCCGCCGAGCTGGCGAAGCCGGCAATTGCCGCCGTGCGTAACGGCAAGACCAATTTCGTGCCGAAGAACTGGGAGAACACCTACTTCAACTGGATGGAAGACATCCAGCCGTGGTGCATCTCGCGCCAGCTGTGGTGGGGTCATCAGATCCCGGCGTGGTACGGGCCGGACGACAAGGTGTTCGTTGCGCTCAACGAAGCCGACGCACAGGCCGAGGCCGATAAGCATTACGGCAAGCCGACCCCGATCAAGCGCGACGAGGACGTGCTCGACACCTGGTTCTCCTCCGCGCTGTGGCCGTTCTCGACGCTCGGCTGGCCGGATAGCGACAAGGACGTGAAGCGCTATTACCCGACCAACGTGCTGGTCACGGGTTTCGACATTATCTTCTTCTGGGTCGCCCGCATGATGATGATGGGCCTGCATTTCCAGAAAGAAGTGCCGTTCCACGACGTCTACATCCACCGCCTGGTGCGCGACGCCTCCGGCGCCAAAATGTCGAAGTCCAAGGGCAACGTCGTCGATCCGCTCGGCGTCATCGACGAGTTCGGCGCGGACGCGCTGCGCTTCACGCTGGCGCGCAACGTCGCGCCGGGCCACGACATCCGCCTCGGCCCGCAGGACGTCGAGAACAACCGCAACTTCGCCACCAAGCTGTGGAACGCCGCGCGCTTCGTCGAGTTCAACGGCGCCAAGCGCGTCGAGGGTTTCGATCCGAAGTCGGCCAAAGAAGCGCTCAATCGCTGGATCGCGCACGAGACGCAGAAGGCGGCCGCCGAGATCACGCAGGCGATCGAGACCTACGCCTTCGCCGAAGCGGCGGGCGCGGCCTATCGCTTTGTCTGGAACGTCTACTGCGACTGGTATGTCGAACTGTCGAAGCCGCTGCTGACCGGGCCCGACGGCGCCGCCAAGGACGAAACCCGCGCCATGGCCGTGTGGGCGCTCGACCAGATACTGAAGCTGCTGCATCCGTTCATGCCCTTCATCACCGAGGAACTGTGGACGGTCACGGGGCAAAGTTCGCTGCTGGCGTTGACGGAATGGCCGACGCTCGACGGGCTGACCGACGACAAGGCCGAAGTCGAAATCGGCTGGGTGATCGAGCTCATCACCGCGGTGCGGTCGATCAAGGCCGAGATGAACGTCAACGTGCCGGTGCCTTTGGTGTTGGCGGGCGCGTCTGCCGAGACCGGCGCGCGCGCCGAACGCTGGGCCGACTTCATCAAGCGCCTCGCGCGCGTGTCGGAGATTTCGTCGGCGGCGTCCGCGCCGAAGGGATCGGTGCAACTCGTCGTGCGCGGTGAAGTCGCGGCGCTGCCGCTGGTCGGCATCATCGATCTCGATGCCGAACGCGCGCGTCTCGCCAAGGAGATCGCAAAGGCGGATTCCGACATCGCGCGTGTCGACGCGAAACTGGGCAATCCGAAGTTCGTCGAGCGCGCGGCGGAAGAGGTAGTCGAGGAAGAGCGGGCCAAGCGCCTTGAGGCGGTCGAACGCAAGACCAAGATCGCGGCCGCGCTGGAGTCGCTCAAGGGCGCGTGATCCGTCACCCTGAGGTGCGCGCGAAGCGCGCCTCGAAGGGCGACGGCCCGGGCGTTCATCCTTCGAGGCTCGCCATGAGAATGGCTCGCACCTCAGGATGACGGTCGGCGACTTGTTCCCGTCCGGGTGTTGATCCAAACTTGGATGAAGGCGCACATGAATCGCGCCGCATCCGGGAGATCGCCATGACTGAACTGTCGCGCCGCAGCATCCTTGCCGGCGCCGTTGCCGCCACCACCGTGTCGCCGGCCGCGACCTTTGCGCAAACGCCGAAGGCGACCTTCGTGCTGGTGCCGGGCGCCTGGCATGGCGCGTGGTGCTATCGCCGCGTCGCCGATCTGCTGATGGCGAAGGGCCACAAGGTTCATGCGCTGACGTTGACCGGCCTTGCCGACCGCGTGCATCTGGCGAGCGACGCGGTGAACATGGACACCCACATTGCCGACATCGTCAATTTCGTGAAGTGGGAAGACCTCAGCAATTTCGTGCTGGTCGGCCACTCCTATGGCGGCCTGCCGGTCACCGGCGCGGCGGATGCGATCGGCGACAAGGTTTCGTCCATCGTCTATCTCGACGCCTTCATTCCGGAGGACGGCCAGTCCATGGCCGACATCGTCAAGCGGCCGCTGCCAACGACCGGCTCGGCGCCGCCGTTCTCGGCCAAGCTGATGAAGGTCAACGCCAAGGACGAGGCCTATGTCGACGCCAAGGTCACGCCGCAGCCGATCAACACCTATACGCAGAAGATGAGGGTCGCCGGCGCCTACAAGAAGATCGCCAAGAAGACCTATGTGCGCTCGCTGCAGTTCAACAATCCGGTGTTCCAGGCGCACTACGAGGCCTTGAAGCAGGATGCGGCCTGGAAGACGCACACGCTCGACTGCGGCCATGACATGATGATCGACAAGCCGGTGGAGGTCGCGGCGATCTTGGAGCAGGCGGTCTGATCTGAGCTAGGAAGCCAACGCCTTCGTGACGGCATCCGGATCGCGCGCGATTACCGTCAGGTAGGCGCGCGCCGACTGATCCGGAATCGCCGCACCTTGCTCCCAGTCGCGCAACGTCCCGAGCGGTATTTGAAATCGCTCGGCGAACTGCTCTTGCGTCAGTTGAAGCGCGCGCCGGATCACCTTGACCTGCGGCGTCCGCTTCATCCGCTTGACGTCCGCTGGCGTCAGCGGTTTTGCGATCCGGATCGCGTAAAGCCGCGGCTGTTTTATCGGCGGCACTCATGGCGTCGAAACGACTCCAGTCGCCGCCGGCCAGCTTACCCCTCGTGGTATTGTCTGCGCTCATGCGAAGGTCAGCATGGTGCTGCTTACCAGTCGTTAGCGCAAGGCGTGCATTCGCCATTATGCCTCTACCGGAACGGCTTGCTCAGAAACTTCGACCCCCGCAGCCCGTAACGCCACGGCTCGTCGACCGCCTTGGTGATGCCGATGCGCGGGCCGGCCACCACGTCCGGTTCACCCACACGGGCTCGTAACTCGAAGGGCGGGCGGTCGAGCGGCAGGCCGTTGTGCTTGTCGGTGATGCCCATCGCCTGACACAGCTTGCCCGGTCCGGAGCACAGGTCGCGGACCTCGGGGAGCCCGCGCCGTCGCCGCATGGCGGCCAGCCCTTCGGTCGGCTCGATGGCCCGGATCAGTACGGCGCTGGCCGATCCTTCCGGCTCGCAGACGACGTTCACGCACCAGTGGATGCCGTAGGATCGGTAGACGTAGACGAAGCCCGCCGGGCCGAACATGACGCCGTTGCGTTCCGTCGGCCCGCGATAGGAGTGCGAGGCTGGGTCGGTGTGGTGATAGGCCTCGACCTCGACGATGACCCCGCCGACGCCGTTCACCAGCAAGGTCGCCCCGATCAGTTCGGGCGCCACCTGATGGACCGAGCGGTTGAAGAAGCGGCGGGTGAGGCGGGCCGGTTTGGGCATTTGCTTTTTAGCGGGCGGGCTTCCGAGAGAAAGAACGGGTTGTGCAGTGCGGTTTGGCAGCAACTTCTGTGTCCCGCTTGCCACACCTTAGGAACATTTAAAGTTTGCCCCGCCATAATCCTCGCCGCGCCGCGATTTGGCCATACCCTTTGACGAAATCGAGGGCTATCCAACGTGGCGCAAGCCGTTGTTGGGCTTCCGGTTTTCGACCGACCGGACAAGGCCCTCGGCACAGCCGCCGATTCTGAACGGCGGGGCATTTAGGGGCGGAGACGACCAGGACTATGGACGCAAAGACCGATCTGAAATCGAGACTGCCAAGCCGCCACGTAACGGAAGGCCCGGCTCGCGCGCCGCACCGTTCGTATTATTACGCCATGGGTCTGACAAAAGAGCAGATCCATCAGCCGTTTGTCGGCGTTGCTTCATGCTGGAACGAAGCCGCGCCCTGTAACATCGCCCTGATGCGCCAGGCGCAGGCGGTGAAAAAGGGCGTCGCGGCCAACGGCGGCACCCCCCGCGAATTCTGCACCATCAGCGTCACCGACGGCATCGCCATGGGCCATGCCGGCATGTACGCGTCGCTGCCGTCCCGCGAGGTCATCGCGGACTCGGTCGAACTGACCATGCGCGGCCACGGCTATGACGCGCTCGTCGGTCTCGCTGGCTGCGACAAGTCGCTGCCCGGCATGATGATGGCGATGGTGCGCCTCAATGTGCCGTCGATCTTCATCTACGGCGGCTCGATCCTGCCCGGCAATTTCCGCGGCCAGACCATCACCGTCCAGGACATGTTCGAAGCGGTCGGCCGTCACTCGGTCGGCAGCCTGTCGGCGGAAGATCTCGACGAGATGGAGCAGGTGGCGTGCCCGTCGGCCGGCGCCTGCGGCGCGCAGTTCACCGCCAACACCATGGCGACCGTGTCGGAAGCCATCGGCCTCGCGCTGCCGTATTCGGCGGGTGCACCGGCGCCGTACGAAATCCGCGACAGTTTCTGCATGACCGCCGGCGAGATGGTCGTGGAACTCGTGAGGCAGAACATTCGTCCGCGCGACATCGTCACGCGCAAGTCGCTGGAAAACGCCGCGGCCGTTGTCGCCGCGTCCGGTGGTTCCACCAATGCTGCGCTGCATCTGCCGGCGATCGCGAATGAGTGCGGCATCAAGTTCGATTTGTTCGACGTTGCGGAAATCTTCAAAAAGACGCCTTACGTCGCGGATTTGAAACCGGGTGGCCGTTATGTCGCCAAGGATATGTTCGAAGTTGGCGGCATACCGCTGCTGATGAAGACGCTGCTCGACCATGGCTACATGCATGGCGACTGCATGACCGTCACCGGCCGTACGATGGCGGAGAACATGGCCAAGGTGAAGTGGAACGATAAACAGGACGTGGTGCTCTCCGCCGCCAAGCCGTTGTCGCCGACCGGCGGTGTCGTCGGTCTGAAAGGCAACGTCGCGCCCGATGGCGCCATCGTGAAAATCGCCGGCATGAAGAAAATCGTGTTCTCCGGTCCCGCGCGCTGCTTCGACGGCGAAGAGGCCTGCTTCGAGGCCGTGCGCAACAAGGACTACAAGGTCGGTGACGTTCTCGTCATCCGCTACGAAGGTCCGCGTGGCGGCCCCGGCATGCGCGAAATGCTCTCGACCACGGCCGCGCTCTACGGCCAGGGCATGGGCGACAAGGTCGCGCTCATCACCGACGGACGCTTCTCCGGCGCGACGCGCGGTTTCTGCGTCGGCCATGTCGGCCCGGAAGCTGCGGTCGGCGGCCCGATCGGACTCTTGAAGGACGGCGATATCGTCACGCTCGATGCCGAGAAGGGCACGCTCGACTGCAACGTCAGCGCCGAGGAATTCGCCAAGCGCAAGAAAGAATGGAAGCCGCGCGAGACCCACTTCGGCTCGGGTGCGCTCTGGAAATACGCACAGCAGGTCGGACCAGCCGTCAACGGCGCGGTCACGCATCCCGGCGGCTCGGCCGAGAAGGAATGCTATGCGGACAGCTAAGGTCCTGTTGCGTGCATTGGTGATCGGCTCTGCGCTTTGCGCAGCGCCGACCTTTGCGCTCGATGGGACCAAGTCGGACGATGTGATGGCGGCGCCGGCCAACGTGACGCCGACCGAGGCGTTTCGCTCAGGGGCCAACTGGCTCAAGAACGGCGAAACCCAGAAGGGCGTTCACTCGCTCGAATACGCCGCCGAGAAGGGCCACGCCATTGCGCAGTGGAAGCTCGGCCGCATGTATGCCGAAGGCGACGGCGTCACGCAGGACGATCTCAAGGCGTTCGAATATTTCCGCCGCATCGCCGACAGCCACGCCGAGGACAATCCCGATACGCCGCAGGCGCGCTTTGTCGCCAACGCCTTCGTTGCGCTCGGCCACTATTATCTCGACGGCATTCCGAAAACGGCGGTGAAAGCCGATCCCGATCGCGCCCGCGAAATGTTCGGCTACGCGGCGTCGTATTTCCGCGATCCAGACGCGCAGTATTATCTGGCGCGGCTCTATCTCGACGGCACCGGCATTCCGGCCGATCCGCGCCAGGCGGCGCGCTGGTTTGGTTTGTCGGCGCAGAAGGGTCAGTGCCAGGCGCAGGCCATGCTGGGCGCCATGCTGTTCTCGGGCGAGCACGTGCCGCGGCAGGCGGCGCGCGGGCTGATGTGGCTGACGCTCGCCAAGGATAATGCGCGCACCACCGACCAGACCTGGGTCGCCAAGCTCTATGACAGCGCTTACGAGCAATCGACCGAAGACGAGCGGGCGCTGGCCTTGAAGCTGCTCAAGCGTTGGCTCGAGACGCGCCGCGAATAGGCGGGCAGGGCAACGTGGCGTATTTTTGCCACAGCCGTTCGGTTTTCCCCAAGTTTACACGACGGTTACACGGCGAACTGTGGCGGGATTCTGTCAGCCGCGGCCTGTACATAGAATGCGATTTCGAACGCTTCTAATCGTTACATTAGAAACAATCTAAACTATTGATATTGCGGAGGAATTTTCCGTAACCTACAGAATTATCCCAGCAGGAAAATGCGGCAAACAGTCGCAAGTTATAAAAACGGGGATGCTGAGGTATGCGTATGGTCGGTTCGCGCACGCGCGCGCAGTTTTTGCTGGCAACGACGTGTCTGGTCGCGGCTTACGGTTTCAGCGCCAGCGGAGCCTTCGCCAAAGACAAACTCGCGCAGATCGATCCGGCGCTTGACGCCAATGCGCAGGCGCAGACCCTCGACATCATCAACGTCGAAGGCACCGGCGGTTCGACCGGCGTCTATTCAGGCAGCACGTCGGTCGCGACCAAGACCAACACGCCGCTGATCAACATTCCGCAGTCGATCAACGTGATCCCGCAGGAATACATCAAGGATCAGGGCTATCAGAGCATGACCGACGTCACGCGCTACGTGCCGGGCGTGCAGGTCCATCAGGGCGAAGGCAACCGCGACGAACTCGTCATCCGCGGCGTCGACTCCAGCGCCAACTTCTTCGTCAACGGTTTCCGTGATGACGTTCAGTACTACCGCGATCTCTACAACACGCAGAGCGTCGAGATTCTGAAGGGACCGAGCGCGCTGACCTTCGGCCGTGGCGCCGGTGGCGGTCTCGTCAACCGCACGCTCAAGGAAGCGGATGGCAAGCGCGTCTATGAGGCGACGGTGCAGACCGGCTCCTACGGTGACCGCCGCATTTCGCTCGATGGCGGCAACAAGATCAACGACAACGTCGCGGTGCGCCTGAACGTGTTCGCGGAAGGCTCGGACTCGTTCCGCTCCTACGGCAAGATGGAGCGCTGGGGTATCAACCCGACCGCGACCTTCCAGGTCGACGACGCCACCAAGGTCAAGCTGAGCTACGAGTACTATCACGACAACCGCACCGCCGACCGCGGCAATCCCTCGCAGGCCACCGTGCCGGGCGCGACGCGCTTCAACCCGACGACGCCTTTTGCGCCGGGCGGGGACATGACCAAGTTCTTCGGCAGCCCGAACTACAATCAGGCGCTGGCCAACGTTCACACGGTCATGGCTGTGGTGGACCACGACTTCGGTAACGGCCTGACGGTACGCAACGCCACGCAGTTCTCGTCGGTCAAGAAATTCTACCAGAACGTCTATCCGGGCGGCGCGGTCAATGCGGCGGACACGTCCTTCACCTACGCGGCCTATAACCACGAGACCGACCGCGATAGCCTTTTCAACCAGACCGACTTTGTCTGGAAGGGCATGACCGGCGCGATCGGGCATACCGTTGCGTTCGGCACCGAGTTCGGCCGTCAGACCGGCATCGATTTCCGCAGCACGGGCATCTTCCCGAACGGCTTTTCGAACACCACGACGGGCAATCCGTTCGATCCGACCTATTACGGCACGATCAACTTCGTGCATCACTCCACGGCGGTAAACGCCGACGGCGTCACGTCCGCCGATGCCAACAACCGCTATAAGTTGAACGTCCAGTCCGGCTATGTGCGCGACACGCTGGAGCTGACACGCTGGCTGCAGTTCGTCGGCGGCGTGCGGCTCGACCGGTTCGATTTCCAGTCGACGGATCTCAATGCCAACATCGCGCGCGGTCGCGTCGATACCAAACTGTCGCCCCAGGCCGCTTTGATCTTCAAGCCGATCGATAATCTGTCGATCTACGGCGCCTACAGCATCTCGTATCTGCCATCGACGGGCGATCAGTTGAATGCTCTGACCGCAGGCACCGTTGTTTCCGCGCCGCAGAAATTCGACAACAAGGAAGTCGGCGTGAAGTGGAACATCAATCCACGCCTGTTGTGGACCGCGGCGATCTATCAGCTCGATCGCACCAATCAGCTGATTACCGATCCTGTCCTCGGTTCGCCGTTCGTGATCCCTGTTTCGACGCGGGTGAAGGGTTTCGAAACCGGCCTCAACGGCTACGTGACGAGCCAGTGGCAGGCCTCGGTCGGTTACGCCTATACCGATGCGCGGATCGTCAACAATCCGACGGATACGGGCGCGGCCACGGCGGTCGTCAACGGCAACGTGGTTCAGCTCACGCCGAAGCATCAGTTCTCGCTCTGGAACAAGTACCAGATCACCGATAGCTGGGCGGCCTCGCTCGGCGTGATCTACTTCTCGGACTCGTTCGCTGCGTCCGACGATACGGTGCGGCTGCCGGGCTGGACGCGCGTCGACGCCGGCGTGTTCTACAAGATCAACGAGCAGTGGAAGGCGCAGCTCAACGTCGAGAACCTCTTCAACAAGGGGTACTGGGCGTCGGCCGACGGCAACAACAACATCTCGCCCGGCCTGCCGCGCACGTTCCGGCTGTCGGCGACCGCGAAGTTCTAACGCCGGAGAGGGCGTCGGCAGCAATGCCTGCGCCCTCTATCGTCTAAGTAGTAAATTAGTTAATGGACGCGCAAATAGTGTGGATGTAGCTTTCCTTTAAATGGGGGGGCGATCATGAGACACTTGATTTGGGCAATTGCGGTTGTTGGCGTCATCACGGGCGCTGTGGCGCGTACCGCCGATGCAGCCGGAAAATGCACCAGTATCCAAGCCCGCTGCGCGCTTGAGGTCGGCGGTGAATGCGACCCGCAGACCGGACGTTGGGCGTACGGCAACTGGGGTGGCAAGCGACGTGGAGGCATGGCCAATCGCGGCGGCGCTTTCGACGCCTGCATCAGCCGCGAACTGGCGCGCAAGAAAAGCCGCTGAGATCAGCGCCCTTCGATATTCAGGTCGATCCACACCGGCACGTGATCCGACGGCTTGTCCCAGGAGCGCACGTGCTTGTCGATGCCGGAGGCGGTGAGGCGGTCGGCGGCCTGCGGTGACAGCAGCAGGTTGTCGATGCGGATGCCGTCGTTCTTCTGCCAGGCGCCGGCCTGATAATCCCAGAAGCTGTAGAGCTCCTTGGCGTCGGTGGTGGCGCGCACCGCATCCGTCAGGCCGAGATTGATCAGCGAGCGGAATTTCTCGCGCGTCTGCGGCAGGAACAGCGCGTCGTTGACCCAGACGTCCGGCTTTTTGGCGTCGATGGCGTCGGGGATGACGTTGAAGTCGCCGGCCAGCACGAACGGTTCTTCCAGTTTAAGCCGTTCATGTGAGAACTTGATCAGCCGGTCCATCCATTTGAGCTTGTAGTCATACTTGTCGCCGGGCGCCGGATTGCCATTGGGCAAATAGAGGCAGGCGACGCGCACCACGCCGGTCTTGGTCGACACCAGCGCCTCGAGGAAACGGGCCTGCACATCGCTCTCATCGCCGATGAGGCCGGGCGCGACTTCGTCGAATGGCAGCTTGGAGAGCAGGGCGACGCCGTTGAAGGTCTTCTGGCCGTGGACGGCGACGTTGTAGCCCAGCGCCTCGATCGGCTCGCGCGGGAAGGCGTCATCGACGCATTTGATTTCCTGCAGGCAGACGATGTCGGGTTCGCGCTCCTTGAGCCAGGCGACGAGATTGTCCATGCGCTGGCGGACCGAGTTTACGTTCCAGGTGGCAATCCGCATCGCGTCAACTCCGCAAATAGGCCGAGAATCAAGCCGGCCTTGCCGGTCCGGTCCCGGATCGGCCGCCGGCGGGTTTAAGCGCCCGCGCGGGCCTTGGCTGCCCTCAGCCATCCCCGGGTACCGGTTTTGCACCGGAAACTCAAAAAATGGCGCCGATATGGGCCGATGATGAGGCTACGGAGGCATATGCCCTTTCCGGTGTTTATGTGGTAGTACCGCTACTAAAGCGGTGGGTAACGACCGCATTGATAAGGGAGCGTCCAGACGGGGCCGGTGCGTGGGCGGCCTTGGGTGGGCAAATGCGATTGATGACGAAAAACCGGAAATGGCTGCTCGGCGCAGCGGCGATCGCCATCGTCGGCGTGGGTGTATTGACGCGTGGCTTTTGGGGCGGTGGCGGGGCGGTTGCCCAGGCGCCCACCGAGCGCGTCGTGACCATCGACGTCGCCAAAGCCGAAAAGAAGATGATGCCGCTGACGGTCGATGCGCTCGGCACCGTGACGCCGATCACCAGCGTCGCCATCAAGACGCGTCTCGATACTGAAATCGTCGGCGTTCATTTTGCCGACGGCGCGCGGGTGAAGAAGGGCGACCTTCTGTTCACCCTCGACGACCGCATGCTGCGGGCGCAGATCGCACAGGCCGAGGGCGTGGTGGCCCGCGACAAGGCGCAGCTCGAAGGCGCCGAGCGCGACATCGCGCGCTTCACCGATCTGGTCGCAAAGAGCGCGACCCCGGTGGTCAATCTCGACAACGCCAAGACGCAGGCCGACATCTTCCGCGCCGCGATCAAGGCTGACGGCGCTACGCTCGACAATCTGAAGATCCAGCTCGGCTTCTGCACGATCCGTGCGTCGATCGACGGGCGCATCAGTGCCGCCGCGGTCAAGGTCGGCAATTTCGTGCGCTCGGCCGATCTCGTGCCGCTCGCGACCATCAACCAGGTGGCGCCGGTCTACGTCTCTTTCCCGGTGCCGCAGGATGCGCTGCCGAACATTCGGCAGGCGGTGTCGGGGGAAACCGCGACGGTCGATGCGCTGGTGCCGGGCAGCGGCAAGCGCGCCGCCGGTCAGGTTACGATGATCGAAAACGCCGTCGATACGACGACGGGCATGGTCATGGTGCGCGCCACCATGGCGAATACGGACGAATTGCTCTGGCCCGGTACGCTGGTGACGACCAAGGTCAATATCCGCGAGGAGGAGGCCGTCACCGTGCCATCGACCGCGATGCAGGTCAGTCAGGGCGGCACGTTCGTATTCGTCATCAAGGACGGCAAGGCCGCGGTGACCAACGTCGTGCTTGAGCGCACGGTCGGTAACACCGCCGTTTTGAAATCGGGATTACAGGGTGGCGAAACCGTCGTCACCGACGGCCATCTTCAATTGAGGAATGGGTCGCGCGTCCAGGTACGCGTGCCGAAAGCGGGCTCCTGACATGAATATCTCCGAGGCTTGTATCCGGCGGCCAGTGATGACCACCCTGATCACGGCTTCGCTGATTGTCTTTGGCGCCTTTGCCTACCGGTTGCTGGCGGTGTCGGCGCTGCCGGCCGTCGACTTCCCGACCATCGCCATCACCGCCACGCTGCCCGGCGCGTCGCCCGAAACCATGGCGGCGTCGGTTGCCGCGCCGATTGAGCGGCAGTTGTCGACCATCGCCGGCATCAGCGCGCTGACCTCGACCTCGGCGCTCGGCACCACCACCATCACGATTCAGTTCGACCTCAACCGCAACATCGACGGCGCGGCGCTCGACGTGCAGACCGCCTTGACGGTCGCCGCCCGGCGTCTTCCTATCGAAATGACGACGCCGCCGTTCTTCCGCAAGGTGAACCCGGGCGACTTCCCCGTCATGTTCATCAGCCTGAACTCCAGCACGCTGCCGATGTCGAAAGTCGACGAGGCGGGACAGATCGTGCTGGCGCAGCAGATTTCGCAATTGCCGGGCGTCGCCCAGGTGCTGGTCTATGGCGGCCAGAAATTTGCCGTGCGCGTGCAGGCCGACCCTGTCGCCGCCGCGGCGCGCAATATTTCACTCGAGGACATCCGCAGCGTTCTCGCCAAGACCAATTCGAACACGCCGGTCGGCACCATCACCGGCGACCGCCAGAACGTGACGCTGACGGCGTCCGGCGCCATCACCCACGCCGAGGATTACCGCAAGATCACCATCGCCTATCGCAACGGCGCGCCGGTGAAGCTTGAGGAAGTGGCCAAGGTCATCGACAGCGTCGAGAACAACCGCATCGCCAGCTTCTTCAACGACAACCGCTCGGTGGTGCTGGCGATCCAGCGCCAGCCCGACGCCAATACGGTGGCCGTGGTCGACAGCATCAAGATGCGCATGGACAGCTACCGGGCGCAGATCCCGGCGGCGATCAACATGCAGGTCATCATCGACCGCTCGATTTCGGTGCGTGAATCCGTGGCCGACGTGCAGGAAACGCTGCTGATCGCCATCGGTCTGGTCGTGCTCGTCATCTTCCTGTTCCTGCGCTCAGCCTCCGCCACCATCATTCCGTCCTTGGCGGTGCCGATTTCGCTGATCGCGACCTGCGCCTTCATGTACGCGTTCAATTTCTCGATCAACAACATGACGCTGCTGGCGCTGACCTTGTCGGTTGGTTTCGTGGTCGATGACGCCATCGTCATGCTCGAAAATATCGTGCGCCACATCGAGGGCGGCATGCGGCCTTTCGAGGCCGCGCTGAAAGGCTCGCGCGAAATCGGCTTCACCATCGTCTCGATCACGTTCTCGCTGATCGCCGTGTTCATCCCGGTGCTGCTGATGGGCGGCATGGTCGGCCGCGTGTTCCGCGAGTTCGCGGTGACCATCGCCATCGCCATCATCATTTCCGGCTTCGTCTCGCTGACCTTGACGCCGATGCTGTGCGCGCGCGTGCTGCGCCATCACCACGAAGGCGAGAAGCAGAACGTCGTGCTGCGCATCTTCGAGGCCATGTTCAATTCCTGGCACCGCGGCTACGAGTACACGCTCGACCTGGTGCTGAAGTACAAGTCGATCACCTTGATGGTCACCTTGGCCACCATGGTCGGCACGGTCTGGCTTTATATCGTGATCCCGAAGGGCTTTTTCCCGGTCGAGGACACCGGCTTCATTTCGGCGACGGTCGAAGGCCCCGCGGACATTTCGTTCCGCGCCATGCTCGATCGCCAGCGCCAGATCGCCGACATCATCCGCGCCGACAAGTCGGTCGACTACATCAACTCGACCGTCGGCGTCGGTGGTCCGAACTCGACCAACAATACCGGCCGTATCTTCGTCGGTCTCAAGCCGAAGAAGGAGCGCGGCGAGTCCTCCGCCGTGACGGTCGACCGGCTGCGCAAGGCGACGGCGTCCGTCATCGGCATGCAGACCTATTTCCGCGAGATCCAGAACATCAATCTCGGCGGCCGCATCTCGAAGGGCGAGTATCAATACACGCTGCAGTCCAGCGACACCGAGACGCTCTATGCGTCGTCGGAGGAGATGCGCCAGCGCATCGCCGCGCTGCCGTTCCTGCGTGACGTCAACAGCGACCTCTACATCAAGAACCCGCAGGTCACGATCGAGATCGACCGCGAGAAAGCGGCGATCTACGGCATTTCGGTCGATCAGATCCGGCAGGAGCTCTACAACGCCTTCGGCACGCGTCAGGTCGCGACCATCTACACGCCGATCAACGACTACCAGATCATTCTCGAGGTCAATCCGGACTTCCAGATCGACCCGAGCGGCCTGTCGAAGATTTTCGTCAAGACCGCGGTCGCGAACCTTGCCGGCGGCGCCGCTGTCGGCGCCGGCATCAACGGCAACACCAGCCCGAACGGCACGTCGATCCCGCTGAGCGCGGTGACCAAGCTGGTGCCGGGCGTCGGCCCGCTGCAGGTCAACCATCAGGGCCAGCAGCCCTCGGTGACCATCTCGTTCAACATGGGGATCGGTGCGTCGCTCGGTCAGGCGACCGACGCCATCGCCGGGCTTGAGCGCGCGGCGAACCTGCCGCCGTCCATCATCACCGGCTTCCAGGGCAACGCGCAGGTGTTCCAGGAGTCGCTCAAGGGGCAGGGCATTCTCGTCATCGCCGCGGTGTTCGCGGCCTTCGTCGTGCTCGGCATTCTCTACGAGAGCTTCATCCACCCGATCACCATCATCTCCGGCCTGCCGTCGGCCGGCATCGGCGCGCTGCTGACGTTGATCCTGTTCCGGATGGATTTGTCGGTCATCGCCATGATCGGCATCGTCATGCTGGTTGGCATCGTCAAGAAGAACGCGATTATGATGATCGACTTCGCGCTGGAGCGCCGCCATGTCGGCCTGTCGGCGGAAGCCGCGATCCGCGAAGCCTGCCTGCTGCGCTTCCGGCCGATCATGATGACGACATTCGCCGCCATCTTCGGCGCGCTGCCGATCGCGCTCGGTGCGGGCGCCGGCGCCGAACTGCGCCAGCCGCTCGGCATCGCCGTCGTCGGCGGCCTGTGCCTGTCGCAACTGCTGACGCTCTACATCACGCCGGTGGTCTATCTCTATCTCGACCGCATCGACCGCGTGCTCAAGCGCCGCCTCGAGCCGCAGCTTGCGGAAGTCGAGGACATCCACGGCGGCATCAAGCCGGCGGTGGCGGCGGAGTAGGTCCCCCGTCATTCCGGACGCGCGCTTACGCGCGATCCGGAAGCCAGAGGCAGGACCGCTCTGTGTTCTGGATTCCGGGTTCGCGCTTTCAGCGCGCCCCGGAATGACTCAGAGCGAAAAGCTCGTCCCGCAGCCGCAGGACGCCGTCGCCTTCGGGTTATGCACCTTGAAGGACGCGCCGATCAGGTCATCGACGAAATCGATTTCCGAGCCCGCCATGTAGTCGACCGACACCGGATCGATCAGCACCATGGCGCCGTCGCTGCCGAGCACGAGATCGTCGTCGGCCTTGGCGCGCTCCATGTCGAACTTGTACTGGAAGCCGGAGCAGCCGCCGCCTTCGACGCTGACGCGCAGCATCGTACCCGCGGGCTCGGCTTTGAGAATTTCGCCGATGCGGCGAACCGCACGGTCGCTGACGGTGACGGTGACGGTTGTGCTCATTCTTTCAGTCTCCGGCGGAACATCCTATTGGCAGACCGCCTTCCAGTTAGTTAAGTGCGGCGGCCTGCAACGTCAATCCGGCGGCATTCGAGACCCATGGCCATCGCAACCGGCACCAAACGCGCGATTTTCGCCGCCGATCCGGCCCAGAGCCGGGGGCGGCGTTGGGCAGAGCCTATCAGCCCGTCGCGCAACGCCTTCCGCCGCGATTGCGACCGCATCATTCATTCGGCCGCGTTCCGCCGGCTGGCCCACAAGACACAGGTCTTCGTTTATCACGAGGGCGACCATTACCGGACGCGCCTGACGCACACTTTGGAAGTGGTCCAGGTGGCGCGGTCGCTGGCGCGCGCCATTGGTCTCGATGAAGATCTCGCCGAATGTCTCGCGCTCAGTCATGACCTCGGCCATACGCCGTTCGGCCACGCCGGCGAGCGCGCGCTCGACCGGGTGCTCGCCGAATTCGGCGGCTTCGATCACAACGCGCAGGCGCTGCGTATCGTCACCGATCTTGAGCGGCGCTACGCGGGTTTCGACGGCCTCAATCTCACCTGGGAAACGCTGGAGGGTCTGGTCAAGCACAACGGCCCGCTGGTCGACCGCGCCGGCGCCCCGCTGAAGCGCTACGCCGCGCACGGCGTGCCGGCGCCGATCCTGGCCTATAACCAGATTCAGGATCTTGAATTGTGGAGCCAGCCAAGCGCCGAGGCGCAGGCTGCGGCACTCGCCGACGACATCGCCTATGACGCGCACGATATCGACGACGGTCTGCGCGCCGGCCTGTTCACGCTCGACGACATTGCCGTGGTGCCGATTGTCGGCGACATCATGCGCGAGATCGATCTGCAATACGGCCGACTCGACGAAAGCCGCCGCGTGCATGAACTGGTGCGACGGATCATCACCCGCATGATCGAGGACGTCATTGCCGAGACGGCGCGCCGCGTCGGCGACACGCCGCCGGATGTTGCGGAGGTGCGCAACGCGCCGGGCGCAGTCATCGGCTTCTCACCGGCGATGCAGGACGCCGACAGCGCCATCAAGGGCTTCCTCTATCCGCGCATGTATCGCCATGACCGCGTCATGCGCGTGATGGGGGACGCCGAGACCGTCGTGCGTGACCTGTTCGAGCACTTCAGCAAGAACCCGGGCGATCTGCCGTCGGAATGGGGCGAGGGCATTACGGAGGCGGGACGCAGCGGCCGCGCCCGGCGCATCGGCGACTATATCGCCGGCATGACCGACCGTTACGCGCTCATCGAGCATGCGCGGTTCTTCAAAGAGACGCCGGAGCTGATCTAGCGACCGGCGGCCTCGGTGATGGTCGTCACCGTCATGGTCTGGTTGTGAAGCTGGCAGACGCCGGACGGGCCGTGCGGCGAGATTTCGCCGTACGAATAGAAGCCGAGCACGGGCATCTTCGATCCGAGTTCAAGACTGGCTGCTTCGACTTCCTCGACCGTACGCTGACCCATCAGCAAACGACGGCCGATGCAGCTCACCAGAATAGCGAGGCTGTCGGCGCCGGGCTTTTCCGACAAGGACGCGACCGACTGGCGCGCGGCGATCGCCGCGCCGTTGGCGAGGCGATGAAAGTTGCCGCGCATCAGCTGCGACACCCAGCCTTCCGGCATGTCGCCGGCGAAGGTCATGGATTTCCTGTCGTGATCGACCGCAAGCACGGTGCGCACCAGTGCGCGCTCCGGCTGCTTGGGATCGAAGATGCGCAAGGGGAACAGTAGCGCGGTGCCGGGCAGGCCGGAGGCTTCCTCGCCTAGATAGCGCTTGTAGAGATCGAGCGCCGGACCGCCGTCGAGTTCGAACAGCACGTTGCCGTGCGCGCGTGAGATGCTCCGTTGCGGCCCGAATTCATCCCAGCCGCCGGCATTGCCGTGGCTGATGCGGATAGCGGTGCCGTAAAATCCGATGGCCGCGACCATCTGCTTTTTCGGCGCGCAATCGCCGCCGACCAGGGTCTCGGTGAACAGCGCGCCATCGCCGGCGAGTCCGCCGGTGATCGGCACCTTGGGCCCGACCGCCGACGTGATGCCCGCCACCAAGGCGCTGCCGTTGACGTTGAGGCCGTCCGAGAGAACGAAAATGCCGGCGAGATCGGGTGCGGCCAAAGCCTTGCCTATGGTTTCGCCGCAACTGCGCGACGTGCCCGCGTTCGTGGCCGGGGCGATCGCGAGTTTCAATTTGGTGCGGTCAAACGAGATCGCGGTCGCCGCGATATCGTCGTCGCTGATGATATCCGTGCTGGCGATCTGGCCGCCGGTACTGCAGCCGATGACGTGCGCGCCCGCAAACATGTCACGCAACTCGTGATACCGTTTGCCGCAGGCCAGCGCGCCGCGGGTACCGAAATACAGAACGAGATCGGCCTTGTCGGGAAGTTGTCCTTGCGCGTGCCAGCCCGACACGCCGTTCCAGGTCAATGGGTCCGTTCGCATGTGCCCCTCGTGGATTCCAAGGGGCAACGTTATGCGATGCGTGCAAATATAAGGTTTAGGTATGGCCGCACCGGCGGTAAGGTTTGATCAACCATAGCGGCGGCGCAATCGCGAATGCAATGATTGCAGGAGCTTCGACGCTACTCACACGAAAACGTGCGGAATTTCACTACCATCGTGTAACCCTAGCCTGAGTTCGTTTTGTGACCACCGATCTCGACCGATCCTGGAATGATGTCGCCGCGGCGACCGCGGCGGCGGTGGAATCCTACGCCGCCGTCGACGATGTTTTTCTGCTGTTTGCCGCCGCGGTTTTTGCGCTGCATCAGGACACGCTGCACGCATATGCCATCGACATGGGCCGCGCCGACGATCCGCGCCAGGCGGCGGCCATCGATGCCGCGCAGCCGACGCCGATCGGCGGTTATGTGCAGCGCGTCGATCTGGCGATGGACGCGCTGATCGCCATCGAGCGCGCCAACGGCGAGATCCTGGCGAACCCGCCAAAGGACAACGGCTCGGACGCCTACCGGCTCGAAATGCTGATGGCGCGTATGCGCGCGACGGCCTCGCGGCTGTGGCTGCTGACGATGCAGGCGCGCGCGGTGGGCGAGGGCGGTGTCGGTCTGCGGCTCGGCGTCGCCGGCCTGTGGACGCGATTGCAAACGGTGCCGCGCGATAGTCTGTCCGCCCGCGCACCGGCGTTCACTGGCATGTTCTACGACGGTGTCCGCAGCGATCCGCTGGACTACGAGGCGTGGCCGCTAAGGCCTTAGAGTTTTCGCTGCCTCGCTTGTGTTGATGTTGATAATGTTCGCCATATGCTTCTAGCCACTCAACTGCGGTAGATTGTACATGCAGGCATTTGAAGAGCTCTTCGAGTTTAGCAAGTCCTTAAAGAAGGCTGCCGCTACTGGCGATGTGGGGGGTGTTGAGGGACCACTAGAAGCTCTCAATAAGGCTGCAAATGAAACCAAGCGTTCGTTCTCGGGCTCATGGCAAGGTTATCATTCGCGAGTCTATTACGAAAACTTGGCTCCACCGCCACCCGGTGCAAATTTCAGTCAGGAGTGGGGCCTGATGGACATGAGTTATACGAGCCTTGGCTCTCACGGTGAGTGGCGTGAGTATGACTTTAGAGATGTGGAGCGTCACATCTACGACATCGCAGGAAATCCAAATCTCGATGTCGCTCGTAAATCTGCAAAGAACGCTGAGGCCGAATTTAATCGTGCAAAGTCTGAGATTGTTTCAATTTTCGAAAGCGAGCTGCACGAAAAAGAAGATGCGTTTCTTGCAAAGCTGAAGAGTGAATTGGAGCGCCTTGAGCCTCTGACTAAGTCCGAAATTGCGCAGCGTTGGGCGCCAAAGGGTCAGTTCATGACCCGCGATACAATAGTGATCGGACAAGGGGCTAAGGTGCCGCCGCACATTGACGTTCTAGCGGACGTTGCATCTATCAGTCAGCCGTTTGCCGCCTGCAAAGCTGCGTCGGACATAGTTGCCAAGGCTGCATCCTATTTGGAGCGAAAAAGTCGTAAGAAAGTGGCGGCCGGTCGTATTGGAACTAATGTTTTTGTCGGCCACGGCCGCTCCACTGCATGGCGTGAACTAACGGATTTTGTGCAGGACCGTCTTGGATTGCCGTGGGATGAGTTCAATCGAGTGCCAGTGGCCGGTGTTACCAACATTGCGCGTTTGTCGGAGATGCTCGATGCCGCCGCTATTGCGCTACTTGTCATGACCGCAGAGGACGAAATGGCCGATGGGGGTATGCAGGCCCGACTAAATGTCGTCCATGAAGCTGGACTCTTCCAAGGTCGACTCGGGTTTACGAGGGCGATTGTTTTGTTGGAAGAGGGCTGTTCGGAATTCAGCAATATTCAGGGGCTGGGTCAGATTCGTTTTCCAAAAGGCAATATTTCGGCGGTATTCGAAGAAGTAAGAAGAGTCCTTGAGCGTGAAGGGCTGATCGATGACTCAAATTAAATTTAGGTGATAGGCCAAACTCGTTACATAACGATAAGCCGCTATCTCAACCCGTCCTTCCCGCCCATCCCTTTGACTTACCCCCCAAAATCCCTTACCCGCAGCCACAAATGACCGCTGCAAAACACCCCCAACATCTCTTCACCACCATGCTGGCGCGCGTGCGCGCGGCGGCCGCGCCGCTCGCCCGCAACGCCGATCTATCGCGCGTCGTGGTCGAGCCGCCGCGCGACGCCAGCCATGGCGACATGGCGACCAATGCCGCGATGGTGCTGGCGAAAGAGGCCGGCAAGAAGCCGCGCGATCTGGCCGACGCCATTGCCGAAGCGCTGCGCGCCGAGCCGCTCGTCGAGAAGGTCGATGTCGCCGGTCCGGGCTTCATCAATCTGACGCTGAAATCCCACGTCTGGGGCGAAGAGCTGGGCGTCATTCTCGACAGCGGCACCGCCTACGGCCGCTCTGCGATGGGCGCGCAGGAAAAGGTCAACGTCGAATACGTCTCGGCTAATCCGACGGGCCCGATGCATATCGGCCATTGCCGCGGCGCGGTGTTCGGTGACGCGCTTGCCAATCTGCTGGCCTTCGCCGGCTACGACGTGACGCGCGAATACTACATCAACGATGCCGGCGCGCAGGTCGATGTGCTCGCGCGCTCGGCCTTCCTGCGCTACCGCGAAGCGCTTGGCGAAAGCATCGGTGACATTCCGGAAGGGCTTTATCCCGGCGACTATCTGGTGCCGGTCGGCGCGGCGCTCGCGGCCGAGCAGGGCCCGAAGCTGAAGGCGATGGACGAGGCGCAATGGCTGCCGCTGGTGCGCGCCAAGGCCATCGCCATGATGATGGACATGATCCGCGAGGATCTGGCCGCGCTCGACGTGCATCACGACGTGTTCTTTTCCGAGCGCTCGCTGATCGAAGGCGGCAAGGATACGGTCGGCGCCACGATTGAGAACTTGCGCAAGAGCGGCGAGGTCTACGAAGGCCGTCTGCCGCCGCCCAAGAGCGGCAATGTCGAGGACTGGGAAGACCGCGAACAGACTTTGTTTCGCTCGACGGGTTTCGGGGATGACGTCGATCGTCCGCTGATCAAGGCTGACGGCGGTTACACCTATTTCGCGTCCGATATCGCTTATCACAAGTCGAAGGTCGATCGCGGCTTCGCCAACATGATCGACGTGTGGGGCGCTGATCACGGCGGCTACGTCAAGCGCATGCAGGCGGCGGTGAAAGCGGTCAGTGGCGGCAAGGCCGCGCTCGATGTGAAGCTGATCCAGCTCGTGCGTCTGTTGCGGAACGGCGAGCCGGTGAAGATGTCGAAACGCTCGGGCGATTTCGTCACCTTGCGCGAAGTGGTCGACGAAGTTGGACGCTCGGCAGTGCGCTTCGACATGCTCTACCGCAAGAACGACGCGGTGCTGGATTTCGATCTGGCCAAGGTCATCGAGGCCACCAAGGACAATCCGGTCTTCTACGTTCAGTACGGCCATGCCCGGGCGCAGCGGGTTTTCAAGAATGCCCGGACCGAGATGCCGGCCTTGCCGGAAACCGGACCGGAGAGGGCGGCCTTCCTGCGCGCGGCGGCCATCGAAAAGCTGACCGATGAGGGCGAATTATCGCTCTTGCGCAAGCTGGCGCTGTATCCGCGCATGATCGAAGCGGCGGCGGCGGCCCACGAGCCGCACCGGGTGGCATTCTACCTCTTTGAATTAGCGAGCGAATTTCACGCTCAATATACCCGCGGAAATGAAGCGCCTCATTTACGCTTCATTATCCAGAATGATCCAGAAACGACCATGGCACGGCTCGCCTTGGTCCAGGGGATCGTCACGATCCTGGCCTCAGGCCTGGCGCTTCTCGGGGTCGAAGCGCCTGACGAAATGCGTTAATTTCTGAGCCAAACCGTTTATAATGCGGTGCTGGATGGCACCGAGTACGGGCAGGCGCGACGGCTGTGGCCGCGGCCTGGAAACCGGGGATTAGATGGTGGACGACCGAACCCAACGACCCTTTGGCTCGACCGAACCCGCGCGCAGCGCGCCCAAAGCGGGTGGTTCCAGCAACGATCCGCTCGCCGAACTGGCGCGGCTGATCGGTCAGAACGATCCCTTCGGCGAATTCGGCGGCAACACGGCGCGCCGCGCCAGTGCGCCGCCGGCGCATGAGCCGCCGCAAGCCTGGACCGACGTGCCGCAGGCGACGCCTGAGCCAACTGCACCGCAATCGTTCACGCCGAGAGCCTCCACGCCGGAGCCGCAGGCCGTTCCGAATTTCCTGACCGCGCGTCCGGCGCCGTCGGTGTTGCCGCCGAATTTCGCCAATCATGATTTCGGCAAACAGGATTTCAGCAAGCCGCAATTCGGCAGCGCGCCGCAGCACAACGACGACCTCTATCATGTCGAAAGCGCGGTGCCCGCTTTTGCCCAGCAACCGCCGGCGCAGGGCTACGAGAACGATCCCTATCAGCCGGCGCATGCGCCGTTCGGCGAAGAGCAGGTAGATTACTACGAGGAAGAGCCACCGTCGCGTCGGCGCGTCGGCGTTCTCGTCATCGCCGGCGTATTCGCGCTGGCGGTCATCGGTACAGCCGGTGCGTTCGGTTATCGCGCGATCTTCGGATCGTCGTCTTCGACGGTGCCGCCGCCGGTGATCAAGGCCGACACGACGCCGAGCAAGGTCATGCCCGCCGTCTCCCAAGATGCGCAGCCGAACAAGCAGATCACCGACCGCATCAACGAGAAGGGTGCGGGCGAGCGTATCGTGTCGCGCGAGGAGCGGCCGGTGGCGATCACGCCGCAGCCGGATCCTGTGCCGCAGGCACCGCAAACGGCCGCGCCGCCTTCGGGCACCGGCGTTGTCGGTGGCGCCGAGCCGAAGAAAGTCCGTACCATCGCCATCCGTCCCGACCAGGGCATCTCCGATCCGGCCGCGGCGCAGCCTGCGCCGCAGGCTGCCGTGCCGCCGCCAGCCCCGGCGCCCGTTGCAGCGCCGGGCCAGCCCGCGCCGGTTCGCGTCGTTCCGACAGCGAAGCCTGCCGCGCCGCCAGCGCGTGTCGCCAGCGTGCCGCCGGCTGATGATGTTGCGCCGGCTCCCGCGCCGCGCGCCGCTGCCAATGCGCCGCTGTCACTCAACCCGGGTGCTGCGCCCGCGCGTGCCCCGGCACCTGCGCCGGTCGCCCGTACCGCAGCCGTTGCGCCTGCCGCTTCAAGCGGTGGCGGCGGTTATCTGGTTCAGGTCTCGTCCCAGCGCAGCGAAGCCGAGGCGCAGTCCGCTTTCGCCAGCCTGCAGGGCAAGTTCCCCGGCCAGCTCGGCGGCAAGCAGGCCGTCATCCGCAAGGTCGAACTGGGCGAGAAGGGCACGTATTACCGCGCCATGGTGCCGGCCGGTGACGCCGCCGAAGCCAACCAGCTCTGCAGCGGCATGAAGGCCGCCGGGGGCAGCTGTCTGGTCCAGAAGAACTGACCGGAAAGCCGGACCTGAAGAATTAACAGGCAAACTTGCCGTGGTGGCGCGCGCGGGCTAATCCGCGCCTATGTCGTCATCCGCCTTCATTACCGGATTGGCCGGCCTGACGCTGGCCGACAACGAACGAGCGTTCTTGCGCGATGCCAAGCCGTGGGGCGGCATCATCTTCAAGCGCAACATCAGTACGCCTGAGCAAGTCTCTGAACTCATACAATCATTCCGCGATGCGTTGGGCTGGGAAGCGCCTGTTCTGGTCGACCAGGAAGGCGGCCGCGTGCAGCGCCTCGGCCCGCCGCATTGGCCGGTCTATCCGCCCGGCGCGCGTTACAGCGACCTCTACGACCGCGACAAGGCCGTCGGACTGGCCGCGGCGCGGCTTGCCGGCCACCTGATCGCCGCCGATCTCACCGCCGTCGGCCTCGATGTCGACTGCCTGCCGATTGCCGACGTGCCGGTCGCCGGCGGCGATCCGATCATCGGCGACCGCGCCTATGGAACCGAGCCGGGCAAGGTCGCGGCCATTGCCGCCGCCGTTGCCGAGGGCCTCATGGCCGGCGGCGTCCTACCGGTACTTAAACACCTGCCGGGCCATGGCCGCGCCACTGCCGACAGCCATCTCGCACTGCCGACGGTCGACACAGATCGCGTGATACTGGAACAAACCGACTTCGCCGCCTTCAAACCGCTGCGGAACCTGCCGCTCGGCATGACCGCGCATGTTGTGTTTAGCGCGCTCGACCCCGATGCGCCCGCCACCACTTCCGTCACAATGATACGCGAAGTGATTCGCGGCTTTATCGGATTCGACGGTTTGCTGATGAGCGATGACGTTTCGATGAACGCTTTGTCGGGGACAATTGCCCAGCGCAGCGCCGCCGCGCTCGCCGCGGGCTGCGATGTCGTGCTTCATTGCAATGGCAAACTCGAAGAGATGATCGCGGTCGCCAGCATGTCGCCGGAACTCAAGGGTGACGCCGCGCGGCGCGCACAAGCCGCACTGGCGGCGAAATCGGCCCGGCCGAATTTCGATATCGAGGCCGCGCGGGCGATGTTCAACAAAATGATCGGCGAACCCAACGCTTCTGACGGACCAATGCCACGGATGACGACATGAGCGAGACCTTTGACAACGCCCTGGCGGGCCAGCTCGCCGCCGACCGCGGCGACACCGAACCGGCGATGATGGTCGACGTCGAGGGCTTCGAAGGCCCGCTCGATCTGTTGCTGGCGCTGGCGCGGCAGCAGAAGGTCGATCTCGCCAAGATTTCCATTCTCGCGCTCGCCGACCAGTATTTGCTGTTCGTCGAGGAAGCGCGCACCAAGCGGCTTGAACTCGCCGCCGATTATCTCGTGATGGCGGCCTGGCTCGCGTATCTCAAATCGCGCCTGCTGCTGCCGGAAGCAGCACCCGGCGAGGGGCCGTCCGCCGAGGACATGGCGCTGGCGCTGGCGTATCGCCTGCGCCGTCTCGAAGCCTTCCGCGAAGTGGCGACGCGCCTGATGGGCCGTCCGCAGCTCAACCGCGATGTGTTCGCCCGCGGCGCGCCGGAGCCGATCGCTGAAGTGAAGCAGTCGGAATATTCGGCGACGCTCTACGATCTGCTCGCCGCCTATTCGAGCCAGCGCCAGCGCACCGTTCTGTCGCGCGTGCGCTTCAAGAAGCGCACGGTGTGGTCTCTCGCCGAAGCGCGCTCCTGCCTCGAGCGGCTTATCGGCCAGTCGGAAGACTGGTCGCGCATCGATGCCTATCTGATCAGCTACGTGGTCGAGCCCGCTTTGGCCGCGACCGTGTTTGCCTCGTCGTTCGCGTCCGCCCTCGAAATGGTCAAGGAAGGCCTCGCCGAGGTGCACCAGAAGGAGTCCTTCTCGCCGATTTTCATGCGCAAGCGCATCGGCGGGAACGGCAGTGCCAATCTGCATGACGCACAAGAAAACGCATAAGGAGCCGCAGCCCATGCCGAGCGCAGCCAAGAAGCTCGCGATTGTTCACAACGACGAACCGGCGGAAACGCCGGAGCACGCGGCGTCGAACGAAACGTCGCCGGAAAACGTCGAGACGAGCGAACAAGCGACCGAGCAGGACACCGTTGAAGTCGCGATCGTCGAGGAGACCGTTGAGGTCGCTTCGCAGGACGCGGCCGCGCAGGACGGCAGCGAAGAGCCGGTACAGCGCCCCGAGGCGTTGCGTCTGCTCGAGGCCATGCTGTTTGCCGCCGCCGATCCGCTCGACGAAGCGACGCTCAAGCGCGCTCTGCCCGACGGCGTCGACGTCAAGTTCTCGCTGGTGCAGCTGCAGCAGGAATACGCCACGCGCGGCGTCAATCTCGTGCGCGTCGGCAAGAAGTGGACCTTCCGCACCGCCAACGACCTGTCGTGGCTGCTGACCAAGCAGACGGTGGAAACCCGCAAGCTGTCGCGCGCCGCCATCGAGACGCTCGCCATCTGCGCCTATCACCAGCCGGTGACGCGCGCCGAGATCGAGGAAATCCGCGGCGTGCAAACCGCGACCGGCACGCTCGACGTGCTGCTCAAGACCGGCTGGATCCGGCCGCGCGGCCGCCGCAAGGCGCCGGGCCGTCCGATCACTTACGGCACCAGCGAGGACTTCCTGTCGCACTTCGGTCTCGAGGAAGTCGCCGATCTGCCCGGTCTCGACGAACTCAAGGGCGCGGGTCTGCTGGAAGGCTCGATGCCGGATGGCTTCGGCGTGCCGATGCCGTCGGACGACGCCTCGCTGCGCGATGACGAGGATCCGCTGGAGCCGGGCGATCTCGAACTCGACCTCGGTCTGGCGCCGCCGGAAGCGCAGGTCGATCAGTCCGAGAAAGCCGAAGCGGCCGGCGAGCCGGAGCAGGGCGACGGCGAGAAGTGACGGGTCATTCCGGGGCGCGCCCCTTGGCGCGAACCCGGAATCCATAAGCGACGCGCTGTGCCAGAGCTGGATTCCGGGCTCCGACCTTCGGTCGGCCCCGGAATGACAGTAATTCCCGTCCCTTAGCGTGACATTGCGGCATTCTGTGCCTGCGCTATGTCCTTGTTTTTGCCGCTTCCGGGGCCTAGTTTCACAGCGAAATAGTGGATGGCGCGGCGCGCAGCGAATGCGCCTGGCCTGTGGAGGGTTTGCCGATGGGTTCGTTTAGCATTTGGCACTGGATGATCGTTCTTCTGGTCGTCATGGTTCTGTTCGGCGGCCGTGGCAAAATCTCCGGCCTGATGGGCGACTTCGCCCAGGGCATCAAGGCTTTCAAGAAGGGCATGTCGGAAGACGAGAAGACCGCCGAAGCGCCGCCGGCGCCGGTCAAGTCCATTGAACCCGCCGCCACCAAGACGGAAGCCGAGCGCGCCGAAAGCGTGCGCTCGTAAGTCTTTGTTGAGGCGCCGCCGGTCCTTTCGGGGGCAGGCGCGGGGAGTTGAGGCATTCGATGTTCGGGTTGGGTTGGGGCGAGATAGTCGTCATCGGCATCGTCGCGCTGATCGCGATTGGCCCGAAGGAACTGCCGACGGTGCTGCGGTCGGTCGGCCACTGGATGGGCAAGATCCGGCGCATGGCCAACGAATTCCAGGGCCAGTTCCAGGAAGCGTTGCGCGAAGCCGAGCTCACCGATCTCAAGAAGCACGCCGAAGACGTCACCAACAGCATCACCAGCTACGATCCGCTGGGCGACACCCAGAAGGAAATCGAGAAGACCTTCGACTTCGACGATCCGTTGAAGGAAATTCCGAAGACGGACGCCTCGCACGCGCCGGATGCGCCGCCGCTGCCGGGCACCGTGCCCGATGGCGCCATGCTGCCGGCCGCCACCATCCCGCCGGTCGAAGCGCCGATCCCGGATGTTCCGATGCCGGAACTGCCCGCAGCCGTGACGGAAAAGGATTTCGCACCGGTGACGACGCAGCCCGCCGTCGCGGACGCTGCTAAACCCGACGCCAAGTCGGGCGGGAGCGCGTCGTGAGCCACGAAGACATCGAGGCGACCAAAGCGCCGCTGATGGAGCACCTGATCGAGCTGCGCTCGCGGCTCATCAAGGCGCTGCTCGCCTTTGGTGTCATGTTCGCGATCTGCTTTTTCTTCGCCAAGGACATCTACAACATTCTGGTCTGGCCCTTCGTCTGGATTGCGGGCGCAGAGAATTCGAAGTTCATCTACACCGCGCTGCTCGAATATTTCCTGACGCAGCTGAAGCTCGCCATGTTCGGCGCCGCCTTCCTGTCGTTCCCGGTGGTGGCCGGGCAGATCTACATGTTCGTCGCGCCGGGCCTCTATCGCCACGAGCGCAAGGCGTTCCTGCCATATCTCATCGCCACGCCGTTCTTCTTCGCGCTCGGCGCGACGGTCGTATACTTCCTCGTGCTGCCGATGCTGGTGCGCTTCTCGCTCGGCATGCAGCAGACCAGCGACGGCCACGACGCTTCGATCGCGCTGCTGCCGAAGGTCGGCGAATACCTGTCGCTGATGATGACATTGGTGCTCGCCTTCGGCGTGGCGTTCCAGTTGCCCGTCATCCTGACGCTGCTGGCGCGCATCGGCGTCATCACGCAGCAGCAGCTCAAGGAAAAACGCCGCTACTTCATCGTCGCCGCCTTCGTGCTGGCGGCGGTGCTGACGCCGCCGGACGTCATCAGCCAGATGTCGCTCGCGGTGCCGTTGCTGCTGCTCTACGAGGGCTCGATCATCGCCGCCGGCTTCGTCGAAAAGACGGCGCAGCGCGAAGCGGCCGAGAAGGAAGCCAAGGCCACAGAGGCTGCCAAGAGCGACGCCACGCCGGTGGGGTAGGCCCAAATCGTCGTCCCCGCGAAAGCGGGGACCCAGCCCTGGAAAGTGCTGGATTCCCGCCTTCGCGGGAATGATCGGATGTTAGAACCGCGCTTTAATTTCCCCCCAAATCCGACTAGAACCCCGCCATGTACGACATCAAATGGATTCGAGAGAGCCCGGACGCCTTCGATCGCGGCCTTGCGCGCCGCCATCTGGAGCCGTTGTCCGCCAGGCTGATTGCGCTCGACGAAAAGCGCCGCGCCGCCATCGGCAAGTCCGAGCAGGCGCAGGCGCGCCGCAACGCGGCGTCGAAGGAAATCGGCGCGGCCAAGGCGAAGAAGGATGAAGCCACCGCGGCGGCCTTGATGGCCGAAGTCGCAGAGCTGAAACTAAAGATGCCGGAATACGAGGCCGACACGCAAAAGTTCGGCGCCGACCTCGACAAGGAACTGGCGCAGATCCCGAATCTGCCGCTCGACGAAGTGCCGGACGGCGCCGACGAACACGGCAATGTCGAGAAGAACGTCTACGGCCAGAAGCGCGAATATTCATTCAAGCCGAAAGAACATTTCGATCTCGGCGCCGCGCTCGGCATGATGGATTTCGAACTCGCCGCCAAACTGTCCGGCGCGCGCTTCGTGGTTTTGCAAAAAGGTCTGGCGCGGCTGGAGCGTGCCCTCGGTCAGTTCTTCCTCGATACGCATACCAGCGAGCAGGGCGGTTACACCGAGGTCAATCCGCCGCTTTTAGTGCGCGATGATACGATGTTTGGCACAGCTCAATTGCCAAAATTCAAAGAAGACCAATTCCCAACCAAAGTCGAAGAAAGCCTGACGCCAGAAGAATTCTATGTGACCGGGTCCGACACGCCTGGCCAACTCTCGGTGCACTTCAAAGGTGCTCGGCAGCAAGAATTGGAACGCAGATTTGAAGGCAAAGTAAATCTACGAACTCCGACGCTCCATCAAGATGGAATGATTTCGGGTGTTACACCTATCGTAGAGTCGACACTCTGGCTCATCCCCACCGCCGAAGTGCCGCTCACCAATCTCGTCCGCGAGTCTATCGTCGACGAAAACACCTTGCCGCGCCGCTACGCCGCCTGCACGCCGTGCTTCCGCGCCGAAGCGGGCGCTGCGGGCCGCGACACGCGCGGCATGATCCGCCAGCACCAGTTCACCAAGGTCGAACTGGTCTCGATCACGACGCCGGAAAATTCCAAGGCCGAGCACGAGCGCATGCTCGCTTGCGCCGAGGAAGTGCTGAAGAAGCTCGATCTGCACTACCGCGTCATCACGCTCTGCACCGGCGACATGGGCTTTGCCTCGCAGAAGACCTACGACATCGAGGTCTGGCTGCCGGGCCAGAACATGTACCGCGAGATTTCGTCCTGTTCGGTGTGCGGCGATTTCCAGGCGCGCCGCATGAACGCGCGCTATCGCGACAAGAACAACAAGCCGCAATTCGTCCACACGCTCAACGGCTCGGGCGTCGCCGTCGGCCGCGCCTTGATCGCAGTGATGGAAACCTATCAGCAGGAAGACGGCTCGATCGTCGTGCCGGACGTGCTCAAGCCCTATATGGGCGGGATCACGAAGATCGAGAAGGCGAAGTGAGTTACATGGCGCGGCATTCGCTTGCTGATCCCTCCCCCGAAGGGGGAGGGTGGCGAGTGCAACGAGCCGGGTGGGGGATTAGCGCAATGC
>CAIYTE010000133.1 GCA_903929045.1 uncultured Hyphomicrobiales bacterium
ATTGTTGTTGGAAACCCCGCTGACGGCCGAACAGCGGGATATGATCCGAACAATCCGCAGCTCGCGGCGCGGATGGCAACCGCGTTCCGCACCTGGCGCATGCTTGAAGACGGCCGCCGGGCAAAGGCGCAAGCTGCGCTGACGCGAATCAAAGCGATGCCGAATCTGTCGCGCGATCTCGCCGACATCGTCGAGCGCGCGCTCGCTTAAACCACAGTGAGTCGGCGGGAACCCGCCGTTACCGCATCAAAGCCGACCATCGAGTTGTGTCGATGGCATCGGCCTTTTGTGTGGGTAACAATTTTTCAATAATTGACTCCGCGGACTCTCGACAAATCACCCCACATCGATTCAAATCCTATGAGCGATTCGGCAAGTGATGCGGCACATCCTTCCGATTGTTGAGGCAGGGGACTTACCGATTGGAGGCCTACATGGCGCGCGCCAACGTGGCGAGTGCGTCTGCACGTCCGGATTCTATCAAAGGCCTGGCGCAATCGATTGCCAAACCGGCATATCGGCGGTTGCTGACGGCTGAGCCTTTGCTCCGGCGTGCTGTACCCGTTCTGATCATCGCATTTCTCGTCACCATCTGCGTCGGCGCCGCCGTGCAGGTGCTCGATCAACGTCGTCAAACGCTCAATACGATGGCGATCTCGGTGGACGCGCTCGCCGATCTCGCCGCCGAACGGCTGCAGCAGCTCAATCAGCCGAGCGAGACCATCGGGCGTCCGCAGGAAGTGCTCGGACAGGTGCTGCCGCCGTGGGCCACCGCTGCCGGTCGCCAGTTTCTGCTCACCAACGCCGACGGCATCATTGCCGCAGCGACGCCGGCGACCGACAACACCATCGGCCGCCGCCTGATCGAATTGCTAGGGCCCACGCAGCCGCTGACGACCTTCGGCGCCAATGCCGGCGTGCTGGACCTCACCCTGCCCGACGACAGCCACGTCATTGCCACCGTCCGCATGCTGAAGGCGCCGTGGGGGCAGCTTGCCGTCATCCAGTCCAAGGATACCGGCCTCGCCTCCTGGCGTTCGATCACGACGCTGACCGTCACCTTGTCGGCCACCACCGGCTTCGTCGTCCTGATCCTCGGCTTCGCCTTCCACTGGCAGGCGACGCGCGCCCGCGAAGCCGACGTCATTTACGACACCGTCCGCAGCCGTATCGACACGGCGCTCAATCGCGGCCGTTGCGGACTGTGGGATTGGGATCTCGCCCGGGGCCGGATTTTCTGGTCGCAGTCGATGTTCGATATCCTCGGCCTGCGCGCCAAGGACAATTTGATGCCCTTCGGCGACGTCAGCGCGCTGGTGCATCCGGACGACGTCCAGCTTTACGAACTCGCCACAGAACTCGCCGAGGCGAAGACGACATACGTCGACCAGGCGTTCCGCATGCGCCACGCCGACGGCCATTGGGTCTGGTTGCGCGCGCGCTGCGAACTGGTGCGCCAGCGCGGCGAGCCCGGCCTGCATCTCATAGGCATCGCCGTCGACATCACCGAACAAAAGAGCCTGGTCGAAAAAACCGTCGCCGCCGACATGCGACTGCGCGACGCCATCGAGACCATCCCCGAAGCCTTCGTGCTGTGGGACGCCGACAACCGGCTGGTACTGTGCAATTCCAACTTCCAGGAACTGCACAATCTGCCCGACGAAGCGATCCTGGTCGGCGCCTCCTACGAGTCGCTTGCCGCCGCCGGCAGCCAGCCGATCGTGCGCAACAAGGTCGTCACCGGCGGCCCGACCGTTCCTGGCGCCAGCACCTTTGAAGCGCAGCTTGAAGACGGCCGCTGGCTGCACATCAGCGAAAGACGCACCAAGGACGGCGGCTATGTGTCGGTCGGCACCGACATCACCGAACTGAAAACGCATGAAGAAAAGCTGATCGAGAGCGAGCAGCGCCAGATCGCGACCATCGCCGACCTGCGCGCCTCGCAGCAGCGTCTCGCTGAGCTGGCCGAGAAATACGCCGAGGAAAAGACCCGCGCCGAAGAGGCCAACGCCGCGAAGTCGAAGTTCCTCGCCAATATGAGCCACGAGCTCCGCACACCGCTCAACGCCATCATCGGCTTCTCGGAAATCATGGAGTCGGGCATGTTCGGCCCGCTCGGCGCCGAGAAGTACAACGAGTATTGCAGCGATATTCACGACAGCGGGCAGTACCTGCTCGACGTCATCAACGACATCCTCGACATGTCGAAGATCGAAGCCGGCCGCATTCGCCTCGATTTTGAGGATCTCGATCTCGATACGCTGCTGGCCGAATCCATGCGCGTCGTGTCGTCCAAGGCCGAAGAGAAACAGCTCGAGGTCGTTCACCAGATCGCGCCACATCTGCAATTGCGAGCCGACCGCCGCGCCATCAAGCAGATCGCGCTGAACCTGCTTTCGAATGCCGTGAAATTTACGCCCGCCGGCGGCACCATTACCGTGCGCGGGCGCATGTCGGACGGCTTCGTCACCCTCGGCATCTCCGACAGCGGCATCGGTATCGCCAAGGATGCGCTGGCGCGCCTCGGCCGCCCGTTCGAACAGGTCGAGAGCCAGTTGACCAAGACGTATCAGGGCTCGGGGCTGGGCCTCGCCATCGCCAAATCGCTCGTCGAACTGCACGGCGGCTGCATGCGAATCCGCTCGCGGCCCGGCACGGGCACCATGGTGGTCGTGCGCCTGCCGCTCAAGCCGCAGTGCCTGCTGCCGAAGGAAGAAGCGGCGTAACTGTCATTCCGGGGCGCGAGCAACGCGAGCGAACCCGGAATCCAGATACGCAACCGCAGCCTTCTGGATTCCGGGTCCGGCGCAAAAGCGCCGTCCCGGAATGACGACGATCAAGGCACGCTGCCCAAAATCCGCACGAAGCACGCGCGTACTTTCGCCTGCGTCTCGATCAAGGTCGCATCGAGCGTGGCGAAATCCGGCACACCAGCCGAACGCGCCAGCAGCCGCAACAGTCCTGCGCCCGCCGTCTTGGGATCGAACGGCCCCGGCAGGCAGAGCCGCACCAGCTGCGTCAGGTCGTGATAGAACTGCACGGCCGCCCGCAACACCTCGGCATCTTCGACCGCCAGCACCTGAAGCTGCCGCGCCTTGTCGAGCACGCGCGCGGTCGAGGTGTCGAGGATGTCCGGCAGCGTATGCGCGTAAACGAGCTGCAAATACTGCGCGATGAACTCGATATCGACCAGTCCACCGGCGGCGTACTTCAAGTCCCAGCGCTCCGCATCGCCCTTCTCCGCAGCGATGGCGCCGCGCATTTCCACGACATCGCCCGCAATCTGCGCGGCATCGCGCGGCCGCCGCAGGATGTCGCGGATCACCTGCTCCACCCGCGCGGCAAATTCCGGAGACGCCGACACCACGCGCGCCCGCGTCAACGCCATGTGCTCCCAAGTCCAGGCCTCGTTTTCCTGATAGCCGGTGAAACCCTCGATCTGCACCGCAAGCGGGCCCGCACGGCCTGACGGCCGCAACCGCATATCGACGTCGTAAAGAGAGCCGTAATTGGTCTACGCCGTCAGCGCATTGATCAGCCGCTGCGTCAGACGCGCGAAATATTGCCCGCCGTAAAGCGGACGCTTGCCATCCGACTCCGGCTGACGGTCATCAAAATCGTAAATCAGCATCAGATCGAGATCGGAGGTCGCCGTCATCTCGCGTCCGCCGAGCTTGCCCATCGCCAGCACGGCCGTCTCTTCGCCGCGCATATTGCCGTAGGTCCCGGCGAAATTCTCGGCGACGCCACGATGCACGGCGCGGATAACGGCGTCGGCGAGCCGCGCGAAAGCCTCACCCGCCTGCCGCGCCGTCACCGTGCCGGACAAAATGCGCACGCCGATCAGGAACATGTATTCCAGCCCGAACATGCGGATGCGTTCGAGCAGGTCCTCGTCATAGCGCGCCTGCGCCAGTGCCTCGTCGAGCCGCCGGTTCAGCTCGGAATCGTCCGGAAGCGCGCCGAAGAAACTCGGATCGACCAGTGCATCCATGACCTGTGGATTGCGCGCCAGCGTATCAGCCAGCCGCGGCGCAATGCCCAGCACCAAGGTTGTCAAAGCAATCAGATCGGGCTTCTGCCGCAGCAGCGACAGCAGCCGCGCCGGCGCATGCAGATTGCCGAGGAAGTGGTCGAACTGAACCAGGGTCGCGCCTGGATTGTCGGTGTGGCCGATATGCTCGACCAGCAAAGGCACCAGCGCCTGCAGATGTGTTTGCGACACCTCGCCTTTCAACGAACGATGCCCGCCGCTCAGCCAGTTGCGAATGATGGCCGAGGCTTCCAGCGGCTTGCGAAAGCCGAGCTCCGCCAGCCGCTCCAGCGTCTTGCGGTCGTCAGCGTCAGCAGAAAATACCAGCTGCGGCTTGTCGTTTCCCGGCGCGGTTTCGAACAACCGGGCATAATGCCGCTGCACCTTCTCGAGATGACCGACAAAATCCTCCGCAAAAGCGTCGCGGCCCGCATAGCCGAGAAAGCGCGCGAACTTTTCCATGTCGCCCGGTTCCGCCGGCAACACCTGCGTCTGCTCGTCATTGACCATCTGCAGCCGGTGCTCGACGGTGCGCAGAAAGCAATAGGCCGCCTTCATCTCGTCGCGCACCTGGGTGTCTATCCAGCGGTCGTGCTCGAGCTTGTCGAGGGTCGTCAGCGTGTCGCGGTCGCGCAGATGCGGGTTGCGGCCACCGGCGATCAATTGCTGCGTCTGGGCAAAGAACTCGACCTCGCGGATGCCGCCGCGGCCGAGCTTGATGTTGTGACCTTCGACCGCGATCTCGCCATGGCCGCGAAACGCATTGATCTGCCGCTTCATGGCGTGCACGTCGGCGACCGAGGCGAAATCGAGATAGCGCCGCCAGACGAAGGGCGCCAATTCGGCGAGCACCGCCTCGCCCGCCGCAATGTCGCCGGCGCAAGCACGCGCCTTGATCATGGCGGCGCGCTCCCAGTTCTGCCCGGCGCTTTCGTAGTAAGACATCGCCGCCGCGGTGGAGATGGCGATGGCGGTCGACGCCGGATCGGGCCGCAGCCGCAGATCGGTGCGGAACACGTAGCCGTCGGCGGTGCGGTGCTGCAGCAGCTTCACCAGCCGCTGCGTGAACTTGACGAACAGCGGTGCGGGCACGGCGTCTTCCGGCACGGCTTCCGCTTCCGGGTCGTAGAGAACGATGAGATCGATATCGCTGGAATAGTTGAGTTCGAACGCGCCCATCTTGCCCATGGCCAGCGCGATGTAGCCTGAGCCGATCTGCGGCTGCGCCTTATCTTTGGGCTTGAGCGAGCCGGCGCGCGTGGCGTCCGCCAAAATGAAGCGCACCGCGCTGCCCACCGCCGTGTCGGCGAGTTCGGTCAGCGCATGCGCCGCCCGCATCACCTGCCAGACACCGCCAATGTCGGCGACCGCAATCAGCAGCGCCGCTTCCGCCTTCATGCGGCGCAACAGCCGCATTGCCTCCTCTTCGTCCGAGGTCTTGGCGATGGCACTGCCATTTTCGGCCAGCAGCACGGCGAAATGCGTATCGGGATCGGACTCAAACAGCCGCAACAGACGCTGCGGTTCCATGCTGGCGAGATCCCAGAGATAGGGCGAGTGCTCGGCGAGACCTTGCAGCAGCGTGGCGACGACCGGATGCGCGGCCAGCAGCGCCCTCAGGCGTTTTGTGTCGGCGGCCGGCGCTTGGGCCAGCCATTCCGTCACGCGCGCGGCGGCGGCTTTTTCATCGAGGAGTTTCGGCGCGGTAACGGTCCGCGCGGCGAGTGTTGCACCCGGCGCAGCGGTTTTCTTGCGGCCTGCCGGTTTAGTGGCAGGCCTTGTGGTCGTCTTTTTGCCCGGCGGCCTCATCCCGCACTTTGTAACGGTCCCCCGCGCGGCAAGGCAATGACGGTCTTGAGACCGGGATGGTTATCCTCCAGCGTCAACTCGCCGCCATGCAGACGCGCCACCGCCGAGGCGAGGCTGAGCCCCAGCCCCGAGCCCGGCTTGGAACGGCTTTGCTCCAGGCGCACGAAGCGTTCGACCACACGGGCACGATCCGCTTCCGGAATGCCGGGGCCGTGGTCGGCCACGATCAGCAAGACGCGATTACCGTCATTGACGGCGCGCAACAGGATTTCGGGCGCAGGCGCGCCCTCTGTTTTTTCGCCCTCGGGAAGATTCTGCTGTTCGGTATATTTGATGGCGTTGTCGACTAGATTGGCGACCGCCTGGCTGATCAATTCGCGATTGCCGTTAACCGGCGCGCTCTCACCCGCCTCGACCTTAAGCGTGATGCCCTTCTCCTCGGCCAGCGGCTCATAGAGTTCGCAAATGTCCGTCGCGACTTCGGCGGCGTCGAAATTCAGCATGTCGCCGGCCTGTCCGGATTCCGCGCGCGCGATCATCAACAGCGCGTTGAAAGTCTTGATCAGCCCGTCAGACTCTTCGATTGTCGATTCCAGCGCGGCGCGGTATTCCGCATCGCTCTTGCCGGAGCGCAGCGCCTCTTCGGTGCGGTTGCGCAGCCGCGTCAGCGGCGTCTTCAGATCGTGCGCGATGTTGTCGGACACTTCTTTCAGGCCGTGCATCAGCGCTTCGATGCGCTCCAGCATGACGTTCAGATTTTCGGCCAACCGGTCGAGTTCATCGCCCGTGCCGGCAACCGGCAGCCGACCGCCGAGATCGCCGGCCATGATGGTGCGCGTCGTCTCCGTCATGGCGTCGACGCGCTTCAACACACGCCGCGTCACGAACAAGCCGCCGGCAAGACCCAGGATGATGACGATGGCGATCGACCACCGCCCCGCGCCGAGGATGATGTGGTAGAGCCGCTCGCGCTCGTCGAGATCGCGTCCGACCAGCAGACGGAAGCCGCCAGGCAGTTGAAACACCCGCACGAAGGCCAGATGCTCGTGATGACTGGCGTTTTCCGGGTGACCGACATTCTCGGCTTCATCGAGACGGCGATAGGCCGTCTCGGTCCAGCCATTGGTGTCGAGAATGCCGGGCGGCAGCGCGGTCACGTTGCCGGCCAGCGCGTCGCCGTTGAACGTCGTCACCAGATAAAGGCTCGAACCCGGCCGCCGCGCCCGCGCGTCGACGACGAGCACCAGTTGGCGAATGCCGCCGGTCCGGTATTGCTCGGACAGGCCGGTGATTTCGGCGTTGACGATGTCGGTGATCTGTTCGGTGATCAGGCGGCGGGTATTGAAGGTGAAATAACCCAGCAGAAACGCCGCAAACAGCGCAAACACGGTCAAATAGACCAGCGTCAGCTTGAACGTGGTGGTGCGAAAGAGTTTACCGAGCGCCGTCACGAACCATGTATCCCGCGCCGCGGACCGTGTGCAAAAGCGGCTGGGAGAATCCTTTATCGATTTTCGAGCGCAAGCGCGAGATGTGCACGTCGATGACGTTGGTCTGCGGGTCGAAATGGTAATCCCAGACGTTTTCCAGCAGCATAGTGCGGGTCACCACCTGCCCGGCGTGCTTCATCAAATATTCCAGCAGCCGGAATTCGCGCGGCTGCAGCGTAATTTCCTCCGCCCCGCGCTTCACCTGATGCGACAGCCGGTCGAGTTCGAGATCGCCGACGCGCAAGACGGTGTCTTCGCCACGGCTGCCGCGGCGGCGTGACAAAACCTCCACGCGCGCAAGCAGTTCGGAGAAGGAATAGGGTTTGGAGAGATAATCGTCGCCACCGGCGCGCAGGCCCTTTACCCGGTCATCGACCTGGCCGAGCGCGGAGAGAATGAGCGCCGGGGTTTCTATCTTCTTGGTCCGCAAGGTGCCGATCACCGACAGGCCATCGCGCTTGGGCAGCATGCGGTCGACGATCAGGACGTCGTACTGGCCGTCGAGCGCCATGGCGAGGCCGTCCTCACCATCATGGGCCGCGTCGGCGATATGGCCGACCTCATGAAAGGCCTTGACCAGATAGTCCGCGGCGTCGCGGTCGTCCTCGATAATAAGCAGTCGCATAGTGACCCGATCCGGCTGCGCATCGGCCGGCCGGCCGGAAGCGCGCGTTCCCTGAATATCCGCATAAGTGGGCATCGGTCACACCAATTCCAGACAATTCGGTGGCAGGTAAAGCCCTACCGGGGTCGCTCCCTCGAAAGACCGGCCTCACCAGGCCGGTTTAGGTCTCAGCCGCCCTGAAGTTCGCGTCTCGTACGCGAGGGGGTGGCGGCTTTGGACCGCCACCCCCTCAACGACCCCACCCTGACGGGGGCGACGGTTGTCAGAGTGAAGCTCGTTTGGAAGCTCAGCCCGAAAGGGCCGTACGGCTTCCGGAGAAAGTCGGGACGGGCACAAGGCCCGCCCCGTGAGGTCGTACCGCTAGCGGGGGCGACGGTTGCCAGCGACAAGGCCTCAAACTCGTTGTCTCAGCCCTGCCCGACCGGGAGGGCGACGAAGCGGGTGTTCTCGCCGGACTTCACCCGTAGCAGCACAGTGCGCTTGCCTTCGCTGCGCGCGCCGGTGACGACCTTGCGGACATCGGCCGGTGTTGAGACCGACTTGCCGGCGACTTCGAGGATGACGTCGCCGGTCGCAAAGCCCTGCTCCGCGGCCAGACCGCCGTTATCGACACCGGTGATCACCACACCCTCGCTGCCGGCACCCGCCACGCGCGCCGCCGGGGCCAAAGTCAGACCAAGCTTGCCGATTTCGGCCGCGCCGCTGTCATTGTCGTCGGACTTGTTGCCGCCCTTGGCGTTGGCTTCCTTCTGGTTCGGCAATTCGCCGAGCGTCAGGTTGACCGTCTTGTCCGCGCCCTTGTGCAGGACGCTGAGCTTCACCGCCGACTTCGGCGGCAGAGCACCGATCTTCTTGGCCAGATCACGGGCATCCTTCACCTCGTCGCCATTGACGGCAGTAATGACGTCTCCGGCTTCGATGCCGGCTTGCGCCGCCGGACCGTTCTTCTGCGGTTCGGCCACCAACGCGCCTTCGGTCTTCTTAAGGCCGAGGCTGTCAGCGATGTCCTGCGTCACTGGCTGGATCTGAACGCCGATCCAACCGCGCGACACCGAGCCACGCTCCTTGAGCTGCGCGACGATCGTCTTGACGGTGTCCGACGGGATCGCGAAGGCGATGCCGACCGAGCCGCCCGACGGAGAGAAGATCGCCGTGTTGACGCCGATCACGTTGCCGTTGGTATCGAAGGTCGGACCGCCCGAATTGCCCTTGTTCACCGGTGCGTCGATCTGGATGAAGTCGTCATAGGCGCTGGCGCCGATGTCGCGGCCACGGGCCGAGACGATGCCGGCGGTAACAGTGCCACCGAGGCCGAACGGATTACCGACCGCGATGACCCAGTCGCCGATACGCGGCGCAGCGTCAGCGAGCTTGACGTAAGGGAACGAGCCGCCTTCGACCTTGATCAGCGCGAGGTCGCTGCGCGGATCGGTGCCGATGACTTTCGCCGTGTGAGTCTTGCCATCGTCGGTGGTGACCTGAACGCTTTCGGCCTTGTCGACGACGTGATTGTTGGTCACGGCGTAACCGTCGGCCGAGATGAAGAAGCCCGAGCCCTGACCCATGATGGTGTTGTGACGACCGCCGCGCGGCGGCATGCCTTCCGGCCCGTTCTGCCCTTCGGGCATGCCGAAGCGCTTGAAGAACTCACGCAGGCCCGGAGGCACGTTTTCCATGTTCTGGCCGCCGAGACCGTCGGTCTGCGAACCGCCGTCGATCTTGACGCGAACCGAGATCACCGCCGGCTTCACCTTCTCGACGATGTCGGCAAAGCCGGTGGGAGCCGGGACCTTCTTGGCCTGCTCGGTCAAATTCTGCGCCACCGCTGACGAATAGCCGCCCTGGAGGTTCAAGCCGGGGGCGACGACCAATGCAGCAACGCCGAGACCGGCGATGGTGGTGGCGAGAAGAACAGCGCGGCGGATCGAGAGCACGCGCGACTTTTTGGGAGGAGCTGGAATGACGCTCGGGTTCATCGTGAAATCTCCATCTCAATTTCGCTGACGCCTTAGGCGTCGTTTCGAACCTGAAGATGGGGTGATGAGCCTTACAGCGACCTGTCGGAGGGATTAAACTTCGGTAAGGTGCGCAAACCTATTTCCACAATAATATCAATGTCTTATGCGGCGGATTGTCGCGCTTAGCGGTCGACCAATGTGGCCAATTTGCGCTGCTCCGCATCACTCAGCGGCGCCGGTGGCGGAATCGCAGCCTTGCGGCGGCGTGCCATCATGAAGAGCGCAACAATGCCGATGAGCAGCACCGCCGGCGACACTGCCCACAGCAATAGAGTCTGCGGCTGCAGCGGCGGCTTGAGCAAAACGAACTCGCCGTAACGCGACACCAGAAAATCGAGCACCTGCTTGTCGCTGTCGCCATTGGTCAGACGCTCACGCACGAGGATGCGCAGGTCCTTGGCGAGCGGCGCTTCGGAATCGTCGATGGACTGGTTCTGACACACCATGCAGCGCAGCTCGCGCGACAGCGTGCGCGCACGCGCTTCTAGAACGGGATCTTTCAGAATTTCATCCGGCGTGACCGCATGGCTGATCTGCGGCGCGATAAGCGCGAACAGCACGGCAATGAGCGCGAGTTTGCGCATGCCCTACTCGGCCGGCTGCAGCGACGAGGATTTCGGCGCGGGCTTCGGCGCGCCGATGCGCAGGCGGCGATCCGACAATGACAAGCCGCCACCGAACATCATAACCAACGCGCCGAGCCAGATCAGCAGCACCATCGGCTTGTGATAAAGCCGGATGGCAATCGAGCCGTCTTCATTGGTGTCGCCGAGCGACAGATAAAGCTGGCTGACGCCGCGCGTCATCAAGGCCGCTTCCGTCGTCGTCGAACCGCGCGAGGCGAAGCTGCGTTTTGACGGCTGCATGGTGCCGATCGGCACGCCGCCGCTACGCACCGTGAACTTCGCGCCGAGTTCGCGGAAATTGGGCCCCGTGTGTTCCACGATGCCGTCGAATGTGAGGTCGTAGTCCGCGAGCGTCACCACCTGCGTGGGCTTGAGCGCGACGATGCGTTCGCTCGCCCAGGTCTGACAGACAATGCCGAACAAGGTCACGGCGATGCCGAAATGCGCCACCGCTGTGCCCCACGCCGAACGAGGCAGACCGGCAGCGCGCATGCGTACCGTGGCGAACGGCGCGCGGAACAGGCTGGTGCGCTCTGCCAGATCGACCAAGGCGCCGACCATGACAAACAGCGCCAGGCCGATACCGAACGGCGCCAGCGCCGACTCCATGCCGACGGCGACAAAGGTCACCATGATCGCGACAAGCCCCGCACCAAACGCCGCCATCAAGCGCTGCGACACGCCGAGCACATCGCCGCGCTTCCACGCCAGCATCGGGCCGAACGGCATGGCGAACAGCAGCGGAATGAACAGCGGCGCGAATGTCAGATTGAAGAACGGCGCGCCGACCGAAATCTTTTCATCAGTGATCGCCTCGAGCGCCAAGGGATACAGCGTGCCGACGAACACCGTGAGGCACGCCGTCGTCAGGAACAGATTATTGAATACCAAAGCGCCTTCGCGCGACACCGGCGCGAACAGGCCACCCTGCTTCAACATCGGCCCGCGCCAGGCGAACAAGGTCAGCCCGCCGCCGATGAAAAACACCAGGATCATCAGGATGAAAACGCCGCGCGCCGGATCGCTGGCAAACGTATGAACCGAGGTGAGCACGCCCGAGCGCACCAGGAAGGTACCGATCAGCGACAGCGAGAAGGCGAGGATCGCCAGCAGCAGCGTCCAGATTTTCAGCGCGTTGCGCTTCTCCATCACCACCGCGGAGTGCAGCAATGCGGTGCCGGCGAGCCACGGCATTAGCGACGCGTTCTCCACCGGATCCCAGAACCAGAAGCCGCCCCAACCGAGTTCGTAATAGGCCCAGTACGAGCCCATCGCGATACCGACGGTGAGGAACATCCACGCCGCCAGCGTCCACGGCCGCACCCAGCGCGCCCAGGCGGCATCGATGCGGCCCTCGATCAGCGCGGCGATGGCGAAGGAAAACGCCATCGAGAAGCCGACATAACCGAGATAGAGAAGCGGCGGATGGATCGCGAGGCCGATGTCCTGCAGGATCGGATTGAGATCGCGGCCTTCGGCCGGCGCCTGCGGCAGCCGCAGAAACGGGTTCGAAGTGATGAGAATGAAGAGATAGAAGGCGCAGGCGATCCAGGATTGCACCGCAAGCACAAGCGCCTTGAGGCTCAACGGCAGGTTATTGCCGAACACCGCGACCATGGCGCCGAACAGCGCCAGGATCAGCACCCACAGCAGCATCGAGCCTTCATGATTGCCCCAGACGCTGGTGTATTTGTAGACCAGCGGCATCAGCGAGTGCGAATTCTCGAACACATTGGCGACCGAGAAGTCCGACGTGACATAGCAATAGGTCAGCGCCGCGAAGGCTCCCGCGACGAACGCGAACTGCATGATCGCCGTCGACGAAGCCAGATTCATCATCGCCGTGTCGCGCAGCCGCGCACCGGCCACCGGCACGATCGCCTGGATCAGCCCGAGCCCCAGCGCCAGCACCAAAGCGTAATGGCCAAATTCCGGGATCATTTCGGCTTGCTCGCGCTGGCTTCACCTGGGGGCGCGCCGCCTTCCTGCCAGTGGCCTGTCTTTTTCAAGGCATCGACCACTTCGCGCGGCATGTATTTATCGTCGTGCTTGGCGAGCACAGTATCCGCGACAAAGATGCCGCCGCCGTCGAGTTTGCCCTCGGCGACGACGCCCTGCCCTTCGCGGAACAGGTCTGGCACGATGCCCTGATAGCGCACCGCCAGATCCTTGTTGCCATCGGTGACGTCGAACTTGATCTGCAAATTGTCGCCACGCACCAACGTGCCCGGCTTGACCAGCCCGCCAACGCGCATCCGCGTCGCGGTCGACGGCTTCTTTTCGACGATGTCGGTCGGAGAATTGAAGAACACGATGGAGTCACGCAGCGCGCTCAGCACCAGCGCAGCCGCGATCGCCAGCACGCCGAGGCTGGAGCCGATCAAAATCAGGCGGCGCTGTTTGCGGGTCATTGCGGTCAGGTTACCCCGGATGATGCCGCTCGTTTAGCACCAAACCGGCACGCCGCAAGAGGCGCAGTGATCGGGGTCAAATCGTGGCAAAACGGGAGAAAAGCCGCTCGATCAAGCTGATTTGCGCTCTGGGGTGGCGGCGGCTTCGGCCGCCTTTGCCATCCTCGCGGCATAGTCGTGCCCGAACACTTTGTCGCACAGCCGCACCGCCGCATCGGCCTGGGACTGACGGAAGCTGCGGTCGGCCCGCCCGGCGTGGCGCACGCCGTCGAGCAAAGCCTGCATACCGGTGTCGAGGAATTGCTGCAGCTCGCCAAAGGTTCGCTGCGTCATTTCGTTGATGGCGAGTTCGCCGGCGAAATAGCGGCACGCGCTGACAAATTCGACCAGCGCCTCGATGTCGGCCACCTGCTCGGGGTCGAGCACGGAATTCGGCGGGATTTCGTAGGCCGGCCGTGGCCGCAGCAGTTGCCGCACCCGGCCCGGCATGGATTCGATTTCGGCGCGCAGCACCTCCGCGATCTTTCCGCGGATGAGCCCGAGCGCGCGGCCCCAGGTGCTGCCCATCGGCAGGTCCAGTTCGGTGCGCAGCCCGCGTGCCGAGTCATGGATGGTCTTGAGCAAGGCCGAAACGGCAATGCCGCGACCGGTTTTCAACTCGCCGCGCAGCTCGTCGACCATACGCTCCAGATCGGCGACGACGATCGTGACGGCAACGCCGAAGGATGTCTCGGCGACGCGCGCCGCGGTGTCGCTGCCCGCCGCTTTGGTCGCAAGCCGCACCAACTGCCACGGCGCCGCCATGCGGCGCATGATCGTCAACAACGCAAAGGGCAAAAGCTCCCGATCATACGCCGTAACGCCGTCGGTCAAGTCTTTGCAGGTGTCCAGTTCAGCGCCGATCAAATTGCCGATGCGCAGCGGCAGCTTGGCAGCCATCTCCGCGAGTCGGTCGCGCCCTTTGAGCGCGCGCGACAAGGTCTCGATGTCTTCGCTGGCGCGCGGCGTACCGACTTGCGAGAGAAGACGGCGGCGCAGACGCTCGTCAGCCTCGGCCAACGCGAAGTGACTCTCCAGGGCGGTGACAACACGATCCTGAAAAAACATCGCCAGGCTTTCCGCCGTCGCCTGATCGTTCGTCAGCAAGGCGTAATCGACCCGGTCGGTCAGCGTCTTGGCTTCTGCCGGCAGAAGATCGCGCTTGATCCAGGTCCAGATCGTTTCAAGCGACGAACGCGCGATCCGATGCGAATGCTTGTGGTCGGGCCTGTCATCGACCAGGAAGGGATCGAGCGGCTTGAAGAACAAACGCGCCGCGCTACTGACGCGAGGCGCGCCTTCGCGTTGATCGCGTGCGACCCGCCGCGACTCCTGAAGAACGAGATCGACCCCAGCAACATCCTCACCGCGCAACACGCAGCGTTCGAGTTCGCCGATCAGCAGCGACCGTGCCTTCGGCGGGAGCTCGCGGAGGAATTGTTGAAGCCGCTCAATTGTATCGGCGCCCGCCATCGACGGCCTGCCCACCCCAAAAAATAGAGTGAGTAGCTAACGCCGGGCCGCTTAAGATTTAATTAAGCATAATTTCCCGGTGGATTAGCCCACCGAGGACCAGCTGCCGTCCGGGTTGCGGCAGGCCGTGCTGCGCACCGTCTCGGGCCGGCCATCGAGATAGATGGTGTGCGTGAAGGAGCGGCAGCTGCGGTCCATCTGCTGGTAGGCCGGGCCTGGCACGATGGTGCCGTAACGGCCCGAGTCGGGATTACGCCAGGTGACCGGCGCGCCGGACTGGCCGCGCTCCAGCGCGTTCATCTGCGCCTCGTAGGCGCGACGCTTGTCTTCGTCGTCCATCGACGCGCCGATTCGGTTGCCGATCAGGCCGCCCAGCAAGCCGCCGACCGCGGCGCCCGCCAGCCGGTTACCGGTGCCGCCGCCCGCGACCGCCGCGCCGAGCAGCGCACCGCTTCCGGCGCCGAGCAAGGTGCCGGTATTTTCGCGCGGCCCGGGGCCCATGCCATCGGGGCTACCGGCGCAAGCGGCAAGCGACAGACCGAGCATGGCAACTGCGGCAATCTTGGACTTCGACATCGATACCCCCGGAAAAACAGCCTTGGTGAACCTGTGCCCGCGAGGGCGTAACGCCAGTCTATCGGGATGGGAGGATTGGGGCAAAAGTCCGGCAGCCTTTACCCCGCCGGCAGCACCAGCTCCGCCCGCAAGCCGCCAAGCGGCGCGGCGCCTAAGGTCAGGCTGCCGCCATAGAGAGCCGACAGTTCGACCACGATGGATAACCCGAGGCCCGACCCCGGCTTGGTCTCGTCAAGCCGCCGGCCGCGTTTGGCGACCTGCTCGCGCTGCGACGGCGACAGCCCCGGCCCATCATCGTCGACCACGATCCGCACCACCTGCGCCGCGCTGGCCGCATCAGACCGTTCGCAGCCCACTTCGATAGCGACACGGGAGGTCGCCCATTTGCACGCATTGTCGACCAGATTGCCGACCATCTCTTCGAGGTCCGGCCGTTCGCCATGAAAGCGCGCGCTGTCGTCGGCGTGGATGTCGACGATCATGTCCTTGCTGCGATAAATCTTCTCCATCGTGCGGGCCAACGCCGACACCACCGGCGTGACGTCGGTGACCGAGCCGACCACCGTCAAGCGCGCCGCCAGCCGCGCACGTTCGAGATGCCGCGCGACCTGATCGCGCATGATGTCGGCCTGCTCGAGCACCTTGAGCGCGAACGGATCGCTGCCGCGGGCCGCAGCTTCATTGACCATCACCGACAGCGGCGTCTTCAAGGCGTGCGCGAGATTGCCGACATGCGTGCGCGCGCGCTCGACGATTTCCTTGTTGGCGTCGATCAGCGCATTGGTCTCACGCGCCAGCGGCGCGATCTCCTCGGGGAATGTGCCGGCGAGACGCTCGGCCGCACCGCCGCGAATGGCCGCCAGACTGTCGCTGATGCGTTTGAGCGGCGCGAGACCGAACCGCACCTGAAACATGGTCGTGACCAGCAGCACCGCAGCGAGAATGGCGAAGGTCAGAATAAGCGCCTGATCGAACTCGCGCGTTTCGTCGGAAATCTCGGCGGCGTCGCCCGCCACAGCGACGAGATAATGCCCCTCGTCGCCCAGATCGACGTTGCGCTCGACCATACGCAGCCTCTGGTCTTCGGGACCAGGCAAATAGCCTTGGCGCGAACCGTCGGGCGACGCGGGAATGCCGAGCGTTTCCAGATGCGGCAAGCCACCGTCCCACAGCGAGCGCGACGCCCGCTTGTCGGGCTTGCCGGGATCGAGCCGCGTGATCTGCCAGTACCAGCCGGACAGTGGCAGCTCGAACAAAGGCTCGCCAAGCGACTGCGAATATTTGTCGGCGCCCTCCTCGGGCGATGAGACGTCGGCAACCAAGGTCCGAAGATAAACGCCAAGCCGCCGGTCGAACGCGCGTTCGGTCGATTGCCGGTACAGCGACGACAATACAAAGCCGGTGACGAGAAGAATGAGCACCGCCCAGACGGTGGCCGACAGAAACAGACGCAGCGCGAGGGAGTTGGCGCGCATGCGCTACTGTTTCTCCGGCGGCGTCAGCAGATAGCCCAGCCCGCGCACGGTCTGGATGATGTCGACGCCGAGCTTGCGGCGGATGCGGCCGACGAAGACTTCGATGGTGTTGGAGTCGCGGTCGAAGTCCTGATCGTAGAGATGCTCGACCAGTTCGGTGCGCGACACCACACGGCCGGTGTGATGCATCAGATACGACAGCAGCCGGTATTCGTGGCTGGTAAGCTTCACCGGATTGCCGTTGACGGCGACGCGGCCCGTGCGCGAGTCGAGCCGCACCGGTCCGCATTCGAATTCGCTGGTGGCATGGCCGACGGCGCGGCGCAGCAGCGCACGCACCCGCGCCAGCACTTCCTCGAGGTGAAACGGCTTGGCGACATAGTCGTCGGCACCGGCGTCGAAGCCCTGGACCTTGTCGCTCCAGCGGTCGCGCGCGGTGAGCATCAGCACCGGCATGGTCTTTCCCGCACGCCGCCAGGATTCCAGCACCGAAATGCCGTCCATCTTCGGAAGGCCGATATCGAGAATGACGGCGTCGTAGGGTTCGGACTCGCCGAGATAATGCCCCTCTTCGCCGTCGAAGGCCTTATCGACGACATAGCCGGCGTCGGTCAGCGCCGTGGTGAGCTGGCGGTTGAGGTCGGGGTCGTCCTCGATGACGAGGAGGCGCAAGGGTCTGTGTCTCCGGCGAATGATCTGTGGCGTTTACACTGCCACTGTCGCAAGGCGAAGTCAGTAGTCGGGAAAACCGGCTGAGGTGGGATTTACGAGCGTGCCGGCGAACGCGGGCTGAACGATATTCAGCTTTCGAAGCCGGAAAAGGTCGCGAAGGCTTCGAGCGGCTCGCGCGGGGAGCGCCAGCCGTTGATCGGGGCCTGGGGGTCTTCGTAGCCGACCGCCATGCCCGAATAGACCATCAGATGATCGGGGAGTTCCAGAAAGTCGCGGACGGTGCGGTGGAACGACACCCAGGCCTGTTGTGGACAAGTGTGCAGACCGTAACCACGCGCCAGGATGGCGACGGTCTGGAGATAGCCGCCGATATCGGCCCATTGCGCAGGGCCGTGGGCCTTCTCGCGCACAAAGAACAAGGCCGCCGGCGCGCCGAAGAATTCGTAGTTCCGCGCATACTGCTTGTAGCGCGCCGCCTTGTCTTCGCGCGGCACGTTGATTGATTGATAGAGCTGCTCGCCGACATTAAAACTGCGGGCCTTGTACGGCTCGACCATCGGCTGCGGATAAATGACGTATTCGACGCCCTCGCCTTTCGGCAACTCAGTCGCCATGCGCGGCCTGAGCAAGGCTTTAAGCTCTTCGACGCGCTTGCCCGCCACCGCATGGACGCGCCACGGCTGCATGTTGCCGGCCGACGGCGCCCGCGCCGCGCGCTCGACGATCTCGCGCATGACGGCTTCCGGCACCGGCTTGGGTAAAAAAGCGCGGCAGGAATAACGCGACGAGACGGCGTCGAAAATGTCCATGAGTTACCTCGCAACCGCTATAATGCTGCGGATCGCGGGAGACGCAAGGCCACCGCCGCAGGGGTGCCAACATGGCGAAGGCGAGCGAACATGGGGACATTATCGCCGCGGCTGCCAAGGCGGCGCTCGCCCCTCTTGGATGCTTTCGCCGCGGTCATTCGCGCACTTGGCAAGACGACCACCGATATTGGGCCGTCGAAGTCGAATTCCAGCCGAGCGGCTGGTCCAAGGGCAGCTATCTCAACATTCACGTTGCCTGGCTCTGGGCCGTAACGCTTGGATACCAGTTCTCATACCGTGCCGGTTCCTTTGTCCCCTTCGAAAACGCGGAGCAATTTACGCCACTGATCGCTAAACTAGCGGCAACTGCAGCCGTCGAGGTTCAGAATGTAAGAGAAAGATTTAGCTCTTTCACCAAAATTCATGACCACATAATAATGGAAGATCATCGCGCTGCTTGGCCCGGGTACAACGCCGGTGTGGCATGCGGCCTAGCTGGCAACATCGCAGCGGCTGTTCAATATTTCGACAGAGTAGCGGCGTGGGACCCCAGCGGGCGCCCCTGGGCCCTGACAGTCAAGGAAAACGCCACAACACTTGTAACGCTGCTCGACAGGCCGCCCGATTTTCGGAAAGCCGTGGTCGTCAACATTGCTCAGCGGCGGCAACTCATGCGCCTGCCGCCCGACGCACACTGTCTCGATGAACTAGATTCCATAGCAAGGCCATGACGCGACGGACGCTCCTCATTCGAACAAGACGACTTTTAATTGTCGCGCCACGATTGACTTGCAATTCGATGATGGGAACCTCGGCGCCGACGCCCGTTTTTGCGCGGAGTTCTTGAACTCTCGCCGTCGTCAGGAATGCGTCCCCGTCTTGACGTCATAAATCGCGATGATGTCGCCTCCATCATTCCGCAGCAGCACATCAGTCCGTACGCTGCCTAATAATCCCCTGCCTCCAGGTTCGCCTCCGAGAAAACTTTGTTCGACTTCGACGCCACGAAGTCCTTGGAGCCTGACTTGTGCGGCGAAGTCAGTGTGCACGGCCGTGCCGTACACTGCGGGTGTCCATTCGGGAATGAAATCAACCCGACTCATCGTGTCGCCCAAAGTTTCGCTGAGCTTCTTCGTCGTCTCATCGACTGTCGAAATGCCAGTCAGCGCACGTGAATAATCGATCGTAACGCTGGTGCGCGAGCCGACAAATTCAAGGTCGAAGGGCCTGGCCGGATATTGGCTTCTATCGGGCTCGTCCGTCGAAACTTCCACGGTTCCTGCCTTCAGCCGCCCGGAGGCAAAGCGCTCGGTCAGCGCGCCGAGATCGTCGGCGCCGAAGGCGTCTTCCAGTTCCGCGAGCGCGCCGAGCGTCAGCACCAGCGTCCGCGTGCTGCCGCCGATCTCGGCTTCGATCTCGCCGCGATGTCTGTTCGCCATGTCAGAGCGCCGTGAAGGTCAGCTCGCCGGCGGATTCCAGCGACACGTCATAAGTGACCTCGCCATTGTGCTCGCCGGCGAATTCGAGATTGGCGATCTGGAACGCGCCCTGCACCGTGCCGAAATCGGGAATGACGATCTGGTACGCCTTCACCGCGCCATCGAAGAAGATCTGGCGCATCAGCGCGTCGGTCGATGCGTCCTTGAACAGGCCGCGGCCCGACACCGCGGCGCGCTTGACGCCGGCGCCGTCGAGCAGTTCGCGCCAGCGGTTGGCGCTTTCGGCATGGGTGATGTCGACGGTCTCGGCGTTGAACGCGAGCCGGCGCGTGCGCAAACCCGCGACGGTCGTATAGCCCGCGCCGTCGGCGATCTTGACGAGCAGGTCCTTGCCTTTTTGAGCGGTCATGGTGGTCCTTTCGATTAAGCGGGTTCGGTGACGGCGCGGAAGCGCACCAGCGCGTGATAGGTGCGGCCATCCGCCTCGCGGCGGATGTCGGCGACCGCAAAGCGCAGATTGACGAGCGTGTGATCGGCGAGCGCCAACGGCGCATCGTCGAGCGCCTGCAACAGCGCGCCGGCGATCTCGTGCGCTTCCTTGTGACCACCCTGCCGCGACCAGGCGTGCAGCGTAAGCTGATGCTCTTCGCCCTGGTCGCCGCCGGCGGAAAAATCGGCGATACGCGTCTCGCCGAGCGTCACATAGGGAAACGCCGCCGCGCGCGGCGGCTCGTCATAGACCTTGGCGCCGCCGAGAATAGTGGTGAGCGGCGCATCGGCCGCCAGAGCATGGTGGATCGCGGCGCGCAGCGCCGTGGAAGCAGCAATCATGGGTCATCAATCCTCTCGGACGTCGCAGTCGACTTCGAGAAAGCGGCGGTCGGCGCTCTCGTTCACCGCAACCACGCGATAAATCCGCGTGCCATCTGTCAATCGGTGCCGCGTGGTGATGCCGGTGCGCATGCGGATGACGATGCGATAGCGGGCCGCCGCACCGAGGCTGCCGGCCGCGACCTCGCCGC
>CAIYTE010000134.1 GCA_903929045.1 uncultured Hyphomicrobiales bacterium
AATATCCATTACGAGGATCTGGCCAAGATCAGTCCGCGTCTCATCATGATCCGCGTCACCGGTTATGGGCAGACCGGGCCTTACAGCAGCCAGCCGGGGTTCGGCACGATCGCCGAGGCGATGAGCGGCTTTGCTGAAATGACCGGCGAGCCCGACGGCCCGCCGACGCTGCCGCAGTTTCCGCTCGCCGATACCTGCGCCGGTTTTTACGCGACGATGGCCGCGATGTTCGCGGTCTACAATCGTGACATCGTCGGCACCGGCAAGGGCCAGGTCATCGACGTCAGCATCTGGGAAAGCCTGTTTTCGATTCTCGGCCCCAATGCGCTGGTCAACCACGTCACCGGCCGCGCCCCGCGCCGCATCGGCAACCGCGCGCCGACCTCGGCGCCGCGCAATACCTACAAGACCAAGGACGACCGCTGGATCACCATCGCCAGTGCAACGCAGACGACGGCCATCCGCATGTTCGAACTGATGGGCATGCCCGACCTGGTCAAGGACCTGCGCTTCAACAGCAACAGCAACCGCGTCAAGAATGTCGACGAACTCGACAAACTGGTGACGGCCTGGACCACGCAGCATACGCGCGACGAACTGTCGAAGGTGCTGCACGCGGCCGAAGTGCCGTTCGGACCGATCAACAACGTCGCCGACATCATGGCCGACCCGCACGCGCAGGCGCGAGAGATGATTGTCGAACATGTCGACACCGACGGCCGCATGCTGCGCATGGAAGGCGTATTCCCGAAGATGAGCGCCACGCCCGGCCGTATCGATCGCGTCGGCGGCGCGCTCGGCGCCGACAATGCCGAGGTGTTCGCTAGGATCGGTCTGACCAAAGAGCAGATCGCCGAACTGTCTAAAAACGGGATCATCTGACGGCAAAGACCGTCGAGGAAATACAGGGAGACCGATATGAGCAAGAAGCCGCTGATCACCCTTTACGTGCCGGGCAACCGCAAGGATCTGATCGACAAGGGACCGCGTTTTGCGCCCGATGGCGTGGTGTTCGATCTCGAGGATGCGGTGCCGGTCAACCTCAAGGAATCGGTGCGGCACGATCTCGTCAAGGTCATTCCGGACTATCCGCTGACCTCGCTGGTGCGCGTCAACAGCGAAGAGCGATTTCTCGAAGGCGATCTGCGTACGGTGGTGTGCAAGGGCCTGTACGGCATCATCCTGCCGATGGTGGAGCACGCAGAGCAGGTCAAGCGCGCTGATACCATCATCGGCGAAGCCGAAAAGGCCGCTAGAATCGAGCCCGGCACGGTGAAGCTGTTTCTGCTGATCGAAACGCCGCTGGGCGTGCGCAATTGCTACGACACCTGCACGGCGGCCAAGCGCGTCGAAAGCATCGTTTACGGCAGCGCCGAGGATGGCGACCTACAGGCCGAGATGAAAAGCTCGTTTTCCATCGAGGGCTACGAGCTGATGTATCCGCGCCAAAAGAGCCTGCTCGATGCGCGCGCCGCTAAGCTGCCGTATGTGCTCGACGGCGCCTATAGCGGCGTCAAAGATGAAGACGGCCTGCGCCGCGACTGTACGGTGTCGAAGCGGCTCGGCTTCAACGGCCGCACGCTGATCTATCCCGGCCACATCGGTCCGGCGCGCGAGATTTACGAGCCCGATCCGAAGGAAGTCGCCAAATACAAGCAGATGGTGGTGGAGTTCGAGAAAGCGGTCGCCGACGGCAAGGCAGCCACGGTGTATCAGGGTAACATGATCGACTACGCCATGTTCAAGCGAGCCAAGCTGTTTCTCGGCAACGCCGACCTCTACGCGAACTGACAAATGACCGCCGCCGCCATCACATCGTTAACTGATATTCGCGGGCACGTCGCCGTCGTGACCGGCGGCACGCAGGGCATTGGCCTTGCCACCGCGCAGAAGTTTGCTGCGGAGGGGGCGAAGGTCG
>CAIYTE010000135.1 GCA_903929045.1 uncultured Hyphomicrobiales bacterium
CGATGCGTCGGCTTGCCGGACCAGACGAGACCGGCGCGCAGGTTGCCCGACGACGAAAGCGTGCCGCGCCACGCTTCGGCGCGATCCGCAGGCGCCGACAAATAGGGGATCGACGCAGGCACCGTCTCAAGCGTGGTGCCGAAGGCAAGCGGCAGGCTCATCAGTGGGCAATGCAGATCGATGTGCGGATGCGGCTCGCCGCGCGCGATCGTCGTGACGACGCCCTCAAGCGTGCCGAGCAGCGGCCGCAGACTGTCCGGCACTTCGAGCACGACCTTCGCGCCTCGCGCCGCCAGCAATGGCACATAGCGCACGAATTGGATGGTGTCGCCGAAGCCTTGTTCCGCATGCAGCAGGATCGTTTTGCCGCTGATGTCTTCACCGCGCCACAGCGGCACGCCGAAATCGCGCGGTGTGTTGCCGGCACGCTGCCAGCGCCATTCGTAATTTTCGAAGCCTTGCGCAAAGTCGCCGAGCAGAAGTTGCTCGAGGCTCTTGTTCCAGTGCGCTTCCGTCAGATCCGGATGGATGGCGAGCGCCGCATCGCAGCTGTCGATGGCGTCCTGCGAGCGGTTGAGATCGCGCAGCGCGTTGGCGCGGTTGACGAGGGCATCGACATAGGCAGGCTTGAGCGTCAGCGCTTGGTCGAAGCTCGCCAGCGCCTCATCGGGGCGGTTGAGATCGAGCAAGGCGTTGCCGCGATTGTTGTGAATCTCGGCGGCGTCCGGCTTGAGCGCTAGCGCCGCATCAAAACTGGTGAGGGCTTCACCGGCGCGTTGCAACTGCCACAGTGTGTTGCCGCGGTTGCTCAGAATTTCCGGAGAGCGGGGATTGAGCGCCAGCGCGCGGTCGAAGGCGGTCAGTGCATCGTTATGTCGTTGCAACAGGCCAAACGTATTGCCGAGCGCGGCCCAGATATCGGCGCGGGCCGGAGCGACCGCCAGCGCGCGCATATAAGTGCCCGCGGCGTCCGTGTCGCGACCGAGCAGGCGCAGAACGGTCGCCGAGTTAATGAGTGCGTCGAGATGGCGTGCGTCGATTGCTAAAACCTGCTCATAGCTCTGCAACGCCTCCGCCGCGCGGCTGAGCTTGACCAGCAGATTGCCGCGGCCATTGAGCGCCTCAGTGTAATCCGGCTTGAGTGCAATGGCCTGATCGTAGCTCGCCTGCGCTTCGTCATTCTGACCGAGCGCGGCCAGCACGATGGCGCGGTTGGACAAAGCCGCGGCGGACTGCGCATTGGCCTTGAGCGCCTCGCCGATCAGCTCAAGCGCCTCGCGCGATTGGCCGCGCTGGTGCATCAGCACGCCGAGCAGGTGCAGCGCGTCGAAATTCTGCGGCTGGCGGGTCAGCGCCTGACGGTACAGTGCCTCGGCCTCGTTCAACTGGCCGCGCTGATGGTGCGCGGTGGCGCGCCGCAACGTATCGACGATGGGATTTGTTTGAGGTGCGGCCACGGACGGGTGCTCGATGCGAATCGTGGCTGAAGTTTATGCGTTTGGCCCGGGCTGGTCCAAAAAACGGCGGGAGCGGCCATAAAAAACGCCGCGCGGTGAGGCGCGGCGTTTCTGAAAAGCAATGTGGTGCAGCCTTACTTCGGCATCGGGATTTCGCCGACGTCCTTCGGGACCTTGTAGCCGCGCTGCACGGCCGGACGGGCGGCGACGGTGGTGTACCAGCGCTTGACGTTCGGAAACTGGTTCAGGTCGACCCCTTGCCATTCGAAACGCGACGCCCACGGCCAACTGATGATGTCGGCAATTGAATAGTCGCCGCAGATGAACTCTTTGCCCTCGAGCTGGGTGTTGAGCACCTTGTAGAGGCGTTGCGCTTCCTTGGAGAAGCGCTCCTCGGCGTAGGGCGCCTTGCCCGGATTATACTTCACAAAGTGATGCACCTGGCCGAGCATCGGACCGAAGCCGCCCATCTGCCACATCGTCCATTCGATCACCTTGTATCGGTCCTCGCCGGACTTCGGCAGCAGCTTGCCGGTCTTGTCGGCGAGATAGATCAGGATCGCGCCCGACTCCATCAGACGCAGACCGTTGTCGTTGTCGACGATGGCCGGGATGCGGTTGTTCGGCGCAATTTTCAGAAAAGCCGGCGCGAACTGCTCGTCCTTCGAAATGTCGATGGCGTGAACTTTATACGGCAGGCCGACTTCCTCGAGCATGATGGAAGCCTTGCGGCCATTCGGCGTTGTCCAGGTGTAAAGATCGATCACGGTCGTTGTCCTTGTTCTGGTCCTTGGGTGTTTTTTGGAACGGCGAGCGGGGCAGGGCGTTGTCTGCGGAGTTCCCTTTAGCAGGAGGCGACCATGAAGCTCAACGTCCTTACTATCGCACTTGCCGCGACCGCTTTCGGCGCGATTGCCGCGAATGCCCAGACCACCGTGATCGAAGAACGCGCCAGCCCGTCCGTTACGATCCAGAGCGACACGCCGTCGACGACCACGACTGTCAAGGAACGTGGCGGTCTGCTCGGCACCGACAAGAAGACCACGACGACGACGACCGGCGCGGGCGTAAGCGGCGACTGCACTAACAAGACCGTTCACAAGGAAGGTCTGACCGGCGACAAGACGGTTTCCAAAACGTCCTGCGACTAAAGGACGTTTGACCGCGATGAACTGAAAAAGGCCGCGCATAAGCGCGACCTTTTTCACCATGCGCAGTCCAAGGGAACCTCCTTTGCGGCAGCGCGTTATTGGGGCTGAGCATTCACTGCGAATGCAGGAGGTAACAATGAAGTTGAGCGTCCTCACTTTGGCGCTGGCCGCGACCGCTTTCGGTTCGCTCGCCGCGTCCGCGCAGACCACGATTATCGAAGAACGCCGGCCTGGCGTTGTCGTCGAAGAACGCCGCGTTGTCGCGCCGCCCCCGGCGGTGGTGATCGAGCAGGCACCGGTACAATCGACGGTGACCACGCATGAGCGCGGCGGCTTCCTCGGCACCGAGAGCCGCAGCACGACGACCACGACGGGCACCGGTCCGACCGGCGATTGCGCCACGCGCACCGTGCACAAGGAAGACTTGCTGGGCGAAAAGACGGTCAGCCGCGTCGACTGTCCGTAAGTTCTCTCGCACATAAAATGAAAAAGGCCGCCTGCGAGGGCGGCCTTTTTTTGTGCTGAGCGTCATCCTGAGGTGCGAGCGAAGCGAGCCTCGAAGGATGAGTGGCCGTCGCCCTTCGAGGGCCGCGGCGCGGTCACCTCAGGGTGACGACTTTCTACGCCGCCTTCTTTTCCAGATCGGTCTTCCACTGGCCGAGCGCGGCGAGGCTGTTCATCTTGGCGCGATGGTTGAACGCGGCCTGCGCGGCGGCGACGTTCGCCTCTTTGCCGCCCCAGGCCTTCTGCGGCGCGGCCTGCAAGGCGCGGCCGTAGGAGAAAGTCAGGTGCCACGGCAGACCACCGATCTTGTTCATCGCATCGAGATGCGCGGTGGCTTCCTCGTCGCTCTGGCCACCGGACAGGAACGCGATGCCCGGCACGGCGCCCGGCACGCAGTTCTTGAGCATCTTTACGGTCTTCTCGGCGACTTCCTGCGCGCTCGCCTTCTTCGACGACTTCTTGCCGGAGATGGCCATGTTCGGCTTGAGCACGATGCCTTCGAGCGCGACCTTGTTGTAGTACAGTTCCTGGAAGGTTTCCTTGAGCACCCACTCGGTCACCGCCGCGCAGCGGTCGATGTCGTGGTCGCCGTCCATCAGCACTTCCGGCTCGACGATCGGCACAATCTGCGCCGCCTGGCAGAGCGCGGCGTAGCGCGCGAGGGCGTGGGCGTTGGCGTGGATCGCGGCGTGGCTCGGAATGCCCGCGCCGATATCGATCACCGCGCGCCACTTCGCGAAGCGGGCGCCCTGATCGTAATACTTGGCCAGACGGTCGGCGAGCTTGTCGAGACCGATGGTGATGAGTTCACCAGGGCAGTTCGGCAAAGGCTTGGTGCCTTCGTCGACCTTGATGCCGGGGATCGCGCCGGCCTTCTTGATGAGATCGACCAGCGGCGTGCCGTCCTTGGCCGTCTGCCAGATGGTCTCGTCATAGAGGATGACGCCGGAGATGTGGTTCTTCATCGCCTCGGCGGTGCGGAACATCAGCTCGCGATAGTCGCGGCGATTGTCCTCGGTGTTTTCGGTCGCGATCGCGTCGAAACGCTTCTTGATCGTGCCCGTGGATTCGTCGGCGGCGAGAATGCCTTTGCCGTTCGCGGTCATGGCGACCGCAACCTTGTTCAGTTCATCGAGATTCATTTTTCGTCCCCTCTATCGAATTGGCAGAAACAGATCCCGGGCCGCGCCCAGGCGACGCCTGGGGCGTCACTTCACTCTCAATACCTCGACGCCCGGCAAGGTCTTGCCTTCCAGCCATTCGAGGAACGCGCCGCCGGCCGTCGAAATGTAGGTAAAGCGGTCGGCAACGCCCGCGACATTCATGGCGGCGACGGTATCGCCGCCGCCGGCAACGGTCACCAGTTTGCCGGCCTGCGTCAGCTCGGCCGCGGCTTCCGCCACGGAAACGGTGCCCGCGTCGAACGGTTCCATCTCGAAGGCGCCGAACGGGCCGTTCCATACGAGCGTCTTGGCGCGCGCCAGCACGGACACGACCTGGTCCACGCTCTTCGGCCCGATATCCAGGATCATCGACCCTTCCGGAACATCGTCCACCGTCACGACCTTCGACGGCGCATTGGCTTCGAATTTCTCGGCAACGACGGCATCGACCGGCAGCACGATCTCGCGGCCCTTGGTCTTGGCTTCGTCCATGATCTTGCGCGCGGTGTCGAGCAGGTCCCGCTCCACCAGCGACTTGCCGACCTGCTTGCCCTGCGCGAGCAGGAAGGTGTTGGCCATAGCGCCGCCGATCACCAGCACGTCGACCTTGGCGAGCAGGTTGCTCAACAGATCGAGCTTGGTCGAAATCTTGGCGCCGCCGACGATGGCGACGACCGGACGCTGCGGCGTTTCGAGCGCCTTGCCGAGCGCGTCGAGTTCGGCCTGCATGGCGCGGCCGGCATAGGCCGGCAGCGTGTGGCCGAGGCCCTCGGTCGAAGCGTGCGCGCGGTGCGCGGCGGAGAACGCATCGTTGATCCAGATGTCGCCGAGCTTGGCGAGCTGCGCCACGAATTCCGGATCGTTCTTTTCTTCGCCCGGATAGAAACGTGTATTTTCTAAACAGAGGATGTCGCCGTTTCTGGCGGCAGCAACGGCGGCTTCGGCTTGCGGGCCGACGCAGTCGTCGACGAACTTCACCGGCCGCTTGATGATGTGCGCGACTTCCGCCGCGACCGGCTTGAGCGAATTCTTGGCGTCGCGGCCCTTGGGGCGGCCGAAATGCGACAGCAGGATGACCTTGGCGCCCTTGTCGGCGAGTTCGGTCAGGGCCGGCGCTACGCGCTCGATGCGCGTCGCGTCGGTGACGACGCCGTTCTCGACCGGCACGTTGAGGTCGACGCGGACGAGAACGCGTTTGCCTTTGAGATCAACGGAGTCGAGCGTGCGGAACGTGGTCATGAAATCTCGGACGCTTTACGGAGAATGGATGTTGCGATCGGAGATGATATTGACCGCATCGGAAGTCGAGTTGCTGCCCTTGCGGGGCTTGACGCCGCGGCTTCCGCGATAGGCGAAAAACAGAAGCGCGAGCAGACCGGCCGTGGCGCTGAGTCCAATGACGGTCTGCATCGCGAACCTCTTTGCTAGAGAAGCTTGCCCATGGCGACGGCGGTGTCCGACATGCGGTTGGAGAAGCCCCACTCGTTGTCGTACCAGGCCAGCACCCGCACCAGTTTTTCGCCCTGCACCTTGGTCTGGTCGAAGGCGAACGTGGCGGAGTGCGCATCGTGGTTGAAGTCGATCGAGACGTTCGGATGGATCGTGGTGCCGAGAATGCCCTTGAGCGGCCCCGAAGCGGCAGCCGCCTTGAACGCGGCGTTGATCTCTTCGATCGTGGCTGACTTCTTTGCGACGACCTTGAGATCGATCACCGAGACGTTCGGCGTCGGGACGCGGATCGACACGCCGTCGAGCTTGCCCTTCAGTTCCGGCAGCACCAGACCGATCGCCTTGGCAGCGCCCGTTGAGGTCGGGATCATCGACAGCGCCGCCGCGCGGCCGCGATAGAGATCCTTGTGCATGGTGTCGAGCGTCGGCTGATCGCCGGTATAGGCGTGGATCGTGGTCATGAAGCCGGTCTCGATGCCGAGCAGATCGTTCAGCACCTTGACGACCGGGGCAAGGCAGTTGGTCGTGCACGAGGCATTCGAGACGACCATATGATCCTTGGTCAGTTTGTCGTGGTTGACGCCGTAGACGACGGTCAGGTCGGCGTTATCGGCAGGAGCCGAGACCAGCACGCGCTTGGCGCCCGCGGTCAGATGCGCCGAGGCTTTGTCCTTGGCGGTGAAGATGCCGGTGCATTCCATCGCGATATCGACGCCGAGGTCCTTCCACGGCAGCGTCGTGGGGTCTTTCACGGCGGTGACCTTGATGGCGCCGCCGCCGACGCTGATGGTGTCGCCCTTGACGGTGACGTCGCCGGGGAAGCGGCCGTGCACGCTGTCGAAGCGCAGCAAGTGAGCGTTGGTTTCGACCGGGCCGAGATCGTTGATGCCGACGACTTCGATGTCCTTGCGGCCGCTTTCGGCGATGGCGCGCAGAACGTTGCGGCCGATGCGACCGAACCCGTTAATGGCAACACGAACAGTCATAGAAAGTACTCCCGGTCCAGTTTCCCGTCATGGCTGGCATAGGCCAGCCACCGCTTCTGGGCGTAAATAATAAGAAGCAGATGCCCGGCACAAGGCCGGGCATGACAGCTAGTTAATCTTGGTCAACGCCGCCCCGGCGACCGCTTCCGCGGTGATGCCAAAGCTCTTGTAGAGGTCCTTGAACGGCGCGCTGGCGCCGAACGAATTCATGCCAACGAAAATGCCGTCATGGCCGATAATCGCGTCCCAGCCCATGCGCACCGCGGCTTCGACGCCGATCTTGACCGGCGCATCGCCGATGACGGCGCGGCGCGTGGCCTCGGGGGCTTCGGCGAACAGCTCGAAGCACGGGATCGAGACGACGCGGGCCTGAACGCCCTTGGCGGCCAGAAGCTTCTTGGCATCGAGCGCGATGGCGACTTCCGAGCCGGTGGCGAAAATCGAGACCTGCGCCTTGCCCTCGGCGGCAGCGAGTTCGTAGGCGCCGGCGGCGCAGCGGTTGCCGTCGAGGAAGTCCTTCGACACCTGCTGCAGGTTCTGGCGGGTCAGGGCCAGCGCGCTCGGGCGATCCTTGGCCTGCAGCGCCAGTTCCCAGCACTCAAGCGTCTCGACGACGTCGCACGGGCGGAACACGAGCAAATTCGGAATGGCACGCAGCGCGGCGAGATGCTCGACCGGCTGATGCGTCGGGCCGTCTTCGCCGAGACCGATGGAGTCATGCGTCAGGACGTGAATGACGCGCTCACCCATCAACGCGGCGAGGCGGATCGACGGACGGCAATAATCCGAGAAAATCAGGAAGCCGCCGGAGTAGGGGATGACACCGCCATGCAGCGTCATGCCGTTCATGGCGGCGGCCATGCCGTGCTCGCGGATGCCGTAGTGGATGAAGCGGCCACCGTAGTCGGCGGCGGACAGGGTCTTCATCGTCTTGGTGCGGGTGTTGTTCGAGCCGGTGAGGTCGGCCGAACCGCCGATCATTTCCGGCACCGCGGGCACGAGCGACTCGAGCGCGAATTCGGACGCGGTGCGCGTGGCGATTTCCTTCGGCGTCGCGGTCAGCGTTTCCTTCACGCTGCGCACGGCGTCGGCCAAAGCCTTCGCCGGCAATTCGCCCTTCATGCGGCGTTCGAATTCGGCGCGTTGCGCCGGATCGATGGCGGCGAGCTTCTTGCTCCAGGCCGCGTGCGTGTCCTTGGCGCGGGCGCCGACGGCGCGCCAGGCGCTCAGGATGTCGGCCGGAATTTCAAACGGGCCGTGCGTCCAGCCGAGCTTCTCGCGCGTCAGCTTGATTTCGTCGCCGCCGAGCGGCGAGCCGTGCGACGACGACTTGCCGGCCTTGTTCGGCGAGCCGTAGCCGATGGTGGTCTTGCAGGCGATCATCGTCGGCTTGTCGGACGACTGCGCCTTGGTCAGCGCCGCGGCGATGGCCGCGTGGTCGTGACCGTCGATGCGGCTGGCGTTCCAGCCCGACGCTTCGAAGCGCTTCACCTGATCGGTCGAATCCGACAGCGACAGCGCGCCGTCAATCGAAATGCCGTTATCATCGAACAGCACGATCAGGCGGTTGAGCTTGAGATGGCCGGCGAGCGCGATGGCTTCGTGGCTGATGCCTTCCATCAGGTCGCCGTCGGAGCACAGCACGTAGGTCTTGTGATCGACGACCTCGTTGCCGAACACGGCCGCCATGTGGCGCTCGGCGATCGCCATGCCGACGGCGGTGGCGATGCCCTGGCCGAGCGGGCCGGTCGTGGTCTCGACGCCTTCGGTGACGAAGTTTTCCGGATGGCCCGGAGTCTTGGAGCCGAGCTGGCGGAATTTCTTGATTTCGTCGAGCGATACCGACGCGTAGCCCGTCAGATAGAGCAGGGCGTAGATCAGCATCGAGCCGTGGCCGGCCGACAGCACGAAACGGTCGCGGTCGGCCCATTTCGGATCGGCCGGATCGAATTTCAGGAACTGCGAGAACAGCACGGTCGCCACATCGGCGGCGCCCATCGGCAGGCCGGGATGACCGGAGTTCGCTTGCTGGACAGCGTCCATCGCCAGCGCGCGGATGGCGTTCGCCATGACGGTGGGAGAAATAGCGGAGGCCGAGGCGGTTGCCGCGGCGGTCGAGGACGCTTTTACGTTCATGGAAAAGGCCTTTTTCGGGGGCTGGATAGCATGTGAGGCCCCTGAGTCAATGTGACGGCGCCGCGACGGTGCGGTCGTGCACAGAAGCGCGAAAACATCGGGGTAAAGCGGACCGCCAGCGTTGACGCCACGGTCGCGCGCCACGTAAGGTTCTTCGCCTAAACAATTGCTGCCGCACGGGTTTTTGGTATTCGCGGCACACCGGCAGCCCAATGAGTGAAGAAAGCGCAATCGACAACGCGGTCAAACGGCTGGCGCAGGCGCTCGACGCGCTCGACGCCGCGGTTGAACGCCGCCGCGAAGCCGACCGCAACGAAGAAGCGTTGATCTCGCAGGTTCACGCGCTGGGACTCGACCGCACCAAGCTCGCCAATTCGCTCGACGGCGAAACCGCCCGCGCGAAAAAGCTCGAAGAGACCAACCGCGACATCGCGCAACGGCTCGACAGCGCCATTGCGTCCATCCAGTCCGTGCTCGACTCAAACGAGTAGAAACTTATGGCAACCGTCAACGCCACCATTGCCGGCCGTCAGTTCCGCCTCGCTTGCGAGGATGGGCAGGAAGATCACCTGCAGATGCTGGCGCAGGATATCGACGTGCGTATCGAGGGCCTGCGCAAGCAGTTCGGCGAAATCGGCGATACGCGACTCACCGTGATGGCCGCGCTGATGGTGGCGGACGAAATGTCCGAAGCCGCGCACAAGATGCGCCGCATGGAAGAGGAACTCGACGCGCTGCGCGATGCCCGCGTCGTCGCCACCGATCGCGCCAAGGCGGCGTCGGAGGCGGTGGTGGGCGCGTTCAACTCGGCCGCCGAGCGGCTCGAGGGCATCACCCGCAAGCTCAATCAGGGCGTCGCCAACGGCAGCAACGTCGCCATCGGTTGAGGCCCGCGTTTGACGGACAACATCGACTTCGAAACACGGGTTCGCGGCAGTTTTGCCAAGCAGACCATCATGGCGACACTTGGCGCCGAGATAGCGGCCGTGCGCCTCGGCGAAGTCGAGATCGTGCTGCCGTACTCAGATCGGATATTGCAGCAACACGGCTTTGTTCATGCCGGCGCGGTGGCCACCATCGCAGACAGTGCATGCGGTTATGCCGGCCTGAGTCTGATGCCGCCTGACGCGGCCGTGCTGACGACCGAGTTCAAAATACATCTGTTATCGCCCGCGAAAGGCGACCGGCTGCGCGCGGTCGGCCGGGTCGTGCGCAACGGCAAAAGTCTGGTTGTGACGCTTGGTGAGGTCTTTGCGGAGACCGGTGGCGCCTCGAAACAGGTCGCGCTGATTACCGCGAGCATGATGGTGGTCGGAACCGGTACGGGCTTACGCGATTAACTGTCCGGTATTACGGACGAACAACGGTTTGGCGCCGCTGGCGCCAGCCTCTCACAAGCACTACATTGGCCTTGCGGGGCTGTGAGGTGCGACAGGGCAACATTCCCCGGGGCCTTACGATCTCCTCGGGAGCTGTCCCTGGCCGGGCTCGTGGGCTCGGTCATATGGCGCCCACCTACTTATGTAGGTTCCCGGGATCACGCTCTGACGGCCATCGCGGCTCCGCACTCAGTTTGATGACATGCCAGACCCATCCGCCACCCAAAATCGCAAGAATGAACTCCGCACCGCCGCGCTGACGTTGCGCGACGCGCTGCCGCCGAGCCTGCGCCAGATCGCGGCCGAAGCGATTGCGAAGCGCCCCCTGCCGCTGGCCGTGACGCCGGGCGTGATCGTGTCCGGCTTTTCGCCGATGAAAAGCGAAATCAATCCGCTGCCGCTGCTGCGCAAATTTGCCGAAGCGGGCGCCGGCCTGGCGCTGCCCTGCATCGCCGGGCGCGGCCATCCGCTGATCATGCGCGCCTGGGATTTCGGCGGGGCACTGGCGTCGGGGCAATGGGGTATCCGCGAACCGACGGCGGATGCGCCGGAAGTCGCGCCCGATATCGTCATCGTACCGCTCGCCGCCTTCGACCGCGCCGGCCAGCGCATCGGCTATGGCGCCGGGTATTACGATATGACCTTGCACAAGTTGCGCGCTCTGAAGCCGGTCCTCGCCATCGGCATCGCCTTTGCTTCACAGGAAACCGCGCGGATTCCTGCCACGGAACGCGACGAGCGGCTCGATCTCGTGCTAACGGAACGCGAAGTGATCGATTTCCGGCGCGCCTGACGCGCCCTGTAAGATAGAGTTCGGATGCGCATTCTCTTCATCGGCGACATTCTCGGGCGCAGCGGCCGCGCTGTCGTCAACGAGCGATTGCCGGGCCTGGTCAAGGACTGGAAGCTCGACCTCGTCGTCATCAACGGCGAGAACGCCGCCGGCGGTTTTGGCATCACCGAAGTTATCTATAACGAACTGATCGAGGCCGGCGCCGACGCCATCACGCTCGGCAATCACGCCTTCGATCAGCGCGAAGCTCTGGTGTTCATCGAGCGCGCGCCACGTCTGGTGCGCCCGGCGAATTATCCGAAGGGCACGCCGGGCCGCGGCGCGGCTTTGGTCGAAACCAAGAACGGCAAGCACGCGCTGATCATCAACGTCATGGGCCGCGTCTTCATGGACGCGATGGACGATCCGTTCGCTGCCGTCGAACGCGAGATCGCCGCCTGTCCGCTGCGCACTGGCGCCGATGCCGTCATCGTCGACGTGCATTGCGAGGCGAGCAGCGAGAAGCAGGCGATGGGTTATTTCTGCGACAGCCGCGCCAGCCTCGTCGTCGGCACGCATACCCATGTGCCGACGTCCGATCACCGTATCATGCCGGGCGGCACGGCGTTCATGACCGACGCCGGCATGACAGGCGACTACAATTCCGTCATCGGCATGAACAAGGACGAGCCGCTCAACCGCTTCACGCGCAAACTTCCGGGCTCGAAATTCGAAGCCGCGGCTGGCCCGGCGACCTTGAGTGGTGTCGCCATCGAGACCGACGACAAGACCGGGCTGGCGAAGAAAGTCGGCGCCGTGCGGCTCGGCGGCATTCTCTCGCAATCCACGCCGGACTTCTGGCGTTAACGCAAATTAACCATTTGTTGACCGGGCGGCGACCACCATCGCGGCGGGAAGGTCACGGTGATTCGCCGCTTTGTGCTGGGTACGGCTGTCTGAGACCCAGGCGCAAACATGAACGCACTCGCACTTCGTCTCCTCGACACCACGCCAGACTTTGTTACCCAAGACATTCAGCCGCTCGCGCTGCCGCAGACCAACACGCGCGCGGAAATCGCGGCGCAATTCATTCCCTCCGGCTCGCGGGTGCTCGATCTGAGCACCGCGCCCGGTCTTGAGCGCCTGCTGCCGCACGGCAGCACTTATATGGCTGCGGGCGACTTCGCCGGCGAATTCCCCACCAACGAAGCGGCAGTAAGCGACATCATCGTCATGCTCGGCGCGCTTGAGCAGGTTGCCGACGTCGATAATCTTTTCACGCATCTGCGCTTCGCCAAGCAGGACATCGTGCTGAGCTATTGCGCTACCGATCTGGGCGGCCGCCGCACCGGCTTTGCCAATCATCTGAGCTTCTATGACCTGGCGCTGCTGTTCGACCGCTACGGCTTCCGCATCGAATGCACGACGCCGGTCGGCCCGAACGAAATGATGATGCGGCTGACGCCGACCGACCGCCTGACGCCGGTGTCGTCGTGCAGCGTCGCCGTGCTGTCGTTCAGCGACGAGGATACGTTCGGCGAACGTCTCGGCGTGCAGATGATCAATGCGCTGCTGCCGGGCGAGGCGGAGGTGCACCACCTCACGCTCAAGACCTTGCAGGAAGCGCGTCACCAATACGATCTGGTCGTGCTCGGTACCGGCAGCAGTCTGTTCCAGCCGCTGCTCAATGGCGAGGTGCTCGAACTGATCGGGCGCGGCAAGTCGTCGATCGGCATCTTCGGCACGCAGTATCGGGAATTGCTGCCGCGCATCGCGGTCGAGCGTGTCATCGAGCGCCTCGACACCTGGTATGCGCGCTCGGAAGACGACGTGCTGATGTACGGCCGCGGCCGCAGCAACGTCGTGCATCTCGGCGACTGGGTCGTCGATCAGTTCTCGCTGAGCCGCCCGTTCGAGACCGCGCCGCTGTCCATCGGGCCGGAGACCGGCGTCGAACTGCCGCTCGACCGCATCATCAACATCATCCAGAGCCATCGAGAAGTGCATTCGGAGCGCCTCGCGCCGCTGCTGTGCGCGCTGACCTCGGCCGACTATGTCTCGTACCAGGAGTCGGGCCATCAGCCCGGCGTCGCCTCGGGCCGGTTCCGCAGCCTGCTGCTCGATATTTTTGGCCGCTCCTATCCGGAGAAGGAGCTGTTCATGGTCGATCGCGACGCCGTCCGCCGCTACAAGGCGCGCGTGCACCGCAATGTCGGCATGATCGGCGAGCAGATCGACACGCTGCTGCGCAACGTCGCGGTCGCGGCGGCTTAGTCATTCCGGGGCGCGCCGTTCGGCGCGAACCCGGAATCCAGAGCCGATTTATCGTTCTTTATTTAAGCCCTGGATTCCGGGTTCGTGCTGTCGCACGCCCGGAATGACCGGGATTTATTTTCCCCGCTGTCCGGCCTATAAACCCGCCGGTTTCAACTCACTCTCACAGAGCGCGCCATGGCTGGTCATTCCCAATTCAAAAACATCATGCACCGCAAGGGCAAGCAGGACAAAGTCCGCTCCAAGGTGTTCGGCAAGCTGGCGCGCGAAATCACGGTGGCGGCCAAGCTCGGCCTGCCGGACCCGGCCTTCAATCCGCGCCTGCGCCTCGCCATCATCGAGGCTCGCGCCGAAAACATGCCGAAGGACAACATCGAGCGCGCCATCAAGAAGGCGTCGGGTTCCGATCAGGAGAGCTATGACGAGATCCGTTATGAGGGCTACGCGCCCGGCGGCGTCGCCGTCATTGTCGAGGCCCTGACCGACAACAACAACCGCACCGCCGGCGAAGTCCGTTCGATCTTCACCAAGGCCGGCGGCAATCTCGGCACCACCGGGTCCGTCGCCTTCATGTTCGATCATGTCGGCGTGGTCGAATACGATGCCGCCAAGGCCAGCGCCGATGCCATGCTCGACGCGGCGATCGAGGCCGGGGCCGACGATGTCGTCTCCGATGACAACGGTCATCAGATCGTCACCCAGACCGGCAATTTGCATGAAGTCACCAAGGCGCTCGAAGCCAAGTTCGGCGAGCCGCGCAAGTCGGGCATGGTGTGGAAGCCGCAGAACACGGTGGCGGTCGACGACGAGGCCGGCGAAAAGATCATCAAGCTGATCGAAGCGCTCGACGACAGCGACGACGTGCAGAACGTCTACGCCAATTTCGAGATGTCGGATTCGCTCGTCGCCAAGATGAGCGCGTAAGCGCCCGCGCGTTCGTTTAATTTACGCCGAAATGACGCGGCGGGCCTTGACGCTCCTGCACGTGTGGTCCATTGGGACGCGACGCCGTTCCGCGGCGTTTTCATAACCGTTCGAGACCCATGCCAAACGATGGCCCTAGTAGCAGACGTCCGCCCGTGACGGCGGCCAGGAGCTGATCGCGTCTCGCGTTCGGCACACCTCGGCCCGCCGCCCGCGGCCGGCCGTACAAGGTGTGCACCATGGAAGAAAACGTCAGCATCCAGAATCTCGAGATCGCCCCCGCCGCCTTGGCGCAGGCGATGCTCAGTCAGCACGTCGCCGACAACGTCGAAACCCTTGTTCACCTTGAGGTCGCCCAGGCGGCGCAGGTTCTGTCGGCGCTGCCGGTCGAGCGCGCGGTCGAGATCCTCGACCAGCCGGAATTCGTCGACGCCCCCGAGATCATCGCCTCATTGCCGCCGCCGCATGCCGCGGCGCTGCTCAATGCCATGTCGACCGACCGCGCCGCCGATATCGTGCGGCTGCTGCCGGACGACGTGCGGCCGGTGGTCACCGCGGTGCTCGACAACGAGGCGCGGGCCGCCATCGAGCGCCTGCTGGTCTATCCGGAAGCCACTGCCGGTTCGCTGATGACGACCGAGTTCGTCAGCGTGCCCGCGAGCTACACCGTGGCGCAGACCATGGAGCACATCCGCCATGTCGAGCGCACGCGCGAGACCGTCTACGCCATCTATGTGCTTGAAGCCGCGAGCAAGCGTCTGGTGCAGATGGTGTCGCTGCGCCGGCTGCTGTCGGCCGATCCGGCGGCGCCGATCCTGTCGGCGGCGCGCGACACCAAGCCCATCACCGTGACGCCGCAGACCGACCGCGAAGAGGTCGGCCGCCTGTTCCGCAAATACGATCTGCTCGCCGTGCCGGTGGTCGATCATTTCGGCCACGTGCTCGGCATCGTCACGGTCGACGACGCCATCGACGCCATCCTGCAGGAAGGCAGCGAGGACGTGCAGAAGTTCGGCGGCATGGAAGCGATCGAGAAGCCCTACATGGAAATCAGCTTCGGCGAGATGCTGCGCAAGCGCGCCGGCTGGCTCTGCGTGCTGTTTCTCAGCGAAATGCTGACGGCGAGCGCCATGCAGTCGTTCCAGGCCGAACTCGAGAAGGCGCTGGTGCTGACCTTGTTCATCCCGCTCATCATGTCGTCGGGCGGCAATTCCGGATCGCAGGCGACGTCGCTCTTGATCCGCTCTCTGGCTCTGCAGGAATTGCGCCTCAGCGACTGGTGGCGCGTCGCCATCCGCGAACTGCCGACCGGCATCGTGCTCGGCGCCATTCTCGGCCTGATCGGTATGGGGCGCATCACGATCTGGCAGATGTCGGGCCTGTACGATTACGGCCCGTACTGGCAGCTCGTCGCGCTCACCGTCGCCGCCGCGCTCATCGGTATCGTGACCTTCGGCTCGATGGCCGGCTCGATGCTGCCGTTCATTCTCAAGCGGGTCGGCTTCGATCCCGCGAGTGCGTCCGCTCCGTTCGTGGCGACGCTGGTCGATGTGTCGGGACTGGTGATCTATTTCACCGTCGCGCTGGTGATCCTGCACGGCACGTTGCTCTGACGCTCAGGCGACGGCGAACAGCGCGAGCGCGGCGACGGCAACGACAAGCCCGACGCGCTTGCGCATCGTCAACGCTTCCTTGAACAGCAGTGCGCCGGCGAGCGCCGTGAACACGAAGCCCATCTGCGCGACCGGCACCAGCACGCTGGCCGCGCCGATGGCCAGGCCGTGCAGCAGAATGACGAAGCCGAACAGGAGGCAGACACCGGTGCCGGCGGCGTAAGGCCACGCACTGGCCGGCGTCTTCAAATTGCGATCGTTGATCCAGACCAGCAACGTCGCCAGCGGGCAGAACAGCCAGGCCTGCGCCGTCATGATGGTTTCCGGCGTCGCGCTGTGCAGCAGGCCCATCTTGTAGAAGAAGTTCGCCAGTCCCATGCCGAGTGTTGCGATCAGCACATAGGTCAGCGATTTCCAGTCCACTGTGCCGCGGGTGGCGGCCGGTTCGGCAAGCAGCAGCCACACCGCGCCGAAGGTACAGGCCAATGCGGCGAGCTTGGCGGCGCTGAGCGTTTCACCGAGCAGCAGCACCGCCAGCACGACGGCAACGGTGAAGTTCATGCGGAAGATCGGCGCCATGGTGCTGACCGCGCCGCCCTGCAGGCTGCGGCCGAAGTTGTAGAAGGCGACATAAGAGGCGATGCCGGCGGCGCAGCCCCACAGCGCGCCCCAGCCGAGCACGAGCGTGCCGGTCGCCAGCGCGTAGAGCGTCATCGCCGGGCAGAACACCCAGGCCTGCATCATCACGTAATGCCGGGCGTGACTTCCGGTGGCCGCCGAACGTTTGATGAAGAAATCGCCGAGGCCGAAGAAGAGCATGGCGCAAAGCGCGTGGCCGAGACCGGGTGTCATGCTTTTTGAAGCTCAGCCGTTGAATTCGACGATGAAGAGGCCTGCGTTGTAATCGGTGGCGTAGATCAATCCGGTCGAGTCGACAAATATATCGGCCGATTGGATAACGCGCGCCCGGTTGGGCCGCGTATCGGCGAGCGTCGCCGGCTGCGGCGGCACCAAGCAGCCGACTTCCTTCGGCGCGAACTGGTTGGCGATGTCGAACGCCCGGATACCGGCGTTCTGATACGTCGCGAAGATGAGGCTCGAACTGACGAAGCTGCCGGGCCGGTTCTCATGAATGTTGTGTGGCCCGAAGTGCCCGCCCTTGGATGTGTAGTCGGCTTCGCCGGGCGTGGGGCAGGTTGAAATGCTCACAGGATCGGAAGGCGCGCGGTTGTCGAACAGCCAGATCAACTTCAGGCCGTCTTCCTGATGATCGAGCACGGCTTCGTCGAGCACCACGAGAAGATCGCGGTCGGGCAGGGGCAGGCAATTATGCGTGCCGCCACCGAACGGCGGCGACCAGTTTTTGTGTGCGATGAGTTTTGGCCGCGCACGGTCGGCGACATCGAGAACGACCATGCCGGCGTCGCGCCATGCGGCATAGGCTGTATCGCCGTGAATGATCGGATGGTGCAGGCCATAACGCCGCGATGGCTGCCATGACGGCGTCTCGCCAGCGGCGAGATTCATGCCGGGGATCCACCAGCGTCCCGCTTCCTGCGGTTTGAACGGATCGCTCATATCGATGGTCATGAAGATGTAGTCGGTAAAGCCATCGAGCAGGACCGACGCATAGGCCCATCGTCCGCCGGTGTACCAGATGCGATGGATGCCGCCGCCATCGACCGGCATAAAGCCGATGCGGCGTGGCTTGCCCGGCGCCGATATGTCGTAGACCGACATTCCCGCGGTCCAGTCGCGCGTGCGCTTGGCTTCCGCCGTGCCGACGGTCTTGCCCAGTGCGCCGCTATAATAGGCACGCTCGTCGGCGAATTCCTCCGCCGCGAACATGTCCTTAGCGTTGATAACGAGCAGCAGGTCGCCATGCACCTGAAGATGGATATTCCAGGTGTTCGCCGGAGCCGCGATGTATTCAATCGCACGGGGATTTTTCGGATCGCGAACGTCGATGATCGAAAAGCCCTTGGAGAACATGTGCCCGACATAGGCGAAGCCGCGCTCGACCATCACCTGCACGGCGTCGGGGCGGCGGCCCTGATCGGTGTGGCCGACGATGCGCATGTTGCGCGCATAGTCCGGTTTGGGGAGCGCGCTCATTTATAGGCGTCGAGGAAGTTTGGCACGGCGATCCAGTCCATCATCGCGCCTTCGGTATTGAGAAGGTCGTGCATGCGGCGGTCTTCTTCCGTCTTGATATTGACGCCCATATGCGTGCCCAGCTTGCGGCTGTGGTTGACGATGGTATTGCCGACCGGCTGACGTTCGGCATTGTAAGCCTTTAGTGCGGTGTCGACGTCATCGTGATCGCGCAACGCGCGCGCCAGAGCCTGCGCGTCATTGCCGGCCTTGGCGACGCCGAATCCCATGTGCGGCCGGGCGTTGGCCGCAGCGTCGCCGACCATGGCGACGCGGCCGAAGGTGATTTTCGGCGCGGTGAAATCGTAGATCGGCGTGACAAAGGGCTGCTTCATCGTCATCACGCAATCGAGCATCACCTCCGGCATGACGTCGCGGGCGTCGGAATGCATCTGTTCGATGAGGTCGCGGCGGATGAGCGGCGGCGGCACGGAAAATTCGTGCTGCACGCCCCGTTCGTCGACATTCATGTCTTTCATCGTTTGCGCGTCGGCGACGCGGTACCAGATGAAGTTGTAGCGGCGGTGGCCCGGCCGCAAATCGTTGTCGAACCCGGCGATCGGGTAGGTGATGATTTCCTGCCGGGGCGGCAGGTAGAAGACGAAGTAGGGAAAAATCTCTTTCAACGTCTTCGGTGAAAGGTCGGCTTCGTTCGGCGCGCCGCGCCAGATGTAATAGCCGGCATAGTTCGGCTGTAGTTCCGGCGCGACGTGACCGCGCACGGATGAGCGGATGCCGTCGCCCCCGACGAGAATATCCGCGAGTTCGACCGTGCCGTTGGCGAACTCAACGCGCACGCCGCGCTCGTCCTGGTCGACGCGCTCGAAGCCATGGCCGAGGTGATAATGCGCGCCGTCGATGGTTTCGCGCAGCAGCCTTTGCAGCCGGTCCCACGACGTGAGAATCTGCCTGAGCGGTCGCTCGCCGGTGACGTTGCCGTCGCGGTCGAGCTCGATGCGCTTGGGGACTTCGACGCCGAGGTTTTCGATCCCGGCGCCACAGGCAATCAACGACTCGATCAACTCGGGATGCGTTGTGATTCCGGCGCCGCGGCCGACGAGTTCGACCGACGACTTTTCATAGACATCGACCTCCCATCCGATCTGCCGGAGGAACGCGGCCGAAAACAATCCTGACATCGAGCCGCCAATGATGACGGCCCGGCGCTTGGCGCGCTTGGGGGAAGAAGTCGAACCCGGCATGGCGCGGTGATCCTAGAGCAAGCGCGTCGCCGTTTCCCAGCCATTTCCCGGTTCATACCGGTTGTAACGGAGCATGGCCGTCATGCGCGTTTCTCCAGAAAACGCCGCGTATTTTCATCCCGCGCAATGGTTCTCTAGGCGGACGACTTCTGCGGGGTTATCAACGGGCCATGTCCCGTCAGCCGATTCGCATTCTCGGTATCGACCCGGGCCTCCGCCGCACCGGCTGGGGCCTGATCGAGTCCGACGGCAACCGGCTGATCCACGTCGCCTGCGGCTCGGTGGAAACCAGCGAGCGCCTGCCGCTGAGCGAGCGTCTGGTGCTGATCCATGACGGGCTCACCGCTGTAATCGCGCAATACACGCCGCAGGAAGCCGCGGTCGAAAACACCTTCGTCAACGTCAACGGCGCCGCGACGCTGAAACTCGGCCAGGCGCGCGGCATCGCCATGCTGGTGCCGGCGCGCGCCGGTCTCTCGGTCGCCGAATACGCGCCGAACCAGGTGAAGAAGACCGTGGTCGGCGCCGGCCACGGCGAGAAGGCGCAGATCCGGATGATGATCGGCGTGCTGCTGCCCAAGGCCGACCCGCAGAGCGAGGATGCCGCCGATGCGCTAGCCATCGCCATCTGTCACGCGCATCATCGCGGCAGTGTCGTCATGAAGGTGAAGGTCCAGTTGAAGGCTGTTGGGCGATGATCGGAAAGCTGAAAGGCATCGTCGACTCGTTCGGCACCGACTTTCTGATCCTCGACGTCAACGGCGTCGGCTATCAGGTGCATTGTTCGGCGCGCACGCTCGGCCATCTGCCGCATGCCGGGGATCCGGCAACCTTGTCGATTGAAACTTACGTCCGCGAGGACCAGATCAAGCTCTTCGGCTTCGCCAGCGACGCCGAGCGGGAGTGGTTCCGGCTGTTACAGACGGTGCAAGGCGTCGGCGCCAAGGTGGCGCTCTCGGTGCTCAGCACGCTGACGCTGTCGGAACTCGGCACGGCGATTGCGATGCGTGACAAGGCGTCGGTGTCGCGGTCGCCCGGCGTCGGCGCCAAGGTGGCCGAACGGATTGTCACCGAGTTGAAGGACAAGGTGCCGGCCTTTGCCGATATCGATCCGGGTGCGGTGCATCTGGCCGGTGCGGTTGACGACAAGCGCGCGCCGCGGCCGGTGATGGATGCGGTGTCGGCTTTGGTCAATCTCGGCTATGGCCAGCCGCAGGCCGCCGCCGCGATTGCCGCCGCCGCGCGGACGGCGGGCGACGATGCCGATGTCGCGACGCTGATCCGGCAGGGTTTGAAAGAGTTGGCTAAATGACAAGCGCAGCGACGTCATCCCGGAAACCGCGCAGCGGTTATCCGGGATCCAGATGAACGAAGAGTGCGAGTGAGTGGAAATCCGATGACCAAGCTGACCGACCAGGATAAAGAATTGATCGACGCCGCCACGAAAGCCATCAAGTCGCGCTACCGCAACGACTGGCAGGAGGTCGGCGCGGCCATGCGCACGCGCGACGGCCGGTTGATTACCGGCGTCAATCTCGATGCTTACGTGGGCCGCGGCGCCATCTGTGCGGAGGCGATCGCCATCGGCACCGCGCTCACCGACAAGGGCGACAAGGGCATCGAGACCATCGTCGCCGTGCGGCATCCCAAGCCCGGCGAGAAGGGCGAGGTTGCCGTGGTGAGCCCGTGCGGCACCTGCCGCGAACTGATCCATGATTACGATCCGAAAGCGCGCGTCATCGTGCCGGACGGCAAGAACGGCCCGACGGTGACGACCATCGGTGAATTGCTGCCGAATAAGTATCGCCGGGGGATGACGTGACCGCGCGCCTCGTGAACGCCGAAAAACGCGACGACGACGTCGACGCCAGTTTGCGTCCGCAGAAGCTGTCCGAGTTCATCGGCCAGGAGAAGGCGCGCGCGAATCTGAGCGTCTTCATTGAGGCCGCGCGGTCGCGGCAGGAAGCGCTCGACCACGTGCTGTTCGTCGGCCCGCCGGGCCTCGGCAAGACGACGCTGGCGCAGATCGTGTCGCGCGAGCTTGGCGTCAACTTCCGCGCCACCTCGGGCCCCGTCATCGCCAAGGCCGGCGATCTCGCGGCGCTGCTGACCAATCTCGAAGCGCGCGACGTTCTGTTCATCGACGAAATCCATCGCCTCAGCCCGCAGGTCGAGGAAATTCTTTATCCGGCGATGGAGGACTTCCAGCTCGATCTCATCATCGGCGAGGGGCCGGCCGCGCGCTCGGTGAAGATCGATCTGCCGCCGTTCACGCTCGTTGGCGCGACGACGCGCGCGGGGCTGCTGACCAATCCGCTGCGCGACCGCTTCGGCATTCCGGTGCGGCTCAATTTCTACACCGTCGAGGAGCTCGAGCTCATCGTCAGCCGCGGCGCGCGCGTGCTCGGCATCGGCATGACGCCGGACGGCGCCAACGAGATCGCGCGCCGCGCCCGCGGCACGCCGCGCATTGCCGGTCGCCTGCTGCGCCGCGTGCGGGACTTCGCCCACGTGGACGGCGACAAGGCGGTCGACCGCCGCATCGCCGACAAGGCGTTGCAGGCGCTGGAAGTCGATGCCGCCGGCCTCGACGCCATGGACCGCCGTTATCTCTCGACCATCGCCACGAATTACGGCGGCGGGCCAGTCGGCGTCGAGACGATTGCCGCCGGCCTCTCCGAGCCGCGCGACGCCATCGAGGACATCATCGAGCCCTATCTGATCCAGAAGGGCTTCCTGCAGCGCACGCCGCGCGGGCGGCTGCTCACGTCCGCCGCGTTCAAGCATCTCGGCCTCGCCGAGCCGCATCGCGATGCCAGCCAGTTCGGATTGTTTGCAAGCGACGACGACGCCTAGGATTCGTTCGAACCAAGGAGGCGATATGAAAATCCTGATTGAGTTTTTATCGCTGCGCCCGGTTTTCACGCGCTGCGCGCTGCATGCCATCTGGTATGTGTACCTCGTCGCCACCGTGTTGCAGCTGGCGCAGTATGTGATGATCCTGGTCTCGACCAGCCAGGTCTATTCGCAAGGCCTGATCTCGCACTACTCTATTTCTCTGCTGCCGCCGTTCCTCTTTGCCCTCGCGCATCTGGCGCTGGTGCGGATTTTCCTGGAGATGGCGTTGCAGTTCATCGACAAGCGGACTGTGAACGTATGAGCGAGCGCGTCATCAAGGTCGTCGCTGCGCTCATCCGCGACGAAGGCGGCCGCGTCCTGCTGGTGCGCAAGCGCGGCACCTCGGCCTTCATGCAGCCCGGCGGCAAACGCGACGCCGGCGAGAGCGACGTCGCGGCGTTGTCACGCGAGATCGTCGAGGAACTGGGTTGCCGCGTCACCGGTGACAGCGTCCGCGCGCTCGGCGAATTTGAAAGCGTCGCGGCCAATGAGCCGGGCTTTCGCGTCCGTGCCGCGGTCTATGCCGTCGATGTCGAAGGCGCGATCGCACCGAAGGCCGAGATCGAGGAAATGGTCTGGGTCGATCCGCGCGCGCTGCCGGCGCTCGACTACGCGCCGCTGACGCGGGATCATGTGTTGCCGCTGGCGCTGTAAGTCTTGCCACACGCGACAGTTCTCTGAACGAACCATGTGAGTTGCATAGGCATGCGGACATAGTTACCTCGACAACGCTCCGGCTCTAGGGCTCGTAAGATGAAAAGTGGCCTGAAGATCGTTCTAGTCTACATAGCGATCGTCGTTGTCATATTCGTGCTGCAGCTCATCCCGGCAACGGGGATAGCTATGATGTTTTTCTTGGGTCCCTTTTGGATTTCCGCCGTAGTCCACATCATGATGATCCATCTGGCTCTTGTAGCGGCGGGGAACGACATTCCGCGAGCCTGGCTATTGCTTCCAGGACTATTTTACGGCGCAGGCCTTGGATTATTCGGCTTCACCTACTGGCGTGCCACGGTCGAAGCTTTGGAGATCGAAAGGGCCAATGCTAGTGCCAAAGTTAGCATTTCCGAACCCTACACATTCCTAGTGCACAGTAATGAACCGGGTTTCATAGAGCGATATCGCGTTGAACGATTGTTTCAGCACTACGGTGATTTCTTTTCGACTTGGATGATTGCCCGCGGAGATGTGTGTAACAGGGGTAGAAACGATCCGTTGATAGAGGGGCAGTACCGTGTTGCGCGCGATGACTTGTTCCCGGACTATTTTGGCTTGGACAAAACGCGGCAATGTACGGTCATGCGTACAGGCTTATCTGACGCGAATTATCGATACATTGTGAGAATGGATGCAAAGCGTAGTGGCGACTTGTTCACTGAGCGGACTGATCGTGTCTGGACGGTGACCGAGGAGAAATCTGGAGCGATTGTGACTATTGTTCGCACCGCAGAAATAGGATCGTCGTCGATTGTATTTTTTGCATTCATTGGATGCGCGCTGAATAGTGGTGCGCCAAGCTGGGATTGTGGGTTTCACATGACGCGGGATGGTCGCAGTGTCGCCGCTGGCTACAAGAAGCCACCACCACAACCCATTACACTTAATCCGCCGCCGTATCCGGATCCGAAATGCTGCAAATCAGCGCGGTTGCGCGTGCACTTTCGCTCCCTTTGCGTACGCCGACCGATTAAAAGCGGACAGAGTATGTCGATAAAGGCTCCGATATGAACTCCCTCGATGGCGCCATCGCCGACGGCAAACACGTCCTCGACGTCCGCGTCTATTACGAGGACACGGATTTTTCCGGCATTGTCTATCACGCCAGTTATCTGCGCTTCATGGAGCGCGGGCGGACGAACTACCTGCGTCTGCTCGGCAACGATCACCGCGCTTTGTTCGAGGAGGCCGCGGCGGAAGCGCCGGGTTTCGCCTTCGTCGTGCGCCACATGGAGATCGCCTTCCGCAAGCCGTCGCATATGGATGATGTGCTCACCATCACGACGACGCCGGAGGAAGTGAAGGGCGCGTCCATCACCTTGCACCAGCGCGTCACGCGCGGCGAGGATCTCATTATCGAGGCGCATGTGCAGGTCGCCTTCGTCTCCGGCGGCCGCGCCAGGCCGATCCCGAAGGCGCTGCGTGTCGCCATGAAAGCCGATCAGGATTCGGGTGGAGCCGGCTGACGCCGCTCCCTATATTGGGTCCATGCCCGACTCGAACTTCGCCCTCTTCGACACGACCATTGGCCCGTGCGGCATTGTCTGGAATGCGCGCGGGCTCACCGGCGTGCAGTTGCCGAAGAAAGATGAAGCCTCGACGCGCGCCCGCGTGCAGCAGCGTTATCCCTCCGCCGTCGAAGCCGCGCCGCCGGCGCCCGTGAAGGACGCCATCGACGGCATCACGGCGCTGCTGAAGGGCGAGCCGCGCGATCTGACCCACATCGCCATCGACAATACCCGCACGCCGGAGTTCAACGGCAAGGTCTACGCCATCACGCGGCAGGTGCCGCCGGGGCAGACCATCACCTATGGCGAGATCGCGACACAGCTCGGCGACAAATTGCTGGCGCGCGATGTCGGCCAGGCGCTCGGCGAAAATCCGTGTCCGCTGGTGATGCCGTGTCACCGCGTACTGGCGGCGAACGGCAAGCCCGGCGGCTTCTCGGCCGCTGGCGGCGTCGTGACGAAACTCAAACTGCTGTCGATCGAAGGCGCGCAGCCCGGCGGGCCGACTCTGTTCGACACGCTGCCGCTCGAAGCGCGGCGCTGACGGGAGACAAGATGGCAAGCAACAAGAAAATTCTCGGCGGCCAGTGCCGCTGCGGCGCGGTGCGTTTCGAAGTCGCGCTGAGCGACGGCTTCGACACGATCCGCCGCTGCACCTGTTCGTATTGCCGGATGCGCGGCGCCGTCGTCGTCATGGCGGAGATGGGCGGCATCACGTTTGAGCGGGGCGAAGACGCGCTGACGACCTACCGCTTCCACACCGGCACGGCGAAGCACTTCTTCTGTTCGCGCTGCGGCATCTACACGCATCATCAGCGCCGCTCGGACCAGAACCTCTACGCCGTCAACGTCGCGTGCCTCGACGGGGTGAGCCCGTTCGATTTTCTCGAGGTGCCGGTGATGGACGGCATCAATCACACCAGCGACACCGGCAAGCCGACGCGCCGCGCCGGCACGCTGCGCTACAGTCCGGCAGCGTGAAGCGCTAGTTCGCGCGCGGTATGCGCCAGACGAGTTTCTCGCCCGGGCCGAACACGGCGGCGTAGAGCAGGCCGGCGAAGAAGCAGAAGTGATCGACGAAGAAGCCGAATTCGGCCTGATTGCCGGCCCAGTGCGACGGGCCGTGGAAAGCGATGCCGAGAAACAGCACGTAGAGGGCGGCCAGCGCCGATGCGTATCGGTAGAACGCGCCGGTGAAGAAGCCGATCACCAGCGCCAGTTCGAACACCGCGGCGATCCAGGCCAGTGCCATCGGCAGCGGAAAGCCCGCCGCCGCGATGTAGTCCGCCGTGCTCTGCATGCCGATGAACTTGAACGTGCAGGCCATCAGAAAGACGGCGCCGAATATCAACCGCGCCAGCAGGATTGCGATCGTGTTGGCCGTCGTGCTCGTCATGGATGCCCCCGTGTTTCGTTAAGTCCGTCACGCGCCCGCCATCGACGCCCGCGCCGGACTCATGTAAAGGCCTTTTACATGACGAAGGGCTGCTTATGAAATGGGGTAAAGGCGACGGCCCGCGCGGCTATCACCATGGCGACCTCAAGGAGGCGCTGGTGCGCGCGGCCTTGGCGCTCATCGCCGAGAAGGGGCCTGCCGGTTTCACCTTTGCCGACGCGGCGCGCTGGGCCGGCGTCAGCCCGGCCGCGCCCTATCGCCATTTTCGCGACCGCGACGAACTCATCGCCGATGTGGCGCGGCGCGGCTTCGAGCAGTTCACTCTCGCGCTCACCAAAGCCTGGGACGACGGCAAGCCCGGCCTGATGGTGGCCTTCGACCGGCTCGGCAAAAGCTATCTCGATTTCGCCAAACGCGAGCCGTCTTATTATTCCGCGATGTTCGAAGCCGGCGTGTCGATCGACGCCGATCCGCAATTGCGTGCGGCGAGCGAAGCGGCGTTCGCCGTGCTGCGCGGCGCGGCGGAAAAACTGGTGGCACAAATGCCGCCGAAGGGCCGGCCGCCGGCCCTAATGGTGGCGCTGCACATCTGGTCGATGACGCACGGCATCGCGTCTTTGTTCGCGCGCGGCGACGCGGCGCGGCGCACCTTGCCGATGCCGCCGGAAGATCTGCTCGAAGCGTCGGTGCTGATCTATCTGCGCGGGCTCGGCCTGCCGGAGCAATCGGCAGGCCGATAGGGCGTAATGGATACCGAGGCTTTGCAGCGATCTCCGCTCTTCTCCCTCTCCCCATCGGGGAGAGGGTTGGGGTGAGGGGGCCTCAATCTAAACCGTAACCCCTCACCCGGCGCTTCGCGCCGACCTCTCCCATTGGGAGAGGTGAAGCAAAGACGTTCGCGTTACTTGATCGCCGCTGCCACGCTTGTTGCAAGCGATGTCGTCGGCCGGCCGATGAGCGCCGACAAGGTCTTGCTGTCGTCGAACAACGCGCCGTGCGAAATCGGCACGTCCCAGCCCGCGATCATCGTAGCGAAAGCCTCGGGCACGCCGTGGCTCGCCAATCCCTTGGCGTAATCGGCGACGCCGACATTGGTGTAGGGAATGTTTTTGCCGGTCTGCTTGGAAATTTCCGCCGCGAGGTCGCTCAGCGTGAACGGTGTGTCGCTGGCGAGTTCGTAGATCTTGCCGTCATGGCCGGAGGTCGTGAGCACGGCGACCGCGGCGGCGGCATAGTCGGCGCGCGCGGCGGCGGAAATCTTGCCATTGCCAGCCGCGCCGTAGAGCGCGCCGCCCGCGACCGCGCCGGCGATGCCGGGCGCATAGTTCTCGGTGTACCAGCCGTTGCGCAGGATCGTGAACGGAATGCCGGAGGCTTTCAGCAACGCTTCGGTGGCGCGATGTTCGGCGGCGAGATCGATCTGTGAGGAGTCGGCGTGCAGGATGCTGGTGTAGACGATGCGCTTCACCTTCGCCTTCTTCGCGGCCTCGATGATGTTCTTGTGTTGCGCTTCGCGCTGGCCGATCTCGCTCGACGACACGAGCATCAAGGTGTCGATGCCGGCGAGCGCGGCCGCGAGCGTCGCGGGCTTGGCGTAGTCGGCTTCGCGCGCGGCGACGCCGAGATCGGCGGCCTTCGACGGCGTGCGTACCAGCGCGACGATGTCGGACGCGGGGATTTTGGCTTTGAGCTGGCTGACGATCAGGCGGCCGAGCTGGCCGGTGGCGCCGGTGATGCCGATGGACATGGGGTCGTACTCCTCAGGGTTATCGATGACCCTGAGATGGCACCTTGATTACTTTTCGTAAGTACATACATAAATGTTAGTATGAAATCATTTCCGCCGGCTCAGCTAGCGCGGAAAGCCGAACGGGGAAGTCCGGCCATGCGTAACGTCCCGAAAACGAAAATAATTGAGCCTCTTGAGGCGGTTGGCGTGCCGCTCTCGGAGCAATTGGCGCGGGGCAATCTGCTCGCCGCCGACTGCCCGTCGCGCGAGGTGCTGAAGCATCTGACCAGCCGCTGGGGCGTGCTGGTGCTCATCGCGCTGGAGCAAAAGACCCATCGGTTCAGCGAATTGCGCCGCGTCATCGGCGGCGTCAGCGAGCGCATGCTGGCGCAGACGCTGCAATGGCTGGAGGCCGACGGCATGGTGTCGCGCCGCGCCTTTCAGGTCGTGCCGCCGCATGTCGAATACAGCCTGACGCCGCTCGGCCGCGAAGCCGCTGAAAAGGTACGGGTTTTGGCCGACTGGATCGAGCTCAGCCTGCCGCGCATCGGTGCGCATTGGCAGAACGGGGCAGGGGCGCAATTTCGGCCGCTTGGGCGGATGAGCGAAGCGTAATCCGCCAGATGATCGCCGCCGGTGCGGCGGGTTACGCCTTCGGCTAACCCGCCCTCCGAAACCGCGCGCTGAATCGTCGCGCGATCCGCCTCTGGCAAAGACCGGGGCACATCCCACTTCATCCTGTGACGCGCTTCGCGAAGGGGCTTGAGAAGCCTCGCTCGAAATTCTCAATGTGAAGGGTGTTGACATCCGGCCGACCCGATCTTACTAATGTAAATGTTATTTACATTCACACGAGGCTGACAAATGCCAATCACCGCGAAGCTCGATGAGTTCGGCAAACCTGCCTGGATCGCCCTGACGGTTCTCGGGTTCATGGTCTTCTGGCCGCTTGGTCTTTGCATCCTCGCTTTCTCAATTGGGAGTGGACGAATGGGATGCGGATTTCGCGGCGGTCACGATCGCTGGCAGCACAAAATGGAGCGCATGCAGCACAAGATGGACTGGATGCGTTCGCGCATGAACGGCGGCGCTTCGAACGCCGGCGGCTTCTGGGGCGGCGCGCCGACCAGCGGCAACCGCGCCTTCGACGAATATCGCAACGAGACGCTCAAGCGTCTTGAGGACGAGCAGCGCGAATTCCGGGAATTCCTCGAGCGCCTGCGCTTCGCCAAGGACAAGACCGAGTTCGATGCGTTCATGAACGAACGCCGCGACCGTCCGGCGGACAACCAACCGCCGCAGCAGAGCTGGCAGCCGCCGCAGCAGAACTAAACGGCGCGCTCCTCACTCTGGGTCAGATCATCGCGTGCCCCCTTGAGAAGTCTGCCCGGCTGCGGCCGCCCGCTTTCCCCGAAGCGGGTGGCCGTTGCTTTACAAAGCGCCGCGTTCGTGCGCCGATGTCGTGGTGGCGGCGATGCCGTTGAGCGCCGTCATTGCGTCGTCCGGCAGCGTGAGCGCGGCGGCGCCGAGATTCTCCTGCAGATGCGCGACCGATGAGGTGCCGGGGATCAGCAGGATGTTCGGCGAACGCCTGAGCAGCCAGGCCAAAGCCACCTGCATCGGCGTGGCGCCAAGCTTTTTCGCCACATCGTTCAGAGTTGACGATTGCAGCGGCGAAAAGCCGCCGAGCGGGAAGAACGGCACATAGGCAATTCCCTGCTTCGCCAGATCGTCGATGAGGCTGTCATCGCTGCGCTGCGCGACGTTGTACATGTTCTGCACGCAGACGATCTTGGCGATCTTGTTGCCGTCGGCGACCTGCTTGGCGGTGACGTTGCTCAGACCGATGTGCTTGATCAGACCCTGCCGCTGCAGGTCGGCGAGCACGGTGAGCGGCGCTTCGAGCGAGCCTTCCTTCGGGCCGTGCGTGTCGAACATCGAGCGCAGATTCACGACATTGATAACATCAACGCCAAGGTTGCGCAGGTTGTCATGCACGGCCTGCGTCAGCTCCTCGCGCGACATCGCCGGGATCCAGGATCCATCGGCGCCGCGCCGCGCCGACACCTTCGTCACGATGACGAGGTCCTTCGGATAGGGATGCAGTGCTTCCCTGATGATCTGGTTGGTGACGTGCGGGCCGTAGAAGTCGCTGGTGTCGATGTGGTCGACGCCTTGGGCGATGGCTTCACGCAAAACGGCGAGGGCGGCCGGCCGGTCCTTCGGCGGCCCGAACACGCCAGGGCCGGCCAGCTGCATGGCGCCATAGCCGAGCCGTTTCACTTTGCGGTCGCCGAGCGCGAAAGTTCCGGATTGTTCAACATTGGACATGGTCTCTCCTTGAATGATCAAACCCACATAGGCCTCGCCGGTTGCTTCGATAATCGCTACAATCTGAACAGGACTGTACGGAATATCGAACAGTGGCCGATCTCGACGATCTCAATGCTTTCGTGACGGTGGCGCGGGCCAAAGGCTTCCGTGAGGCTTCGCGTGCGAGCGCAACCAGCGCCTCGCGGCTCAGCGAAGCGGTGCGCAGGCTCGAGACCAAACTCGGCGTCCGGCTCATCAACCGCACCACGCGCAGCGTGATGCTGACGGAAGCGGGCCAGAGTCTTCTTGATCGTCTCGATCCGGCGATGGCCGAAGTCGAAGCCGCGCTCGATGCCGTGAACACCTTCCGCGACACACCGGCGGGCACGTTGCGGCTCAACGTTCCGGTCAGCGCCGCGCGGCTGGTCTTGCCGCACATCGTGCCGGCCTTTCTCGCGGCCCACCCCGGCATCAAGCTCGAAGTCATCGCCGAGGATGGCTTTGTCGATCTGCTTGCCGCCGGCTGCGATGCCGGCATTCGTTACGACGAGCGTCTCGAGCAGGACATGATCGCCATGCCGATCGGCCCGCGCACACAGCGCTTCGCGCTCGGCGCCTCCCAAGCCTATCTCGAACGGCACGGCCTGCCGGAGCATCCGCGCGATCTGCTGAAGCACAGTTGCCTGCAAGGCCGGTTCGCGAGCGGCGCGACGATGGCGTGGGAGTTCGAGCGCGATGGCGAACTGGTGAAGGTCACGCCGAGCGGGCCGCTGATCGTCCGCATCGGCGGCGCCACCGACCTGTTGGTCGAGGCGGCCGTTGCGGGCACCGGCATCGTGCCGCTGTTCGAGGATTGGCTGCGGCCGTATTTCGACAGCGGCAAACTGGTGCCGGTGCTCGAGCCGTGGTGGCCGCGTTTCTCCGGGCCTTTTCTCTATTACCCCGGACGCCGTCTGGTGCCGGCGCCGCTGCGCGCCTTCATCGATTTCATCAAGGCGCAGCCGTGGCCGATGTGACTTCACCGGTCATCCTCCGGTAACGCTTCCTTAACCATAATCAGCGCTGTTTAGAGGGCTCAAACGAGGGTCCGAAGGCGTGCGGCGGCCCTAGTTTGGTCAAGTTTTGCAGGGATTTCGTTGGGTCTGCCGATGGTGAGACTTCTGGACGGGTCTTTGCGGAACAATCGGTTTTCAGTCGAGCGCGGTACGGAATCCCGGGCGCGCGTATTTTGAAACATTTGCCGTCAGCCGGCCCCGCGCGCCGGATCGAGCGCAAAGGACGTGCCCAGAGGATGTCCCCATGAATCCTGCCGATGTGGCACAGTCGGTGCTCCCGATGACTTCCGCCGATCTCTCGCTGTTCACGCTGTTCTGGCACGCGCACTGGATCGTCAAAGCGGTCATGCTTGGCCTGCTGGGCTGCTCGATCTGGGTCTGGGCGATCGCGATCGACAAGATCGTGCTCTACAGCCGCAGCAATCGCGCCATGGACCGTTTCGAACAGGCGTTCTGGTCGGGCGAGTCCCTCGACGAACTCTATCGCTCGCTGGCGGCGCGGCCGGCGCATTCGATGGCGGCTTTGTTCGTCGCCGCGATGCGCGAGTGGAAGCGCAGCTTCGACGGCCCGCATAAATCCTTCGCCGGTTTGCAGATGCGCATCGACAAGGTGATGCAGGTCACCATCGCGCGTGAGATCGAGCGGCTGGAACGCCGGCTGCTGGTGCTGGCGACGGTCGGTTCGGCCGGCCCCTTCGTCGGCCTGTTCGGCACGGTGTGGGGCATCATGACCAGCTTCCAGTCGATCGCCGCGTCGAAAAACACGTCGCTGGCGGTGGTCGCGCCGGGCATCGCCGAAGCCCTGTTTGCAACCGCAATCGGCCTTGTCGCCGCCATACCGGCGACCATTTTCTACAATAAGTTCGCCGGTGAGGTGAACAAGCAGGCCCAGCGCCTGGAAGGCTTTGCCGACGAATTTTCCGCCATCCTGTCGCGGCAGATCGACGAGCGAGAATAAGGACGAGCGCATGATCCCGAAAAGTGGGCACCGGTTTTCGGAAAAGATCATGCGCAAGGAGCAAGAGTAATGGCCGCCAACGCGGGAACGCCGACTGCAGGACGCAGAAGCCGCGGCAACCGCCGCCGGGTGATGGCTGACATCAACGTCACGCCCATGGTGGACGTGATGCTGGTGCTGCTCATCATCTTCATGGTGTCGGCGCCGCTGTTGACGGTCGGCGTGCCGATCGACCTGCCGCAGAGCCAGGCCAAGACACTCGACAACGACAACAAGGAGCCGCTGACGATTTCGGTCAGCGACAAGGGCCAGATCTTTTTGCAGAATGGCGAGATCAAATCGGAAGACCTGATCCCGAAGCTGCAGGCGATCGCGCAGGCGCGCGGCGGTAATGATGCCCGGGTCTTCGTGCGCGGCGACAAAAAAGTCGACTACGGCACGATGATGCAGGTGATGGGCCGCCTGTCCGGCGCCGGCTTCACCAAGGTGGCGCTGGTCACGGAGTATGCGCAGGGTTCGCAAAAATAACGATGCAGATGCGTGCCGCCTCAGTAATCTCGACAGGGCTGCATGTCGCGGCGTTGTTGTTTGCTGTGGTGACCTTCACCGGCAAGCCGCTGGAAGCGACGCCCGTCGAGGCGCTGCCGGTCGATATGATCAGCGACAAGCAGTTCTCGGAAATGACCAAGGGCGTCAAGGACGCGCCGAAGCCGGACAAGCCCAAGCCTTTGGTCGAGAAGATCGATCCGCCGAAGCCGCCGCCGGAAATGCAGGCGCCGAAGGTCGATCCGAAAAAGGAAATCACGCCGACCGCGGAAAAGCCGCCGGAGCCGAAACCGCCCGAGCCGAAGAAGGAAGCCAAGGTCGAGCCGCCAAAGCCCGAGCCAAAGCCGCCTGAACCGCCGAAGCCGGCGAAGGAAGAGCCGAAGCCCGACGCCATCGCGGAGAAACTCGCCAAGCCCGACGATCAGAAGAAAGAAGCCAAGGCCGAGCCGCTGCCGCCGAAGAAGCCCGAGATCAAGCCGCCAGAAAAGAAGCAGCCGAAGTTCGATCCGAGCAAGATCGCGGCCCTCCTCGACAAGCGCGATCCGACGCGTGCCGCCGCGACTGGCGCTGAACTCAGCAACGCGCCGTCGATGGGCACGGCAAACGGCGTGGCGGCGAAATTGTCGCAATCGGAAATCGACGCGTTGCGCGCGCGTTTGATGGCGCTGTGGAATCCGCCGGTCGGCGTGCAGGACGCCAACAGCGTCCAGATCACCATCCGCATTCGCTTCAAGCAGGACGGCACGTTGCAGATCGGTCCGCAGGTGCTGACCAGCGGTCAAGGCATGCAGTACAACGCCATGCGCGACAGCGCGGTTCGCGCCGTGATGGTCGGTCAGCCCTACACGATGCTGCGGCCCGAAAATTACGAAATCTGGAAAGAGATCGACTTCACTTTCGATACCAGAGAAATGTTCCACGATATTCCGGTGAGACGCCCATTATGACCAATGACCATTTCTTGCTGAACCGCCGCGCCCTCATTGCAGGCGCGGGTGCCGGTGCACTCGCCGCACTGACGCCGCGCCAGGCGGGCGCCGCCCTGAAGCTCGACATCACCCAGGGTAATCCGCAGCCGATGCCGATCGCGCTGCCGGATTTTCTGCCCGGCTCGCCAGCCGAAGGCGACATCGCGCGCAACATCAGCGGTGTCATCAGCAACAATCTTCAGCGCAGCGGTTTGTTTGCGCCGATCAATCCCGCCGCCTTCACCGAGAAGATCACCAACTCGGACGCGGTGCCGCGCTTTGCCGACTGGCAGGTCATCAAAGCGCAGGCGCTGGTCACCGGCCGCATCACCAAGCAGGGCGACGGCCGTCTCAAGGCGGAATTCCGGCTGTGGGACGTGTTCGCCGGCCAGCAACTCGACGGCAAACAATATTTCACCACGGCGGATAACTGGCGCCGCATCGCGCACATCATCTCGGACGCGATCTATCAGGTGCTGACCGGCGAGAAGGGCTATTTCGACAGCCGCATCGTCTTCATCGACGAAAGCGGGCCGAAGGAACGCCGCGTCAAGCGTCTCGCCATTATGGATCAGGACGGCGCCGGCGTGCGCTATCTGACGCGTGGCGACGATCTGGTGCTGACGCCGCGCTTCAATCCGTCGACGCAGGAAATCACTTACATGTCGTACGGCGGCGGTGAGCCGCGCGTCTATCTGCTCAACATCGAGACCGGCCAGCGCGAGATCGTCGGTAACTTCCCCGGCATGACGTTTGCGCCGCGCTTCTCGCCGGACGGCCAGCGCGTCATTTTGAGTTTGCAGCAGGGCAACAACGCCAACCTCTTCGTCATGGATCTACGCTCCAAACAGACGACGCGGCTGACCGACACGCCGGCCATCGACACGGCGCCGTGTTATTCGCCTGACGGCCGCAGCATCTGCTTCGAAAGCGATCGCGGCGGCACCCAGCAGATCTATGTGATGGCGGCGAACGGCGGCCCGGCGCAGCGCATTTCGTTCGGCGAAGGCCGGCACTCGACGCCGGTGTGGTCGCCGCGCGGCGACTTTATCGCTTTCACCGCGCAGACCGGCGGCGGCTTCGGCATCGGCATCCTGCGTCCGGACGGCGGGGGCGAACGTCTGCTGGTCAGCGGCTACCACAATGAAGGTCCGACCTTCGCGCCCAACGGCCGCGTACTGATGTTCTTCCGCGATCCGGGGCAGGGCCCGTCGCTCTACACGATCGACATCACGGGCCGGAACGAACTCAAGGTTCCGACGCCGTCGCTGGCGTCCGATCCGGCGTGGTCGCCGCTGCTGTCTTGATCAGCGATGCGGCGTCGGTGAAACAAATGGCAGTCTCACAGGCGCCATAATTCACCTGCTCTTAACCATGACAAATGGTTTAGACGGTCCGAACAAGTTTACCGGCCTCCAGCAGGTTCCATCAAGGTTGATGGAAGGTTCGCTTAACGAACTTGCTGTTATCACTGCGGGGAACGCGGCGATCAGTCGATCGTCCGCAAGTCAATTACGTCCGGTCAGTGCGTGACAATGGAGTAACCGGAATGATGAATGTGAAGCAGATCCGTCTCGCGGCAATCTTGGTAGCCGCTCTCGCAATGGGTGCTTGCGCCAAGAACGCCGACGAAGCCGGCGCCGGCGCGAACGCGAATGCTGCCGGCATGGCGACGCCGGGCAGCCAGCAGGACTTCGTGGTCAATGTCGGCGACCGCGTGTTCTTCGAAACCGATCAGACCGATCTGACGCCGCAGGCGCGCGCCACGCTCGACAAGCAGGCGCAGTGGCTGACGACCTACTCGCAGTACGGCCAGTTCACCGTCGAAGGCCACGCCGACGAACGCGGTACCCGCGAATACAACATCGCGCTCGGCGCCCGCCGCGCCCAGACCGTGCGTGACTACCTCGCGTCCCGCGGCATTCAGGTCAGCCGCATGCGTACGATCTCCTACGGCAAGGAACGTCCGGTCGCGGTGTGTAACGACATCTCGTGCTGGTCGCAGAACCGCCGCGCGGTCACGGTGCTCAACGCCTCGTCGTGAGCCGTTCCGCCTGAGCGGTCTCGATTGCAACACATACGTCATGCCCGGCCTTGCGCCGGGCATGCTCGTTTTACGGGCTTTTGGCCCTCAGTCACAATTTCGACGCAGCCGCCTTTATGGTAAGGCCTCTGAGCCGATTGACGGCTACGGGTTTCAGGTCACATGACGCGTTTGAAAAACACCCTCCGCCCCGCGGTACTGGCGGCGCTTGCCTGCGGAATGCTCGTCTCCGCCGCGAGCGCGCAGGACCGCTCGTCGCCGGGCTTCCTCGATAATTTGTTCAGTCGCGGTGAGTCGCAGCAGCAACAGCAGCCGCAAGGCGACTCCTCGGTCGAATATCGCCGCGGCAATCAGGGCGGCGGCCAGATGGCGCAAGCCGATCCGAGCGATCTCACCGTGCGCCTCGATCGCCTGGAGAATGCGCTGCGCCAGCTCACCGGCACCATCGAACAGCTGCAGTTCAAGAACCAGCAGCTGGAGCAGCAGGTGCGCGCGATGCAGGCGGGCGGCGGTGCCGCTGCAGCGCAGCCGCAGTATCAGCAGCAGCCGCAACCTGGCGCGCGGCCGAGTCAGTCGCCGAACATGCCGACCTATCAGCCGCCGGCCACCAATCCCGGCCGCCGTGGTGACGTGTTCGATCCGTCGCAGCAGCCGGGTGCGCCCGGCGCGCCGCGCACGCTCGGCAACCAGGCGTCGATCGCCGTGCCCGAACCGATGGACAACGGCCAGCCGGTCGGTGCGCCTGGGGGCCGCGATGCCGGTCAGCCGCTGGACCTGCAGAACATGTCGGGCAATCCGCAGATTCCGCCGGGCACGATGGCCAACGCCGGAGGGGATCCGTCGACTCTGCCGCCTGTCGTGCGACAGATGTCGCAGCAGCCACCGCGCGTCGTGAATCCTCCGATCCAGCAGCAGCAACCGCAGCAGCAGGTCGCGACCTTGCCGCCGACCGCCTCGCCGCAAGACGAATACGACATGGCCTACGGCTATGTGCTTCACAAAGACTACGCGCTGGCCGAGCAGTCCTTCCGCGACTTCACGCGCAAATATCCCAATGACCGCCTGTTGCCCGACGCGCAGTACTGGCTCGGCGAAACGCTCTTTCAGCGCCAGCGCTATCGCGATGCGGCGGAGTCCTTCCTCGCCGTGTCGACCAAATACGAGAAGTCGGGCAAGGCGCCGGACTCGCTGCTGCGCCTCGGCCAGTCGCTGGCCGCGCTCAATCAGAAAGAAGCGGCCTGCGCGACCTTGGCGGAAGTCGACCGCAAGTTTCCCAAGGCGTCGGCCAGCGTGAAGCGCGGCGTCACGGCGGAACTGAAAAAAGCCAAGTGCTGATGTATGATCCCGCGGGCGCCGTTGCGGCGCCGCCGGATCCGATGAATGCCTTCCGATAAAGACCTCAGCATCTCTGCGGCCGAAGCGAAAACGTTGTTCGCCGGTCTTGAGCGCCATCCGGCATTGCTGCTCGCGGTCTCGGGCGGCCCTGACTCCATCGCCTTGATGATGCTGGCGGCGCGTTGGACGCAATCGCTCAGGAAGAAGCCCGATCTTGTCGTCGCCACCGTAGATCACGGTCTGCGCGCGGAAGCCAAACGCGAAGCGGCGGATGTCGCCAAGCTTGCGCACAAGCTTGGTCTCACCCATCGCACGCTGAAATGGACCGGCAAGAAGCCCGCCACGGGTTTGCAGCAGGCCGCGCGTCTGGCGCGCTACCGCTTGCTCGCCGCCGCCGCGCGCAAGTCGAAGGCAGCGCATATTCTCACCGCGCACACGCTCGACGATCAGGCCGAGACGGTTCTCATCCGCATGTCGCGCGGCAGCGGCATCACCGGACTGGGCGCGATGGCGCGCAGCGCCGCGGTGCCCGGCGAGAATGACGTCACGCTCGTCCGTCCGCTGCTTGAGGTTGCGAAAGTTCGCCTGATCGCGACGCTGACCGCCGCGAAAATTCCCTTCGCGACCGATCCCTCCAACCACGATCCGCGCTTCACCCGCGCGCGGCTGCGCGGACTGATGCCGCACCTTGCGGAGGAGGGGCTCGACGCTCGCCGCCTGTCACAAATGGCGCAGCGCCTGAAGCGCGCCGACATTGCCATCGAGGCCGCCGTCGATCGCGCGCACGGCGAACTCAGCACCGGTCTCGGTACCGCCGGGGTGTATGACGCCGCCGGATTTGCCCGGCTGCCGGACGAAATCGCGCTGCGGCTTCTGGTCCGGGCCCTGAATCGGGCCGGCGACGAACGTCCGGTCGAACTCGGCAAGCTGGAAGCGCTCTTTGCCGCGCTCAAGGCTGCCCAAAGTACGGGCACACGGTCTTTTCGCCGCAGTCTTGCCGGTGCCCTGGTGACGCTGGCCGAGCGCAAAATCACGGTAGAACGCGCGCCGCCGCGCCGCGCCGCCTCAGGTCGTCGCAGACCCTTAACCAAGCGGCCACGGGGGGCGTCCAAGGCCCAAGCCAGCGCGGCAAAATCGCGCTAGAATATGCAGATTCGAGGCCTTTCCATGCAGGCCGCGCGTGCCTACATTGCGACAGGGTTACGGAACAAGAACAAAACACATGGCCGCGGTGTCGTGCGCGGCGGGTAAGGACGCCTGATGAACGCCAATCTGCGCAATTTCGCCCTCTGGGTGATCATTGTCCTCCTGCTGCTCGCGCTCTTCACGCTCTTCCAGAACCCGGGACAGCGCTCCACCTCTCAGGACATTTCGTTTTCGCAGTTGCTGAGCGAGGTCGATCAGGGCCGCGTCCGCGACGTCGTCATTCAGGGTCCGGAAATTCACGGCACCTTCGCCAACGGCACCAGCTTCAACACCTATGCGCCCAACGATCCGGGCCTCGTGCAGAAGCTCTACGCCAAGGGCGTGTCGATCACCGCGCGTCCGCTCACGGATAACGTGCCGTGGTTCGTGTCGCTGCTCGTGTCGTGGCTGCCCTTCATCGCTTTGATCGGCGTCTGGATCTTCCTGTCGCGGCAGATGCAAGGCGCCGGCGGCAAGGCGCTCGGCTTCGGCAAGTCGCGGGCCAAGCTGCTCGCGGAATCGCATGGCCGCATCACGTTCGATGACGTGGCCGGCGTCGACGAGGCCAAACAGGATCTGCATGAGATCGTCGAATTCCTGCGCGATCCCGGAAAATTCCAGCGGCTCGGCGGACGCATTCCGCGCGGCGTGCTGCTCGTCGGCCCTCCGGGCACCGGCAAGACCCTGATCGCGCGTGCGGTGGCCGGCGAAGCCAACGTGCCGTTCTTCACCATCTCGGGCTCCGACTTCGTCGAAATGTTCGTCGGTGTCGGCGCCTCGCGCGTGCGCGACATGTTCGAGCAGGCGAAGAAGAACGCGCCGTGCATCATCTTCATCGCCGAAA
>CAIYTE010000136.1 GCA_903929045.1 uncultured Hyphomicrobiales bacterium
ATTGGCGGGTGACACAGCGCGAGCCGCAACGCCTGGCGAGGTGAAGGATCTTCGTCGTGAGGCCACCGCATTGAAGGAGGTGGTGGCCGATCTCACTCTCGAGAACCGTCTGCTTAAAAAAAATATGAACGGGGATGGGGACCGTCGGGTAACGTCAGCTTCAATACCACTTGGGGCTTCGAATACCTGTGGGTCCAGCCCTTGGCCTTCCAGCCGCTGCCCCTCACGTTCAAGGCTTTCGGTACGGTTCACGGCGCCAAGGGCTGCGGCGAGCCTTGCAATGGACCGGGCACTCTTGCTCAGGGTCTGACGCGCAAGATCGAATGGTATGCCCAGCAGAACCTTGAACTCGACGCTGGCAAGCTCTTGGGCTACCGCCCGGGAATGTACTCGGTCTGGGCCGGCTACCGTTACTGGGTCAACAAGTTCGGTATCGACCCGAGCAATTTCGGCAACTTCACCGCCACCGTGGAGAGCACCTGGCTGGTTGGCGCGACGATCGCCTTCTAAGCCGATCGCTCTGAAACAGAAGACGCCGGCCGAGAAATCGGCCGGCGTTTTTTATTGCAGACGATGCGATGCGATCTAGCTGCCGCGGTAGGTGGAGTAACTCCACGGCGTCATGACCAGCGGCACGTGATAGTGGCCTTCTGGCTCGGCAATCGAAAAGCGGATCGGCACAACGTCGAGATAGGCCGGCTCCGCCAGCGCCACGCCGCGCGCTCTGTAATAGGCGGCCGTCGCGAAGCGCAGTTCATAGGTTCCGATCGGCAGCGGCCGTCCGCCGATCAGCGGCGCATCCGTGCGGCCGTCTTTATTGCTGACCGTGCGCGCAACAAGGCGGTCGGCGCCGTCGCGCGACAACTCCCAAAGCTCGATGGGAATGCCTTCGGCAGGCGCTCCGCCATGCGTGTCGAGTACATGCGTGGAGAGGCGGCCCGTCACCTTCAGCTGCTCCTTCGCGGTGACACGTGCATCGAGCCGCAGTGCGGTGATGCGTCCAATCTCACCGATGGCGGTGTTAATCGCGTTGGCGCTGTCATGGGCAAGGCGGCGTTCGAACTCGTTGAGGATCGAATCTTTGGTGTGCCGGCGCACGCAGACGATGAAGGGAATGCCGAACTTCGCCTGATAGGCATCGTTGAGCCGCGTGAAACGCGCATATTCGGCGTCGGTCAGGCGGTCGAGCCCGACACTGCCCTGTTCGCTGATGGAATCCGCGGTCATGGTGCCGGAGCGCGCTGCTTTGCCGGCAAGATCGGGATGCGCCTTCACCAGCGCCAACTGCGTTGCCGCGGGCGCGGCGCGTAGGACAGCCATCATGGCGTCGTGCAGATCCTTGATGCTGGCGAAAGGCCGCTTTTTCGCAGCTTCCTGCGCCACCCAGGACGAATGTTCGAAAATGTCGCCGAGTGCTGTCGTGAAGTCGGCGTCGCTGCCCGTGTTCAGGCTATCGAGCGAAATAGGGGTCATTGCGCAGGAGCACCGGCGGCGAGCCAGGACGCCAGAATTTGGCGTTCGTCCGGCGTGATCTCGGTGACGTTCCCCGGCGGCATGGCGTTCGACTTCACGGCGTTGATGGCGATCATCCTGGCATGCAAAGCGATCTGCTCGCCGCTGTCCAGCCGTATGCCTTTGGGCGGCGCGCCGAAACCGGCCCAGACCGGCTCGGCGGCATGGCACATGCTGCAGCGGGACGTGACGATTTCCTGCACCTGAGCGAATTTTGGCGTCGGCGGCAATTCGCCGCTCTTCTGCACCGGGGGCCCAAGGCTGCACAGCCAGACGACCACCATCATGCCGAAAGCCGCGACAAACCAGGTCCACCACGGGCTTGGCTTGCCCTCGTGGCGCGAATTATAGAAGTGCCGGATCACGGGGCCGATCAGCAACACGATGGCGACGATGATCCAGTTGTATTTGGTGCCGAAAAACAGCGGGTAGTGGTTGCTCAGCATCAGGAAGATGACCGGCAACGTCAGGTAGTTGTTGTGCACCGAACGCTGCTTGCCGTATTCGCCCCAAACCGGGTCCGGCTCCTGGCCCGCCAGCATCGCCGCTACGGTCTTGCGCTGATAGGGCTGGATAATCGCGAAGACGTTGGCGACCATGATGGTGCCGATGAGCGCGCCGATCTGCGTAAAGGCGCCGCGGCCGCTGAAAACGCGGGTGAAACCGTAGGTCAGCGCCACCAGGAAGACGAAGCCGACCAGCGCCAGCGCCACTTCGTGCTTGCCGAGCGGCGAGCGGCACAGGACCTCATAGGCAAGCCACGCCGCGGCTAGGCTGCCGAAAGCGATGCCCGCCGCCGCCGGTGCGCTCATGTCCAGCACCGACTTGTCGATCAGGAACAGTTCGGCATTGAAGTAATAGACAACGACCAGCAGCGAGAAGCCGGACAGCCACGTGGCATAGGCTTCCCATTTGAACCAGGTCAGCTCGTCCGGCATCGATGGCGGCCGCACCAGAAATTTGATGATCTGGTAGAAGCCGCCGCCATGGACCTGCCAGGCTTCGCCTTTGATGCCTTTGTCGGCACCCGGTGGCTTCTTCAGGCTCAGGTCGAGATGGATGAAGTAGAAAGAGCTGCCGATCCACGCCATGGCGGCGATGACGTGCGTCCAGCGGAGAACGGCGCTCAGGAGCTCGGTAAGGACGATTTCCAAGGCAATTTGACCTTTTTCAACGCCCGGCACGGTCACCATGCCAGGCGGCGGTTGGACTTTACAAGCAGTCCATCCCACCAAGCAAAAGTCAGACCGTCAGCTTGAACAAGGTCGTCTGCTCCATATCGTCGCCGTACCAGGCGAGGATGGCGGCTTCGCGCTTGTCGATGAACTTCGGCACGCCGTTGTCGAGCACCATGGGCATGTCGTGGCCCGGCACCATGATGCTGCCCGGCCGCTTGCGCCACAGCTCCATGATTTTCGCGATCGAGGCTTTGCTGACCGCGGCGTCGTAGGTCATGTCGGTATCGCCGGAGACCAGCTCGGCGCGGTTCTTGGCGGCGTCGCCGGCGAAGATCACGTCTTTGTCCGGCGTGCTGAGGACATAGACGACGCACCCGGGCGTATGTCCGGGTGCGAGATAGGCCTTGATGCCCGGGAACACCTCATCGCCTTCCTTGGCGGTGGAGAGCTTCGGGTAGTTCTTGAGCTCGCGCATGTAGAATTCCGGCACCGGCGTTTCGCCCCACGGCACGGTCAGCGACCAGTCGAGTTCGTGGGCGCCGATGACGATGCGGGCATTCGGAAACATCGGGTAATTCACCGAATGGTCGTGGTGCGAATGCGTCAGCAGCAAATCCGTGACCTGCTTCGGATCGACGCCGCGTTCGGCAAAGCGCTTGAGCAGCATATGGCGCATACTGAAGCCACCGGTATCGACGACGACGAGGCGGCCGTGCGAGCGCAGCACGACGACCGTGCTCCAGCCCAGACCGCCGTGACAGACGGATTTGCCGGGAAAGCCGGTGACGACGATGTCGAGATCGATGCCGCCGATCTGGTCGTTGAGTTTCATGGTCGCTTCTTTCTTATCTTTTCGCGGATGTCAGAATTGGTAGAGCCGGGCGGGGTTGTCGACCAGGATCTTGCGCAGCTCGTTGTTGTCCCGGGTCCAAGATTTGAGCCGGTTGAGCGCGGCGCCGTTGTCGATCGGCCTGTAGGGTTCGATCGCCAGCGGATCGCGGCGGCCGCCGCCGGGATGCGGCCAGTCCGTGCCCCACACCACGTTGTCGGGATTGGCGTCGATGATGGCGCGCGCGATCGGCGCGGCGTCGGCATGGCCCGGGACATCCGAGATGCGATAGGCCGCCGAAATCTTCACATAGGCCTTGCCGCTGCGCAGCAGCGCCAGCAGTTCGGCAAAGCCCGGCTGCGCGGTGCCGCGCGCGGCCTGCGCCAGGCCGAAATGATCGACTACCAAAGGCGTCGGCATTTTCTGGATGGCGTCGGTCAGCGGCTGCAAGACGCTGAGATTGGTGTAGGTCTGCACATGCCAACCGAGCCGCGCCACGCGGGCCGACGCGTCTTGCAATTGCTTGCCGGCTTTGGCCGGATTGTTTTCGCCGGCGGATTCGAGATTGACGCGCACGCCGCGAATGCCGGCGGCGTGCATGATGTCGAGGTCGGCATCGGTGGTCCTGTCGTCGATGACGGCAACGCCGCGGGCGCGCGCGCCCATCTGGCGCACCGCATCGACGGTGCAGGCATTGTCGGCGCCATAAGGCGAGGGATGCACGACGACGACGCGGTCGATATGCAGCGCGCGATGCAGCGCGTCGAGATCCGGGATTAGCGCATTGGGCGGTGTGTATTTGCGATCCGGCGCGAACGGATACGTGTCGTCCGGCCCGAAGATATGGACGTGGCTGTCGCAGGCGCCTTTGGGCACGTCGAAGGAGACCGGCGTCTGCTTCACGCCGAGAATGGAAACGTCTGACATTCCGAATTAGCCCTTTGCCATCTGATGAACCTGGGCGGCCTTGTCGTTCATGGCGGCCTGCAGGAATTGGATGTCGGTGCCGGTGGATACCATACGCGCGCCCATGGCGATGAATTCCGCGGCGAGTTTCGGTTTGGTCGAGAGCCCGCCGACGCCGACATGCTTGCCGTGCTTGCGGCACACCGCGATGGTGTGGGCGTAAGCTTCGCGGACATTTGGATGCTCGTGCTGGCCGGCCAGACCCATACTCGACAACAAATCGTTAATGCCGAGCAGCACCATATCGACGCCATCGACCGCGACGATCTCCTCGGCCTTGTCGAGGGCATCGGCGGATTCGAACTGCACGATCACCATGGTGGCGTCGTTCATGGCGGCGTTGGCTTCAGCGGTCGGGAATGAGCGATATTCGAGATGGGGCAGCGCGCCGCCGGCGCCGCGCTCGCCCTGCGGCGCGAATTTCGCGGCGCGCACCACGGCGCGGGCTTCCGCCGCCGAGCCGATGCCCGGCGCGATGATGCCGAGTGCACCGCCATCGAGCACGCGCTGGATGTATTCGGGCGTGTTGGCCGGCACACGCACCATCGGCGCGACGCCGCAGCTCAGCGCCGCGAGACAAATCTGTCCGGTGGTGTCGAGCGAGATCGTCGAATGTTCCAAATCGACATAGATCATGTCGAAGCCGGCGGTTTTCGCCATGCGGGCGATTTCGACGCCGCGGGAGAAACGCACCGTCATCGATCCGACCACCTCGTCGCGCGCCAGTCTGTCCTTGACGATGTTCCGCACCACGTCGGCAGCTTTCACGGTCTGCTCCTTTTGGGCGGCACAATGGGCGGTGGGCAAAGGGATGGTCAAGGGCTGGTGAGGCGGCGGCGCGGCGATGGACAGGCTTGGTGAAACCGGCCAGACTTAGCGCGGTTCAACGGTGCGATAGACACCGGACAGGGAGGAAACATGCTGATGCCGCAAGGCACCACGCCCGCGTCGCACCGGGGTCGCGCGCCGGATCTATCCGGCCAGCCGCTGCTCGATGTACGCGGCGTCACCATTCAATACAAAACGCAGGCGCATCTCGTCACCGCGACGTATCGGGTGAGTTTCAAGGTGCTGCAGGGCGACCGTTTTGTCGTCGTCGGACCGTCGGGTTGCGGCAAGTCGACCTTGCTCAAGGCTGTTGGCGGCTATCTGGCGCCGACCGAAGGTGAAATACGCCTCAAGGGCGAGGTGGTCACCAAGCCCGGCCCCGACCGCATCATGGTGTTTCAGGAGTTCGACCAGCTGCTGCCGTGGATGACGGTGCTGGAGAACGTCATGTTCCCGCTCAAGACCACGGGCACGCTGAAGGGCAAGGCCGCGGTCGAGCGCGCCATGCATTATATTGAGAAGGTCAAACTCACCGAGTTCGCCAATTCCTATCCGCACATGCTCTCTGGCGGCATGAAGCAGCGCGTCGCCATTGCGCGCGGCATGGCGATGGAACCGGACATTCTCTTGATGGACGAGCCCTTCGCCGCGCTCGATGCGTTGACGCGCACGCGCATGCAGGACGAACTGCTGGCGCTGTGGGACGAGATTCGCTTCACGGTTCTGTTCGTCACGCACTCCATCCCCGAGGCGATCAAGCTCGGCAGCCGCATTCTGCTGTTGTCGCCGCATCCGGGGCAGGTGAAAGCCGAGATCAACAGCGTGCCGCGCGGCCAGGAAAATTCCAACGAGGCCGCCGCGCTCGGCCGCGAGATCCACGACATGCTGTTCGCCGATCAGATCGAGGGGGCGCCGAATGTTGCAAACGCAATCGCTGGGCACTGAGCGTCCCAATATCTATTGCGAAACGCTCGGCCCCGAGCAGTTCGGCATCATCCAGAAGTCGCTGACGATCTTCGAGCGCATCTATAATCAGGTCTGGCTGCGTAAAATTGGTATCCTGATTTTCCTGGCGCTCGGCTGGGAAATCTACGGCCGCTGGCTCGACAATCCGTTGCTGGTGCCGCCGTTCAGCGCCGCCGTGAGCGCGCTGTGGGCCGATATCGGCAGCGGCGTCATTCCGGCGCGCGCCTTGGCCTCGATCCAGGTGCTCATGATCGGCTTTGCATCGGGCACTTTGCTCGCTGGATTGCTCACCGTGTTCGCCATCTCGACCAAGATCGGCACCGACTTTCTCGACACCATGACGGCGATGTTCAATCCGTTGCCGGCCATCGCGCTCTTGCCGCTGGCGCTGATCTGGTTCGGGCTGGGCTCCGGCAGTCTGGTGTTCGTACTGATCCATTCGGTGATGTGGGCGGTGTCGCTCAACATGCTGGCCGGATTTCGCGGCGTGTCGCAGACGGCGCGCATGGTCGGGCGCAACTACAACCTCACCGGCCTGCGCTTCGTCGTGCGCATTCTCATTCCGGCGGCGTTCCCGAGCATCCTTGCCGGTCTCAAGATCGGCTGGGCCTTTGCCTGGCGTACCTTGATCGCCGCCGAACTGGTGTTCGGCGTGTCGTCCGGCAAAGGCGGCCTGGGCTGGTACATCTTCGAGAGCAAGAACCAGCTCAACATCGCCGAGGTCTTCGCCGGTCTGCTGACCATCATTCTCATCGGCCTTGCGGTTGAGAACGTGGTGTTCCGCGTGATCGAAAAGAACACAGTCCAGCGCTGGGGTACGCAAAGCTGACATCTATTCCCGGGAGGAAGCGATGATTCTCAGGCGGAATTTTTGCAAGGCCATCGCCGCGGCGCCCGTAGCAATGGCGATGCCATCGCTGCTGCGCTCGAGCTTCGCCGATGAAGCCTCCAGCATCGTCATGATGAGCCAGCACGGCCTGCCTTATCTGCCGATGATGGTGATGGACAGCCTCAAGCTGGTCGAAAAGCACGCTGCCAAAGCCGGCATGCCTTCGCTCAAGACGGATTACCGGACAATGGGCGGCACGCAGTCGCTGATCGACGCGCTGATCAGCGGTCAGATGCACTTTGGCGTCACGGGGGTCCCCGGCCTCACCGTGCTGTGGGACAAGACCGCGGGCACGCCGAATGAGGTGCGCGGGCTCTGCGCCGTGCAATCCATGCCCTTCATGCTGCTGACGAACCGCGAAAGCGTCAAGACGATCCGGGATTTCACCGACCGCGACAAGATCGCGGTGCCGGCGGTGAAGGTGTCGAACCAGGCGATCTGCCTGCAGATGGCGGCGGCGAAGGAGTGGGGCGACGATCAATATGCTCGGCTCGACGCCTTCACCATATCGCGCTCGCATCCGGAAGCGGCGGTGTCGGTGATCTCGAAGGCGACCGAGATCAACAGCCACTACGCCGTGGCCCCGTTCTATTATTACGAACTGGCGACGCCGGGCGTGCACAACGTCTTGAAATCGTACGACACGCTCGGCGGTCCGGCGACCAACGGCACCATGATCATGTCGAGGAAGTTCTACGATGCTAATCCGAAGGTCAGCGAGGCGGTATTCGCGGCGGTGACCGAGGCTAATGACTTCATCAATAAGAAGCCGGGTGAAGCCGCCGAGATCTATATCAAGACCACGAACGAGAAGCGTAGCTCGCAGGCGGAGATGGCGAAGTTCATTTCCGACCCGGACAATGTCTGGACCACGACCCCGCAGCAGAACATGAAATACGCCGCCTTCATGCACAAAGTCGGCACCATGAAGCGGCTGCCGGACTCGTGGAAAGACTATTATCTGCCGCAGGTCCATGCGCTTCCGGGGGCGTGATCCGGCGCGGCCGCGCAGCCGTGACGCTCCTGCATTGGACAAAGCCCGCGTGCCGCTCTAGGTCTGACGCGACGCGCTGCTAGCTCAGCTGGATAGAGCACCAGACTTCGAATCTGGGGGTCGGGGGTTCGAATCCCTCGCAGCGCGCCAGTCCTTGCGGACGTGCAGCCCCCCGGAGATCGCGCGCGGCTACCGCGGCAAAAGCGAATACAGGATATGCCCCGTCCACCATGCGGAGTCGCTGTCGAACCGGATCGCGAACAACCCGACGCCGCATATCAGGGCAATGATAAACAGCCATAGCGGCAATTCTTTTCGCAGGGCGAGGAGGCCGGCAATCAGGGCCGCTTCGATCACCATGGTCAGCACCTGCTCCGGACGCATCGGATATTCGTGAGCAGGGATGAAGACGCAATACAGAAACTGGACGATCAAGAGCGCCGCCAGCACCAGCGGCAATTTCTTCCTGAGCATTAGACTCGCTCTACTTTATATCTTGCCGGCTTTCAGGCGTGACGTACTCAGCAGCGTTAGCTGCGCGATTTGCGGATGCCCGAGGGCGTGTCACCGAAATGGCGCCGGAAGCTTCGGTTAAAGTGCGACAGGTCCGTGAAGCCGACATTGTGCGCGATATCCGCGATGCGGCTTTTTTCGTGCGGGGTTTTCAATAGCTGTGCAAGCGCTGCTTCGAGGCGCCGGGCCAGCACGCGCTCGGCGAATGTTTCGCCCGTCTCTTCCATTAAAAGATGAACGTAACGCGCGGAAATTCCGAGCTCCTTGGCGACTCGAGCGGCGGTAAAATCCAGCCAGGCGAAGTTGGCGTCAATCATGCCGATAACCGACGCCCGCCGTGCCTCGCGCAGGCCGACGGGTTCACCACTTTTTTGAACCTCGGCCTGCTCGCTGATGGCGAGCGACACGAGATCGAGGATGTGATTGCCGAGCGTCGTTGCCGTCGTCTGGTCCGCGATTTCGAGCGGGGCCATCGCGTCGAGATAGCTGAACAGAAGGCGCAGCATCTGATTGCGTTCGTCCAGCTTGTTGCCGGCAAACCGTTCGGTGTTCACGCCGATCGCGCTCAGCCGCGCGCGCGGAATCTTGAGCGTCCACCAGGCCGAGTCCTTGGTGCATCGAATGGACTGTGCGCGGGCGTTGTCGCAGAACACCGCCTGCCGGGCGCCAATCCGATGGTCGCTGATGGTGGAAAACGCTCCGCCGTAGCGGCACAACGACAGCACGAAGGCGTCGGCGCCATCCTTCAAGTCACGGACATTGCGCGCATAGTCGGCGGCGGATGTCGTCATTTTGCCGATGCCGACGAGGCCCGCTTGCGTCAAGGTCGATCTGGCGCGAAACGGCCGCTCCGCCGACGCCGGTACAATATCAAGCGATACAATGCGCCGAAACTCGTCCCGATAACCCGCCAGTCTGTCACGTTGCGGATAGTCGTCGGTGCTGAAAGTGATGGCGTTCATTTCAATTGCAAAGTGACTGCGTCAAATAATCGCACGAGCTTAGTGCATCATTTGACAGGCCTCAATGCACGGTTGCCCTATGCAATTCGCTGCAAGCCCATATCTTTTCCGTAAAATTCTGGCGCCGGACTCGGTAACGCCTAGCGCTGTCAGCGCCCGCTACGTCGAAAGCGATCAGTTGCCGCAAGGGTGGTGGTCGGCCAAGCGCACCGAGCCCGATCGGCTGAAAAACAAGAAGGGCGCCGGCGCGCTTGATGGCCTTTGGCTGGTCGAAGGTAAGCGCGGCGAAGAGATTGCTGAAGCGCCCGCCATCCTCGCGCCGGAGAAAAGCGGCTGGGAGTTAGCCGACAGCGGCTACGGCTTTATGCTGGTGTGCCTGTATCGCGGACGCGAAGACGTGCTGGCGACGGCGCTGCCCACGGACATCAAGCGCTGCTCTTTGAAACCGCAAAAAGACGGGTCAGCGCTGTACAAGAACGGCATGCTGTCCTGCCAGTAACGCCGGGCGCTCAGCCCGGATGCAGGCCCGGTGCTTCTTGTCCGGTGCGTGCGACATATTCGGTGTAGCCGCCGCCGTATTGGTGGATGCCTTCGGGCGTCAATTCCAGCACGCGGTTGGACAGCGCCGCGAGGAAGTGGCGGTCATGCGATACGAACAGCATGGTGCCTTCGTATTCCGACAGCGCCTGGATCAGCATTTCCTTGGTCGCCATGTCGAGATGGTTGGTCGGCTCGTCCAGCACCAGAAAATTCGGCGGATCGAACAGCATCTTCGCCATCACCATACGGGCCTTCTCGCCGCCGGACAGAACCCGGCATTTCTTCTCGACGTCGTCGCCGGAAAAGCCGAAGCAGCCGGCCAGCGCCCGCAGCGTGCCCTGGCCGGCCTGCGGGAATGAATATTCGAGCTCTTCGAAAATCGTGCGTTCGCCGTCGAGCAGATCCATGGCGTGCTGCGCGAAATAGCCCATCTTGACGCTGCCGCCGACGGTGACGGTACCGTCGTCGGCTTCGGTCGAGCCGGCGATCAGCTTGAGCAAGGTCGAATTGCCGGCGCCGTTGATGCCCATGACGCACCAGCGCTCCTTGCGGCGGTTCATGAA
>CAIYTE010000137.1 GCA_903929045.1 uncultured Hyphomicrobiales bacterium
AAGCCGCTGAGCGTACATTTGGCTCAAGCCGCATGGCTCGAAACGTGATGGCATCAGGGTGAAATCGCTGCCGGCGAAAATGCGGCGGGCACCGTTGTCTTCAAATCCAATGTGCACACCGACAGACTGAGGGTTCGCATCGCGATGTTTTTGAGCGTGTGCAGGAGCTAATGCGGACTAATTCTGACGGAAGAACCGGCCGACGCCAAAAAGGTGGCGCATTGCTTACCGGGTTTCTGTTTGATGACAAAGGCAACCGGATGAGCCCAAGTTTCACTGTGAAACTCGGAGCCCGATATTCGTTCTATGTCAGTTCCGCCATCTTGAAGGGTCGGAAGCATGACGCAGGCTCAATCACACGTGTATCTGCAGTAGACTTAGACGCGGCTGTCCTGAACGCCCTGAACAGCCACATCGTCGCGGACCGGCACGCAAACGCCGAGCCTGGAGAAGCTTTGAAGAATAATGTGAGCAGCATCACGATTGGAGGGAAGATCGTGATAATCAAATTAAAGGGAGTCTCCGACTCCGCACCAGGCTCGATTACAATTCCCTGGGACATAAAGAAGAAGCGCTTGAGTGCCACGGTCGACCACACCAACGAGCTTTCAACTTTTCAAAATCCAATATTGATCCAAGCACTCGTAAGAGCTCGCGCTTGGGTTAAGTCGTTGTCAGATGGCACCTTCGGCACGGTCGAGGAACTCGCCCTGGATGCCGGCCTTCATCCTAAAGTGGTCCGAAAGAGAATTCGCCTGGCGTATCTTCCACCCGACGTTACGAAAAGCATTTTGCAAGGCACCCAACCTGTAAGAATGACAGTTCGGGATTTGGTCGCACTCGCGACCGTCGGGTGGCCGCCCCTTAACCAAGTGCTTCAGCAATCGAATAGATGACGTGTCTTTTAATCAGGTCGTCCCGGGTTCGAGTACCGGCGCGCTCACCACTCTCGCAGGCACTTGCTGCATTTTCCGAATTTCCACTGGCGCGTAAGTTGCGCGTACTCGCTCGATCCTCAAAGATACCCGATCAGGCCTAGTCGATAACCGCCGGCACTTGCACTGGGTGGCCATTACGCAGAACGAATTTCTGCGGTCTCCAACGGCTGACTCCAAAAATCGGGAATTTCTCAATCTTTAAGTGGAGACTTTCGTCGATAACTGCCGAACGAACCCTCAATCAATGCCTCGCAGAGATTCTCTCAGGCAAAAAAGCCTACATTTGGCGCATCCTTTTCAAACAAATAAGAAAATTCTCTACATCTCAGAATGGGTGGCTGGGGCGCCAGGATTCGAACCTGGGGATGGCGGAATCAAAATCCACTGCCTTACCACTTGGCTACGCCCCAACGCGGCGGACCATAGCGGCGGCTTCTCCCCCGATCAACGTCCCCTCACAAAGCCTGAACAGGGGTTTTCCAGGCCTCGCAAAGCCGGAAACAGCCCATTACAGTCCCTATCATGACCTATCGCGCGCCGGTTGCCGACATTGCGTTCGCCCTCAAACACGCCGCAGGCCTCAAACAGGCGCTGGCGGACGGGCTTTATGGCGACCTCGACGAGGAAACCGTCGATTCAGTGCTGGAAGAAGCCGGGAAATTCGCGTCCGACGTCATCGCGCCGCTCAACCGCGTCGGCGACACCTTTGGAACTCCGTTCAAGGACGGCGTTGTCACCACCCCGCCCGGCTGGAAGGACGCCTACACCGCCTGGGCCGCCGCCGGCTGGAACGGCCTCGTCGCGCCTGCCGATTGGGGCGGACAGGACCTGCCGCACGCCTTGAACGCCGCCTGCGTCGAGATGTGGAATGCGGCGTCGATGGCCTTCGGCATCGGCCCGGTGCTGACCATGGCGGCGATCGATGCCTTGGCTGCGTACGGCAGTGACGACCTCAAGCAGCTTTATCTGTCCAAGCTCGTCAGCGGCGAGTGGATGGGCACAATGCAGCTCACCGAGCCACAGGCCGGCTCCGACGTCGGCGCGCTGCGCACCAAAGCCGAGCGCGCTAGCGATGGCACTTATCGCATCACCGGCGGCAAGATTTTCATCACCTATGGTGAGCACGACCTCACCGACAACATCATTCACTTCGTGCTCGCCCGCCTGCCCGATGCGCCGGCCGGCACCAAAGGCATCTCGCTTTTCCTTGTGCCGAAGTTCCTGCTGAACAAGGACGGCTCCTTGGGCGAACGCAACGACGTGCGCGCGCATTCCGTCGAGCACAAGATGGGCATCCACGCCTCGCCGACCTGCACCATGGCCTATGGCGACAAGGGCGGCGCGATTGGCTGGCTGATCGGCGAAGAGCACAAGGGCATGGCGGCGATGTTCACGATGATGAACCGCGCCCGCCTCGCCGTCGGCCTGCAAGGCGTGGCGATTGCCGAACGCGCATTGCAACAGGCCATGACCTATGCCCGCGACCGCAAGCAGAGCGGCCACGCCATCATCGATTATCCCGACGTCAAACGCATGCTGCTGACCATGCGCTCCCTTACCGGCGCCGCCCGCGCGATCTGCTTTGCGACGGCAGTCGCGCTGGACCGCGGCCATCGCGGCAAGAGCGACGCAGAAAAGAAGGCGGCGAACGATCGCGCCTCATTGCTGACGCCCATCGCCAAAGCCTTTTCCACCGATATCGGCATCGAGGTCGCCTCGCTCGGCGTGCAGGTGCATGGCGGCATGGGCTTCATCGAGGAGACGGGCGCAGCCCAGCACTACCGCGACGCCCGCATCGCCGCGATCTACGAAGGCACCAACGGCATTCAGGCCATCGACCTCGTCGCCCGCAAGGTACCGCTCGAAGGCGGCAATACGGTGCGGCTCTATCTTGAAGAACTGCGCCGCACCGTTGCCGCGGTGAAGGCCAGCAACGTCCCGGCTTTCGGCGAGACGGCGGCGCGGCTTGGCGACGCCGTCGACAGCCTTGAGCGCGCGACGCAATGGCTGCTGTCGCAGAAGACATCCGACGTTACACTCGCGGGCGCAACGCCCTATCTCCGCTTGTTCGGCAATGCCGCCGGCGGCTGCATGCTGGCCGATCAGGCGCTGGCAAGCCTGCGCGACGGCGACGGTGCGGCGCGCACGGCGCTCGCCCGCTTCTTTGCTGAGAACATCGCCGTGCAGGCGTCTGGCCTCGAGCGCAACGTCATCGACGGCGCCGAGAGCATCAACAACGCGCAAGCGGCCTTGGCGGAATAACAATGACCGATCTCGTCCTCATCACTGACGACGGCCCGGTGCGTACCATCCGGATGACCCGACCGGACAAGAAGAATGCGCTGACCATGGCGATGTACGACGCCATGGCGGAAGGCATCGAAACCGCGCCGAAGGCGAACATCCGCTGTCTCCTGATCGGCGGCGCGCCGGTCGTGTTTTGTGCCGGCAACGACATCGGCGATTTTCTACAGGCAGCAATGGGCGGCGGCCTGGGCGCGCCCATCCTGCGCTTTCTTTACGCGCTGGCGCGGAGCGACACGCCTTTGGTCGCGGCCGTGCAAGGCAACGCCGTCGGCGTCGGCACCACGATGCTGATGCATTGCGATCATGTTGTCGCCAGCACCGAAGCCAGGCTGTCGACGCCCTTTGTCAGCCTGGGCCTGGTGCCGGAAGCGGCCTCAAGCCTGATCGCGCCCCGCCTGATGGGGCACGCCCGCGCCTTCTCGATGCTGGTGATGGGCAAGCCGCTGAACGCGGCCGAGGCCAAGGACGCCGGCATCGTCAACACCATCGTCGCACCGGATGCGGTCGAAGCCGAAGCAATGAAGGCCGCGCAGCACATCGCCATTCTGCCGCCACAGGCTGTGACGGCGTCGCGCCGGCTGATGCGCGGCACACCGGAAGAAATCGTCGCGCGCATCGACGCGGAGGCCGATCAGTTCAAGGAACGGCTGAAGTCCGCAGAAGCGCAGGCCGCCTTCACGGCGTTCATGACGCGCAAACGATAGCCGCTACTGCGGCTTGATACCCGCGGCTTCCAGTATCTTGCCGTAGCGATCCGAGTCCGAGCGGATCATGGCGTCGAGCTCCGCTGGCGTGCTGGTCATCGGGATCGCACCCAGCGTTTTCCAGCGCTCCGCCATCTCCGGCGACTTCATGATCTTGCCGATATCTTCGTTGATCTTCTTGATGATCGGCGGGGGCGTGCCCGCGGGCGCCATGATCGCGAACCACGAGTCGTATTTGTAATCGGGCATGCCAGCCTCGGCCATGGTCGGCACGTCAGGCAATTGCTCGACGCGCTTCGGCGTTGCGATGGCCAAAGCCTTGATCTGACCGTTCTGAATGAACGGCAGCGCGTTACCCATGAAGGCCATGCTGAGCTGCGAGTCACCGCGCATCAGGCTGGTGAACTGCTCCGGTGTGCCGCGGAACGGCACGTGCGAAATATTGATCTTCGCCGTCTGCTTGAGGATTTCACCGGCCAGATAGTTCGAACTGGCGAGCCCTGCCGATGTGAAATTCAAGGTGCCGGGTTTGGCTCTCGCCGACGCCAGAAACTCCTTCAGGTTGTTGGCCGGCACGGTCGGCGCAACCACCAGAACGAGCGGCACGGACGCAATCAGGCTAACACCGGCGAAATCCTTGATCGGATCCATGCCGACGTTCTTGTTCAGCGCATTGATGATGGTGTGGCCGTTCGAGTTCGAGATCAGCGTGTAGCCATCGGGCGCGCTCTTGGCGACGCTGACCGTACCGGCGATGCCGGGCTTGTTCTCGACGATGACCGTCTGCCCCCACATCGCGCCGAGCTTGTCGGCCAAGGCGCGGCCGAGAATGTCGCTGACACTGCCGGCGGTGAAGGGATTGACGATGCGAACGGTCTGGTTCGGATAAGGACCGCTCTGCGCAGACGCGCTCGCAGCGGTCAGTGCCAGCGCCGACATCATCAACGCAACGGTTCGCCAAAACCGCATCCCATCCTCCCCAGGACATTTTATTTTTTAGATTTTCAGCAGTTTCCTCGCATTACCGCCGAAAATCAATGCGCGATCCTGTTCGTTGACAGGCGCGGCGTCGAGCCAGCGGCGGCCCGGGCCGTTCGGCATGAACGGCCAGTCGACCGAGAAAAGAATGCGCTGCACGCCCATTTCCGCGATGGCGCAAGTCAGCGCCGCGTCGGAAAACGAGCCGCTGGTCGTGAGCCAGAAATGCTCTTTGTAATACGCGGCAAAATCGCGCGGCATTTTCATGCGCTCCGCCACGAGATAGTCCGTCCGCCACATCAGGTACGGCATCGTCTCGCCGAGATGGCCGACGATGATTTTCAGCGTCGGGAATTCGTCGAACAGGCCGCTGATGACCAGCCGCACCGTGTGCGTCAGTGTTTCCAGTGTGAAGCCGAGCGGCGCCACGGCGAGCGCCGGATATTCCTTGAACCAGGCGTCCTGCACCACCTGCATCGGCGGCGTGGGGTGAATGTAGACCGGCACATCCAAAGCAGCTGCGCGCTCGAAAATAGGGCGAAACTGCTTGTCGTCCATGAAGCGGCCATGCGTCAGGCCCATGATCATGGCGCCCTTGAAGCCGAGTTTGTCGACGCAGCGCTCCAACTCATTGGCGGCGGCTTTTGGATCGGGCGTCGGCAATGTGGCGAAAGCGGCAAAGCGCGTCGGATGCGCGCGCACGGCTTCGCTCAGCACATCGTTGGACTCACGCGCCAGCCCGACCGCGGTCTCGGCATCCAAGTTCTGCGTCGCCGGATTGTTTTCAGAAATGACCTGGAGGTCGATGCCGGCTTCGTCCATCTCGGCGATGCGCAGCGCGCCGAGATCGTCGAGCTTGCGCTGAACCGGCGTGTCTTTCTCGCCGCGCAACGCCTTCAATTTTGGCGATGTGAAATGCTCTTCCAGCGTGATGATCTGGGGCTGCGGCATGCAGCCCCAGAGCTACGCTGAAATCACAGCGGCTTCAATCCCGCTTCGATCTGCTTGCGCTCCGCCTCGAGAAACGGCGGCAGCACCAAAGTCTCGCCGAGCTTGTCGAGCGGCTCGTCGACCGCAAAGCCCGGCCCGTCGGTGGCGATCTCGAACAGGATGCCGTTCGGCTCGCGGAAATAGAGCGAACGAAACCAGTAGCGATCAACTTTGCCACTGTTGGCGATGCGCATCTCCTTCAGCCGCTCCGCCCAGTCATCATAATTCGCATCCGGCGAGCGGAAGGCGACGTGATGCACACCGCCCGCGCCGGGACGCGCCGGCGCCAGGTTCGGCCGCACCGCGACGTGAAGCTCAGCCGCCGGACCGCCCGCGCCCATCCGATAGACGTGAACGCCGTCACCCTTCTGCTCCGGATGCGGATAGTCGCGCACCTGCTTCATGTTCATGACTTCCGTCAGGACAAGATCGGTCAGCCGCAACTCCGGCACCGTCATGACGATGGGACCGAGGCCGCGGATCTGATGCTCGACCGGCACGCTGCTCTTGTCCCACGGATTGGCCGTGCCCTTGCCGCCGTCATCGACGAGCGCGAGGCGCTGGCCTTCCGGGTCCTCGAAAAACAGCGTGGCGCGGCCGTCGACTTCGACGATGTCGCCGACTTTCACCGCCGCCTTGGTCAGGCGGTCGTGCCAGTATTGCAGGCTCGCCTGCCCCGCCACGCGAAAGCCGCTGCGGGTGACGGTGTTGTTGCCGCGCTTTTCCGGCAGCGCCGGAAAGTCGAAGAACGTGATGTCGCTGCCCGGCGACGCCACGCCGTCGGCATAAAACAGGTGATAGGCGGAAACGTCGTCCTGATTCACGGTCTTCTTGACCATGCGCAGGCCCAGGAGATGGGTGTAGAATTTGACGTTGCCGGGCGCGTCGGCGGACACGGCGGTCAAATGATGAATGCCGGAAAGCTGCATGATCTTGCCCCAGATTTTGTCGACTGAAGCCGCGCAAGTGAAGCGCGGCTGTGTTATCGTTTGATCGCCTATTTAAGAATACCGGGCTTCTTTTTAAGAGGGCACACATATGACACTGGCTAAGCCCCTGGCGGGCAAGACCCTCTTCATCACCGGCGGTTCGCGCGGCATTGGGCTCGCCATCGCGCTGAAAGCCGCCGCCGACGGCGCCAATGTCGCCATCGCCGCCAAGACGGTGGAGCTGCACCCCAAGCTCGAAGGCACCATCTACACGGCGGCGGAAGACATCGAGAAGGCCGGCGGCAAGGCGCTGCCGCTTCAGGTCGACGTCCGCGACGAAGCCTCGGTGAAGGACGCGCTGGACAAGACGGCGGCGCATTTCGGCGGCCTCGACATTGTCGTCAATAACGCCAGCGCCATTCAACTAACGCCGGTCGGCGCAACCGACATGAAGCGCTACGACCTGATGAACGGCATCAACACGCGCGGCACCTTCATGGTGTCGAAATACGCGCTGCCGCATCTCGCCAAATCGGCGAACCCGCACATTCTCATGCTATCGCCGCCGCTCGACATGAAAGAAAAGTGGTTTGCCGCACACACTGCCTATTCCATCGCGAAGTTCGGCATGAGCCTCGTGGTGCTTGGGTTGGCCGGTGAACAGCGCGGCAAGATTGCCGTCAATGCTTTGTGGCCGCGCACCACGATCGCGACTGCGGCCGTGAAGAACCTGCTCGGTGGCGACGCCCTCATCAATATGTCGCGCACGCCGGATATTTTGGCCGAGGCCGCCTATCGCCTTTTCCAGAAGCCGAAGACCTTCACCGGCAACTTCCTGATCGACGACACGTTCCTCGCCGGCGAAGGCGTCACCGACTTCGATCAATACCGCGTCAATGCGAGCCAGCCCTTGCAAGTCGACTTCTTCGTGCCCGACGACATTCCGCCGCCCGCGGGCGTCAGCCTGAAGCCGTTGACGTAAATCTTCACCCTCCCCTGAAGGGGGAGGGTCGACCGCCGAGCGCAGCGATGGCGGTCGGGGTGGGGTGAATTTAATAAGAGCAGATCACCCCACCCCGCTCGCTTCGCTCACGACCCTCCCCCTCCAGGGGAGGGTTAACAAGAGTGCGTTTGCGAATGAAGTCGGAGCCACGTTAGAACACATTCATGTCCACACTCCTCATTTCGCATCCCGCCTGCCTCAATCACCTCACCGGCACCGGCCATCCCGAGCGGCCGGACCGCCTGCGTGCGGTCGAGGAAGAACTGGCGAAGCCGAAATTCCAGATGCTGGCGCGCGAACAGGCGCCGATGGCGGAAGCCGACGTCATCAGCCTGTGCCACCCGGAAGACTACATTCAAGCCATCCGCGACGCCTCGCCGTCGGAAGGCGAAGGCATGATCCGGCTCGACGCCGACACCGTCATGTCACCGGGTTCGCTGGAAGCGGCGCTCCGCGCCGTCGGCGGCGGCACGCTCGCGGTCGATGAAGTGATGAACCAGAAGGCGTCGAACGCTTTCGTCGCGGTACGTCCGCCGGGCCATCACGCCGAGACGGCGCGGCCGATGGGCTTCTGCCTGTTCAACAGCGCCGCCATCGCGGCGCGCTACGCGCAAAAGCGATACGGCATCGAACGCGCGGCCATCGTGGATTTTGACGTGCATCACGGCAACGGCTCGCAGGATATTTTCTGGGCCGACGAGACGGTGATGTACTGCTCGACGCATGAAATGCCGCTCTATCCCGGCACCGGTGCGCTCAGCGAGCGCGGCGAGCACGACACCATCGTCAACGCGCCGCTGCGCTCCGGCGATGGCGGGGATGCGTTTCGTGAAGCCTTCGAGGTCGCGATCCTGCCGCGACTGCGCGACTTCAAACCGGAGTTGCTCATTATCTCGGCGGGTTTTGACGCTCATACCCGCGATCCGCTCGCTAATCTCAATCTGGTCGAAGCGGATTACACTTGGGTGACCAAGAAGCTGATGGATGTCGCCGACGACAGCGCGCAAGGACGCATCGTGTCGATGCTGGAAGGCGGCTACGACCTGCAGGGTCTCGCCTACTCCGCCGCTGCGCATGTCACCGCGCTGATGCGGGGGTAGCACCTCTTGTCGTCCCCGCGCAGGCGGGGACCCAGTACAGGCTGCTTTCGATTAAAGCATCTGCCCTTACCGTACACTGTGTTTACTGGATGCCCGCCTTCGCGGGCATGACAGATGCCTACCGCGCCGTCAGGCCGCCATCGATCGGAAAATCGGCGCCGGTGATGAACGCCGCGTCGTCCGACAATAAATACGTGCACAGCTTGGCGACTTCATCCGGCTGGCCAAGCCGGCCGATCGGAATATCGGCGATCAATCGCTGCTGCACCGCCTGCGGATTTTTGGTGCCGCCGGCAATATCGTCGACCATCGCGCCTTCGATGAAGGCCGGGCACACGGCGTTACAGCGCACCGACGGCCGATAGCGCGCGCCATTGAGCGCCACCGATTTGGTCAGCAGCGAGACGCCGCCTTTCGACGCGGTGTAGGCGGTCAGGTTCGACGAGCCGACGAGGCCCAGCACCGACGACAGATTGACGATGGCGCCGCCCTTCTTGCGCAGCAGCGGAAAGGCGTATTTGCAGCCCAGAAACGTGCCGTCGAGATTGATCGACATGACCCGCTTCCAGGTCGCGAAGTCGGTCTTTTCGATGCTGCCGACCACCGCAATACCAGCGGCGTTCACGAGGCCGTCGAGATGGCCGTGTCTGGTTTCGATATCCGCGGTCACGCGCTGCCAGTCGGCCTCGAGCGTAACGTCGAGCAAGGTGTCGGTGCCCTTGGCGGACGCGAGATCGCTTGCAATAACGGTGCCGCCAGCGTTGCGTATGGCAGCGGCCACCGCGCCGCCGATGGCGCCACCGGCGCCCGTGACCAGCACGATTTTATCTTTAAGATCAGACAACCGATTCCGCCCCTTCATGCCCCAGTGGCCCATCTTCGAATATTCACGGTCCGATGTCACCCGTACCCGCTCCGCTTCAGCCGATATGCCTAATTACCGGTGCCTCGGCAGGTATCGGCGCGGAGCTTGCCCGTGTGTTTGCGCGCAATGGCCATGTGCTGGTGCTGACCGCGCGGCGTGAGGCGCAGCTCATTGCACTGGCCGATGAGATCGCCGCGACCGGTCAGCCGCGACCGCATGTGATCACCGCCGACATCGGCGCGCCGGACGGTGTCGCGCGCCTCGCCGACGCGTTGATCGCGCAAGGACTTGAACCGTCTTACGTCGTAAACAATGCCGGTTTCGGTTTGATGGGCGACGCCGCCGATCTCGATACGTCGCGCCAGTTGGCGATGATCGATCTCAACATCCGGGCGCTGACCGATCTGTCGTTGCGCTGGATCGATTCGATCAAGCGCCATCGCGGCGGCATTCTCAATGTCGGCTCGCTGGCCGGCTTTCTGCCGGGGCCCGGCATGGCGGTCTACAACGCCACCAAGGCTTTCGTGCTGTCCTTCACCGAGGCGATGCATCAGGAACTGGGCGAAGACGGCGTCAAAGTCTGCGCGCTGTGCCCGGGGCCCGTCGAGACGGAATTCTTCGGCCTCGCCGG
>CAIYTE010000138.1 GCA_903929045.1 uncultured Hyphomicrobiales bacterium
CTGAACTCGCCGCTGGGGTCCGCGTAAAGCTTGAGGGCACGCCAGCCGCGCTCTTTCTTGATCGAAGTGAGGCGTTCGATCGGCGAACGGGCGGTCACGGCGAGCGCCACGTTCTGCATGATGTCCAAAGCCTCGCCATCCCAGGCGCTGAGCAGCGAGGTACACATGGGGCACGGCCGCTCGCGCTGCGGACCATACATGTAGGTATAGATGACGAGGGATTGCTTGTCGCCAAACATGGCGGCGAGATCGGTCGGGCCATTTTCACCGACGAAACTATAGTTCTTCACTTCGCCGCCCAACGGCAATGCGCGGCGCATCTCCGCCACGCGCTCGATGTGACGCCGCAGCTCGATTTCTTCAGCGAGCAGGGCTGTGCGGGCGCGGCGGTACTCAGCGCTCTCGTTGGGAAAGCTGACCTCGCATTTTTCCGCCAGTTCCTTGGACGATGCGCGAGCCGTTGATTGATCCGGCATGTTTTTGTCCTCCATTACCCAGCCCGCAGCAGCAAGTTTTATTGCCCGGTCAAAATCGTCCAGTGGACGCCGAACTTGTCAGCGAGCATGCCGAAGCGCGATGAAAAGAAGGTCTTAGCCAACGGCACATTGACCTTGCCGCCCTCGGCAAGCGCGGCGAACAGCTTTTCCATTTCGGCATCAGTCTTGGCCGTGATCGTGAGTGTGAAGCCTTCGAACTTGGGGGCGCCATTGCAGTAGCCGTCGGAGATCATCACGCCGGTCTCGCCGATCATCATGTGGCCGTGCATGACCTTGTTCTCGGAACCGGGCTTGCAGGTGCCTTCGGGGGCGTCCTTGAAGCGCAACAGCATTTTCACCGTGGCGCCGACGGCTTTCTTGTAGAATTCGATCGCCTCGTCGGCGCGGCCATCCATCATCAAATAGGCTTCGACTTTCATGGATAAGTTCCCTTTTCACATTGACTAATAGGTTGATATCAACCTATTATGCGTCATGTCAACCCGCGATGGGCCGCAGCTGCCTTTTGCCGCCACACTCGAAGTGCGCGACGCATGTCTGTGTCTGCATGTGCAACGCGCCGCGCGCGCTTTGGCGCGCAAATTCGACGAGGCGCTGCAGCCAGTCGATCTGACCAACGGCCAGTTCTCGTTGCTGACGTCGCTCAATCGTGCCGAGCCGCCGACCATCAGCAGCGTCGCCGCGCTGCTGGCGATGGACCGCACCACGCTGACCGCGGCGCTCAAGCCGCTGGAACGGCGCAAGCTGCTGAAGATCGCCGTCGACAAGGAAGACAAGCGCAGCCGCCGCCTGATCATCACGGCGGCCGGGCGTGCGCTGTTGAGCAAGGCGTTTCCGATCTGGAAGGAGACGCATGTCGCGGTCGAGCATCAGATCAAGACCGGCAATGCCGACGATCTGCGCAGCGCGCTGCGCTCGTTGGCCTGAGAAGCCGGCGTTATTTTTTGCGGCCACGGGGCTTCTCCTCGGCTTTGCTGTCTGTTGCCGCGGGCGCTTCCGTTTCTGTGGGCGCCGCTTGAATCATCTTCAGATAATCGTCGAGCCGGTCGAGCCGCTGCTCCCAGAGGAGACGATATTCCTCCAGCCAGTCGTCGGCCTGCTTCAACGCCTGCGCTTCGATCTTGCACGGCCGCATCTGCGCATCGCGGCTGCGGGAGATCAGGCCGGCGTGCTCGAGCACCTTGAGGTGCTTGGAGACGGCGGGCATCGACATCGCGAAGGGTTTGGCCAGTTCGGACACCGACGTCTCGCCGAGCGCGAGGCGCGCGAGAATGGCGCGGCGCGTCGGATCGGCGAGAGCCTGGAAGGTGGCGCTGAGATGATCGGTGGCAGGCTGCATCTAATTGAACCATTCGGTTAAATAACTTATCGGTTAAATAGAACGGCAGACCGGCCGGGTCAAGTCCCAGTTGGAAGGGCCGTAGCTACACTTTTGATTGCACTGATTGCATTGCAATCAGAATCCACTAAACTATTCACATTGAGAGACTTTCCATGGCCTCTTTGACCATCCGCCAGCTTGATGACCGCCTGAAGAAGCTGCTGCGGCTGCGCGCGGCCAAAAGCGGCCGTTCCGTCGAGGACGAGGTGCGCACGATTTTGCGGGCCGCGGCTGACGAAGGGAGCGATGGCGCTCTTCCCGAGGCCGCTGCCCCCAAGATGACGCGCCGTGCCGATGCCGCGCCGCAGACTAAGCGCGTGCTGCTGATCATCGGCGGCGGCATCGCGGCCTATAAATCGCTCGATCTGATCCGGCGGCTGAAAGAGCGCGGCCTGTCTGTCCGCTGCATTCTCACCAAGGCGGCAGAGCATTTCGTCACGCCTTTGTCGGCAGGCGCGCTGGTCGGCGAAAAAGTTTTCACCGATCTGTTCGATCCGGCCGGCGAGTTCGATGTCGGCCACATTCGGCTCGCGCGCGAGGCCGATCTCATTGTCGTCGCACCCGCCACCGCCGACCTGATGGCGAAGATGGCGAACGGCCACGCCGACGATCTCGCCACTGCCGTGCTGCTCGCGGCGAGTTCGAAAATTCTGCTCGCCCCTGCGATGAACCCGCTGATGTGGTCCAACAAGGCAACGCAACGTAATCTTGCGCAACTCGCTGCCGACGGCGTTGCGCTGGTCGGGCCGAATGAAGGCGAGATGGCGGAATCCGGCGAGCGCGGCACCGGGCGGATGGCGGAGCCGCTGGAAATTGTTGCCGCCGCCGAAAAAATATTCGGCGCAACCGCAGACAAGCCGCTCGCCGGCAAGCACATCCTCATCACCGCCGGCCCGACGCACGAGCCGATCGATCCGGTGCGCTATATCGCCAACCGCTCCTCCGGCAAACAGGGCCACGCCATCGCAGCCGCCGCGGCGGCGGCCGGCGCCGATGTCACACTGATCAGCGGACCGGTGAATTTGCCCGATCCCACGGGCCTCAAATTGATCAAGGTCGAAACCGCGCGCGAGATGCTGAACGCCGTCGGGCACGCGCTGCCGGCCGATATTGCGATTTTCGCCGCCGCCGTCGCCGACTGGCGCGTCGCCAATGCCGGCGAACAGAAGATCAAGAAGAAGGCCGGCGAGAAAACGCCCGAACTCTCGCTCACCGAAAATCCGGACATTCTCTCGACCATCGCGCATCTGACTGCCAAGCGTCCGACGCTTGTGATCGGCTTTGCCGCCGAGACGGAGAACGTCATCGCCAACGCGCAGTCGAAACTGGCGCGCAAGGGCTGCGACTGGATCCTCGCCAACGACGTGTCGCCGCAGACGGGCATCATGGGAGGCGACAACAACACTGTTCAGCTGGTAACAGCCGACGGCGTCGAGCGCTGGCCGACGCAAACCAAACAGGACGTCGCCGCGATGCTGGTCGCGCGCATCGCCGCGGAGATTTCAAAGTCATGACCCTCGACGTACGCATCATGAAGCTCGCGCATGGCAGCGACCTGCCCTTGCCGTCGTATCAAACCGCGCTTGCCGCAGGCTTGGACCTGATGGCCGCGGTGCCGGCGGACGCGTCGGTGACCCTGGCGCCGGGCGCCCGCGCTTTGGTCCCGACCGGTATCGCCATCGCTCTGCCGGCGGGCACCGAGGCGCAGGTGCGGCCCCGATCTGGTCTCGCGGTCCGCCACGGCCTCACCGTACTCAATGCGCCGGGCACCATCGACGCCGATTACCGCGGCGAAATACAGGTGCCCCTCGTGAACCTGGGCAGCGAATCAGTGGTGATTTCACGCGGCATGCGAATCGCCCAGATGGTGATTGCAGCCGTAGCGCGTGCTACGTTTCAGGAAGTGACTTCTCTTAACGAAACAGCGCGTGGAAGCGGCGGTTTCGGCTCCACTGGAAGTTGAAATAAAAGTTCCGTTTTCACGCTGGACGGCTCGTCGCCTGTAGCCTATTACCACTGGAATTGTTGCACGTGGTGCAAAACATGCCGCTGGTTTCCCGCAAGGGGATTCTTGCCATTGCCGCCGTTATCGACGTCGCGATCCACGCCAATGGGCGGCCGGTTTCGGCCAAGAGTTTGGCCGCTCGCCACAAGCTTCCGCCGCGCCATCTTGAACCGGTTTTGCAGGCGCTCGTCCGCGACGGCATCCTGAAGGGCGTGCGCGGACCGCACGGCGGTTACGAACTGGCGCGTGAGCGCAAGCTGATCACCGCCGAGGATATTCTGCGGGCTGCCGGCAGCGTCGAAGATGCCGCAGAGCCGCCATTGCCGGCCTCTACTCTGGTCAACGATGTGGTGCGACCGGCGCTGGCCGGAGCGGAGCGGACCTTCTCGACGGCGCTCGGCCGGATCAATGTCGAAGACATTGCCAATCAAGCCGCAAATCTGAAGTAAGAGCCGCTTGACCTTTGATCGGCCTGAAGTAACCGGCTGACGCCGAACCCGATTTACCATGTTCACGATCTGGACTCTTACGGCGCGATTCCCGTCGGGAGTACAGTCCAGCGATTCGCGAACGGTGTGGCGGACATCGTTCCCTTATCCCTGGGGCAAGCTGGAATGCCGGAGAAAATCCGGGCGGTGAACGAGAGGCTGCGTTCTCGCCGGAGGCGTCACGGTATCCTTGGCGGTACCTTGGGCGCCATCCTGACTGCAAATCTCTGCATCGCGGCGCCCGCCCTCGCGCAGGAGCCGGCCGGCGCGCGGGAGCCCGACGCTATCGTCGAACCCGGCCCTGTCGATGCCAGCCTTGTTGAAGCGACCCGCGCCGAGTCCATCAGTCAGCAAAAGGTCGCGACGCTGACGCTGACATTCGGCCTTTTGATTTTCGCTCTTCTCGCAACGTTGGCGCTGTTGCGCACGCGCCGCGCCATCGCCGTTGCCGAGGCCGGCGCGCGCGAAAAAATGATGGAGCAAGAGGCCGAGATCGTCCGGCTCAGAACCCTGCTGCTGTCGGAGCCGCAAGTGCTCGTCGCCTGGGCGGCGGCAAGCGACGAGGTCGACATTCTCGGCGAGACCGCGCTGATCGTCGGCGAACATCAGCCCGAGCGCGTGCTTGCCTTCGGCGCCTGGCTCGAAGCCGCCGCGGCGCAACGCATGGAGCAAGCGGTCGAGACGTTGCGCGCCGAAGGCCGCGGCTTCGTCATGACGCTCACCACGACCGCCGGACGGCCGATCGAGGCCGAAGGCCGCGCCGTCGGCGGCCGCGCGATTTTGCGTCTGCGCGACGTCAGCGGCATCGAGCATGAGCTGATCGATCTGGCGGCCCGCCACGATCGGCTGCAAAGCGACGTCGAAACGCTCAAGGCGCTGCTCGACTCTCTGCCCGCGCCGGTATGGGCGCGCGACGCCGCGGGGCGGCTGGTGTTCGTCAATGCGGCCTATGCCAGCGCCGTCGAGGCCACGGATTCAACCGACGCCGTCGCGCGCGAACTGGAAATGCTCGACCGCGGCGCGCGACACGACATCACTCGCGCCCGCAGCATCAATGAAGCTTATGCCGCACGCGTGCCGGCCATTGCCGCCGGCCAGCGTCGCATTTTCGACGTCGTCGATGCCCCGAGCGGCGCCGGCAGCGCCGGCATGGCGATCGACCGCACCGAAGTCGAAACCATGCGCACCGAGCTTGCCCGCATGGTCGAGGCGCATCGCCGCGTGCTCGACCAGCTCGCCACCGGCGTGTCGATCTTCAACGTCGACCGCAAGCTGACCTTCTACAACAACGCCTTCCGTACGCTCTTCGACCTGGCGCCTGCGCTGCTCGATCACACGCCGACCGACAGCGCCGTGCTCGACGCCCTGCGCACAGCCCGCAAGCTGCCGGAAGAGAAGGACTTCAAGCAGTGGAAGCTCGAACTCTACGAAGCTTACCGCTCCGTGGAGCCCAAGGAGCATATGTGGCATCTGCCCGACGGCCGCACCTTGCGCGTCGTCACCACGCCCAATCCGGAAGGCGGCGTGACGTATCTCTACGAGGACGTCACAGCGCATCTCGACATTCACCGCCGTTACGACGCGCTCATCAAGGTGCAGAGCGAGACGCTCGATCATCTCGCCGAGGCGGTTGCGGTGTTCGGCAGCGACGGAAATGTCCGCCTGCACAACCAGGCCTTCCAGCGCATGTGGAAACTGGCGCCCGCGGCGCTGGACGCTCATCCGCACATCAAGGACGTCACGGCCTGGACCCAGGCGCTGCATGACGACAACAACGTCTGGCGCTCGCTACGCGGCGCCGTCACCGCGATCGACGGCCGCGAACCAATGGTGGCCCGCATCGAACGCCGCGACGGCATGATGATCGACATGACGACAATGCCGCTGCCGGACGGCGCCACATTGGTGACGTTCCAGGACGTATCCGATACGGTCAACGTCGAGCGTGCACTGCGCGAACGCAACGAGGCGCTGGAAACAGCCGACGCCATCAAGATCGACTTCGTGCACCACGTGTCGTACGAGCTGCGCTCGCCGCTGACCAACATCATCGGCTTCGCGCATTTCCTTGGCGACGAGGCCTTCGGTGCGCTCACCGACAAACAGCGCGAATATCTCAGCTACATCACGACGTCGACCAATGCGTTGTTGGCACTGATCAACAACATCCTCGATCTCGCAACCATCGATGCCGGCGCCATGTCGCTCGCGCTCGGCGACGTCGATATCCGCGCCAGCATGGACGCCGCCGCTGAAGGCGTGCTTGACCGGCTGGTGAAGGACAATCTGACGCTCGATATCGAAGCCACGCCGGGTATCGGCAATTTCGTCGCTGATGAGCGGCGGCTGCGGCAGATTCTTTTCAACCTGTTGTCCAATGCTGTCGGCTTTTCGCCACCGGGCGGCATCGTCACGCTCGCGGCGGAACGCCGTCCCGATGCGGTGGTGTTCACCGTCACCGATCAGGGCCCAGGCATTTCGCCGGAGCAAAAGGACAAAGTGTTCGAGTGGTTCGAGACCGATTCGAAGGGCTCGGATCATCGCGGCACCGGCCTCGGCCTGTCGCTGGTGCGCTCCTTTGTCGAATTGCACGGCGGCACCGTGACAATCGATTCGACCCCGGGACAGGGCACCGTCGTCACCTGCGCCTTTCCGGTCGCGCAGGCCGCAGCGCCGCTCAGCAAGAAGTCCGCGGCCTAACGAAAAAGGCCTTCGCGGCGATCCGCGAAGGCCTTAAATCTCAAACTTGATTTAGCGCAAGCTGACACGGCGGCGCGGACCATCGCCGACCCACTGACCGTTGACGCATTCGCTCCGCGGCGTCCAGAGAACGCCGAAGCCGTGACACTTCGCGGTCAAGCCCTCGAGCAACACCACCGTACCGACACCCGCAACGCCGCCGACGGCGGCGGCTGTGCCGGCGGTTGCGCCAGCCGAGGTCAGGAAAGCGCTGCTTCCGTACCAGCCATGATAAAGGCCGACGCCCACGGCGGTGCCGACCACAGCACCGGTTGCCACAGCGGCGGGCGCATAGTTCGGATTGATGCCGTCATATTCGGCCAAGGCCGGCGTCGCGACTGCGGCAACGGCCGCGAATGCAAGTGCAGGGATAATTTTACGCATCTTGATCTCCTTCGATCTCTCTTTTCAGCAAGCTTCAAGTTTCAGCGAGCCTCAGGCTTTTCGCCTCGCACGGTGCAAACACCCCCATGACGGATGCGTTCCGCGCTGCACGCGCGACTCGGACATGCATTTTCGAAATGCGGCGATGATGTGATAAACACCGGGAACCACGGTGCTTGCGCGGTCAAACCATGACGCAAGGATGGCGACGAAACCTGCTCAGCCCGCTTTGGCGCGGGCTTGTCGCCGGGGGCCCGACAACATCGGCATAGCCGGAAATGTCCAGCGGCTTGCCCGTCAAGTAACCTTGCACTTCGTTGCAACCTTCCTCCGCCAGAAAGTCGTACTGCGCTTTGGTTTCGACGCCTTCCGCGAGAGTCGGAATGTTCAAACTGCGCCCGAGGCCGATCACCGCGTGCACGATCGCGACCGAGTGCTGATTTGTGCCGACATCCGAAATAAACGAGCGATCGATCTTGATCTTGTCGAAGGGAAACTTCTGCAGGTACGACAACGACGAATAGCCGGTGCCGAAATCGTCCATGGCGATGCGCACGCCCATGGCCTTGATCCGGCGCAGCATCGCAACCGCGCGCGTGAAATCCTCGATCAGAACGCCTTCGGTGATCTCGAGCTCGAGACGATGCGCCGCAAGCCCCGTCTCCATGAGAATCGAGTGGATCAGCCGCTGCAGATCGCCGTGACGGAATTGGATCGGCGATACGTTGACGGCAATGCTCAAGGGCCGCTGCCATGAGGCAGCCTGTCGGCAGGCCTCGCGCAACACCCATTCGCCGAGGACGAGAATGAGACTGCTTTCTTCCGCCAAGAGAATGAATTCGGACGGCGGCACCATACCGCGCTTGGGGCAATGCCAGCGCGTCAGCGCCTCGAAGCCCTTCACCTCGCCGGTCATATCGACCTGCGGCTGATAGTGTAGACGCAATTCGTTGCGCTCGATGGCGCCTTTCAGATCGGCTTGAAGCGCCGCGCGTTCATGCAGCCGGATCGCCATTTCAGCCTTGAAGAACTCGATGGAGCCTGGCCCCTGCGCCTTGGCGCGATACAACGCGGCATCGGCGTTGTTCATGAGCGTCTTCGTATCCGCGCCGTCGGCCGGATAGACAGCAACGCCGATACTCAAGGCTTGCGGCAGACGATGGTCGCCGACATCGAAATCTTTGGCGAAGGCGGCACGCAGGCGCGCGGTCAGAGCAGACAGACCGGCGGCATCAAAATTTCGCGCAATCAACGTGAACTCGTCGCCGCCCAGACGGGCGACAAAGCAATTCTCGGCCACCGCCCGCAACCGATCCGCGACCTGGCACAGCAGAGCGTCGCCAACGGCGTGGCCGTAAACGTCGTTGACGCCTTTGAAACCATCGAGATCCATGCAGACGATCGCGAAGCGGCCATTCTCCGCCTCGGCCTGAGCCAGCGTGGTGCGCAAATGCTCGTTGAACGCGGCCCGGTTCGATAGATCGGTGAGCGGGTCGCTAAGCGCCATATGCGCAATGCGTTGCTCGGCCTGGCGGCGATCGGTGACATCCTCGATCAGGCTCAGGATATATTCGGATGCACCATTATCGCCGGGGATGGCAACCTTCTTTGTGGTGATGACACGCTCATCGCCCCGCAAGGTCAGAAGCTTGTGATCCCGAATAGAGATCCGGTTCTCGTTGCTGAGACAGTCTTTGTCTTGCGCGGCAAGACGCTGGGCCTTCTCCAGCGGGAATATATCGAAAAGCGTTTTGCCGATAATATCCTCACGTTCATAGCCGTGCAGATCTTCGCTCGCTTTGTTGATCAGGATAAAGCGTCCGTCCGGAACGGATTTCACCTGAATCGGCTGCGGGACGTTTTCAATGACGGTGTCGAGGAATTTCTTGGTCCGGCGCAGATCGTTCTCAGCCTTTTTCTGCGCGCCAATATCGGTGATCGCCGACAGCCTGACCTTGTGGCCTTCATAATCTATGACACGCGAGCAGATTGCGACCGGGAATGTCGAACCGTCCGCCCGTAGATGCAAGCCGACGCGCTCGTAATCCTGCACATCCGGCAGCGAGCGAAGGGAATCCTCGCCATTTTCCAGATCCTGCACGCGGAGTTCGGTGACTTTCATCGCCAGGAATTGCTCGCGCGTGTAGCCGTAACAGGCGACCGCGGCGTCGTTCACGGCGAGGAACTGCAGCGTGTTGCGGTCGAACAGCCACATCGCCACCGGGTTGGATTCAAAGAGCAGCCGGAACGTCTCGTCACGGCGGCTGATTTCCGTACGATCTTCGTGGGTCGACACCCAGCCGCCATCGGCAATCGGATAATCGGTGATGGCGATCTCGCGGCCGTCCTCGGTCTTGACGTCGCGACGGACGATTTCATTGCGGCCGAAGCGCTGCAGGGTGTCGGCGCAATACTCCTCAGCCGTGCCTTTGAGGCAGCCGCGCTCGACGCGGTGCTTGAAGATGTCGAGCAACGTCGCGCCGGGCTTCACGACGTCGGCGGACAGATTGTACATGCGCAGATAGTGGTCATTGCAGACGACGAGCTTCATGCCGACATCGAACATCAGGATCCCTTGCGGGATATTGCCGAACACTATCGACAGGCGCCGCGCTTCTTCGCCGTGATTGATGGCGGTCTGCCGGCGCTTGGATCGCTCCAGCCTGAAATGCCGCACACGGCGAACCGCGTAGAGCGTAATCCATATGGACAAGACGGTAACCAGGCCGGCGATGGCGACAACAATGTCGGCTTCAAATTGTCCTGTGAGTTCGCGGGCTTTACCGAAGCGGCCGAGCCAGGCCGCCGCGGCATAGATCACAAGGAGCGTGCCGATCGCCGCCAGCACATCCTGAACGCCGGTACGACGCCCCAACGCAATCGCTTTCAAGACTGGTTTCCGCAACGCAGCAATCCTACTTGAATTGTAAGAACTTACCGGCCAGTCGTAATGGAAAAGTGAGTCAGACGACGAAACCGCGCGTGTGCTTAATCATCGGTTGTGCACCCGCGCGCAGCGTTAATTTGGAACACAACATGGTTTGGCAAAGCCGCTTATCCCCATGGTCCGCACGCGGCTGGCCCAAATGCGGCCGCGCCCCTTATAAGGTTTGGAGAGGGCGGTAGATTCGATGTTTCCCACCACTTCCGGCGGATTTAGCTTCACAGCGGCGCTCGAGGACGAGCAGGCCACGCGCCGGCTGATGGCCGACATCGCCGCCACCATCGAGCCGGGCGACCTGATTACACTGTCGGGCGACCTCGGCGCCGGCAAGACCACCTTCGCCCGCGCCCTGATCCGGCATTTCGCCGGCGATGAGCGCGTCGAGGTGCCGAGCCCGACCTTCACCATCATGCAGACTTACGAGCTGCCGCGTTTCAATTTGCTGCACGCCGATCTGTACCGGCTGTCGGGCCCGAGCGAACTGGCGGAACTCGGCTTCGAGGACGCGGCAGAAAACGCCGTGACGCTGCTGGAGTGGCCGGATCGCGCCGCCGGCCATCTGCCGCCGAACCGGCTCGACCTGACGCTGACACTGTCGCCGCAGCAAAGCGAGACCTTCCGCAACGCGCAGGTCACCGGCTACGGCACCTTCGCCGCCAAAGCCGAACGCATCGACGCCATCCGCCGCTTCCTGGCGCGCGCCGGCTTCGCGCAAGCGGAGCGCAAGCACATGCAGGGCGACGCGTCGTCGCGCGCCTACGAACGGCTGACGGTCAAGGGCGCGACCTACATCCTGATGAATTCGCCGCGCCGGCCCGACGGGCCGATCGTGCGCGACGGCAAGCCGTACAGCGCCATCGCGCATCTTGCTGAAGACGTGACGCCGTTCATCGCCATGACTTTAGGACTGCGCGAACTCGGGTTCTCCTCGCCGGCGATTTTCGCCTCCGACCGCGAGCACGGCCTCCTGCTGATCGAGGATTTCGGCACCGACGTCGTCATTGCGGGCGATCCGCCGGGACCGATTGAGGCCCGCTATGAAGCGGCGGTGGATGTCTTAGCCGCGCTCCACCGCAACAATGTCTCGGATCTTTTGCCGGTCGAGAAAGACGTCGACTACCGGCTGCCGAAGTACGATCTCGAGGCGCTGCTCATCGAAGTTGAACTGCTGCTCGACTGGTACCTGCCGAAGCTTGACGTCAAGATTTCCGACAACAAACGCGACGTCTATCTCTCGCTCTGGCGCGACGCGCTGATGCCGACCATCGAGGGTCCGCAGACCTGGGTGATGCGCGACTATCATTCGCCCAATCTGATGTGGCTGCCGGAACGCAAGGGCACCGGCCGCGTCGGTCTTCTCGACTTTCAGGACGCGGTGATGGGCTCGCCCGCCTACGACGTCGCGTCGCTGCTGCAGGATGCCCGCATCGACGTGCCAGAGATGGTCGAGATCTCGTTGCTGTCGCGCTACACTCGCGCCCGGCTGAGCACCGATCCGGAGTTCAACGCGCCGGATTTCGCCAAGGCCTATGCGACCCTCGCCGTACAGCGCGCGTCCAAGATTCTCGGCATCTTCGCCCGCCTCGAAAAGCGCGACGGCAAGCCGCAATATTTGCGTCATCTGCCGCGCGTATGGGGCTATCTGCAACGCGCGCTCGCGCACCCCGCCTTGGCGCCGCTGCAAAGCTGGTACAAGCTTCACGTACCGCCGTTGAAAGCATTGAAATGACGACCACGACGACCTCTCCGCGCCGCGCCATGGTTCTGGCCGCCGGCATGGGCACACGCATGCGCCCGCTCACTGACACGATGCCAAAGCCGCTGGTGCAGGTGAATGGCCGGGCGCTGCTCGACCATGTGCTCGACCGCCTTGCCGCCGAAGGCGTCGAGAAAACGGTGGTCAACGTCCATCACTTCGCCGACCAGATCATCGCTCACGTCGCCGACCGTCATCAGCCGCAGATCGTGATCTCCGACGAGCGCGGTTTGCTGCTCGACACCGGCGGCGGCGTGGTCAAGGCCCTGCCCGAGCTGGGCGACGCACCGTTCTATCATCTCAACGCCGACACCATCTGGATCGACGGCGTGAAGCGCAACCTGGCGCGGCTGGCCGAGACGTTCGACCCGGCCGAGATGGACGCGCTACTACTGCTGGCGCCGATTGCCGGCAGCGTCGGCTATGACGGCCGCGGCGATTTCAATATGGCGCCGGACGGCCGCCTGAAGGCGCGCCCCGAGCGCGAACTGGCGCCGTTCGTCTATGCCGGCGCGGCGATCTTCTCGCCGGCGCTGTTTGCCGGTGCGCCCGAGGGCAAATTCTCGCTGACCGCGCTTTTTGCCCGCGCCGCCGAGGCCAAACGCCTGTTCGGGCTGCGGCTGGAAGGGCTGTGGATACATGTCGGCACGCCGCAATCCATCGGCGCCGCGGAAGGCGCGATAAAATCCAGCATCCAGTAGCGCAAATATTTCGACATGCCCCGCGCAGGCGGGGCATCGAGCGCTTATCTTTGCTGCATCGAAAAAATCGCTGGATCGCCCGGTCAAGCCGGGCGATGACTCACCCTGATGCCGGCTCCGCTTGCCAATGTTTTCAATATTCCCGCCTCGGCGCCGTTTCTCACGGTGCTGATCGACGCATTGCGGGCGGGCAAACTCGTCAAAGGCTTTCCGGCCTCGGGTGACCCGCTCGATCTCGCCCGCGCCACGCTCTATCTGCCGACACGGCGCGCCTGCCGCCTGGCGCGCGACGCCTTCCTCGACCGGCTCGATGGCGACGCCGCCATCCTGCCGCGCATTGTCGCCATCGGCGATCTCGATGAGGACGAAATTATTTTCACTCAGGCCGCGGGCGCATCCGATTTCGTCATCCCCGATTCGCTCGGCAGCCTGCAGCGCCACATGGCGCTCGCCGAGCTTATTCTGGCGTGGTCGAAGTCCGAGGGCATGCGGGCCGAGGGCGGCACGCCGCTGGTCGCCAATACGCCGGCGGCGGCCTTCGCGCTGGCGCGCGACCTCGCCCATCTTATGGATGACATGGCGACCCGGCAGGTGCCGTGGAGCGAACTCGACAAGCTGGTGCCGCAGGACATTGACCACCATTGGCAGAAGACGCTCGAATTCCTCAAGATCGCGCGCGACGCCTGGCCCGCCTTCCTCGCCGAAAAGGGCTTGCTCGACCCGCCGGTACGGCAGAACAAACTTGTCGCCGCTGAAGTCGAACGCCTGAAGCAATCCGGCGCGCCGGTGATCGCCGCCGGTTCGACCGGATCGATTCCGGCCACCGCCGAATTGCTCGACACGATCGCGAAGTTGCCGAGTGGCGCCGTGGTGCTGCCCGGCCTCGATTTCGATCTCGACGACGAAGCCTGGCGTTTTCTCGCCAGCAAGGAGGCGTCGCCGAGCCACCCGCAATTCGCCATGTCCGGACTGCTGCGGCGCTTCGGCATCGATCGCGATAGCGTCAAGCCGCTGGCCACGCCTCAGAGCCGCGAATTTCTCGTCTCCGAAGCGATGCGCCCTGCCGAACAGACCGATCGTTGGAGCACGCGGCTTCCCGAGATTGCGCCGCGCATCGCGCCGGCCATGCAGAACGTTGCGGTGATCGAAGCCGCCAATGCCGAAGAAGAAGCGCTGGCCATCGCTCTCGCCTTGCGGGAGGCGGTGCACGATCCATCGAAGACGGCGGCGTTGGTGACGCCCGACCGCGCGCTTGGCCGCCGCGTGCTCGCCGCGCTGCGCCGCTGGAATGTCGAGGCCGACGATTCCGCGGGCGACGACCTCACCGAGACGCCGTCCGGCATCTTCGCGCGGCTGGTTGCGGACGCAGCGCTTGAAGGCCTGCCGCCGGTGCCCTTGCTGGCCTTGCTCAAGCATCCCCTGTGCTGTCTTGATTCGTCGGCCGCCGTCGCATTGGAGCGCGCCATTTTGCGCGGCCCGCGTCCGAAGCCAAATGCCGCGGGCCTCGTGCATGCGCTGGAAACCTTTCGCGCAAACCGCGACGATCTGCATCCAAGCGATCCACGCACGACGCTGACCGACGACGAACTCGACGCCGCCAGCCAGTTGGTGGCGGCCTTGGCGGTAGCGCTGGCGCCGCTGGACAATCTTGCGCCCGGCCCGTTGCCTTTCTCGATCATTGCCACGGCGCATCGCGAAGCCATGATGGCGCTCGGCGGCGACCCCGAGCCGCTCGACAAGTTTTTCGATGACGTCGCCAAGCACGGCACCCTGATCATCGCCCGCAGCGACTATGCCGAGTTGTTTCTGACCGCGCTGTCCGGCAGTCCGGTGCGCAATCCGCCGGTGCCCGCCCGCATCCGCATTCTCGGCACGCTCGAATCGCGCATGCAGCATGTCGACCGCGTCGTGCTGGGCGGTCTTGCCGAAGGCATTTGGCCGCCGGAAACCCGCACCGACCCCTGGCTCAGCCGGCCGATGCGGCAAAAATTGGGACTCGACTTGCCGGAACGGCGTATCGGTCTGTCGGCGCACGACTTTGCCCAGGCGCTCGGAGCCAACGAAGTTATTTTGACCCGCGCGGCCAAGATGGCGGGCGCACCGACCGTCGCCTCGCGTTTCGTGCAACGGCTTGCCGCTGTCGCCGGTGAACCGCTCTGGAAAGCGGCGCTGTCGCGCGGCGAGACGTATCTCGCTTACGCGCGGCTGATCGACACGCCGGAGACAAGTGAGCGTATCAAGATGCCGGCACCGACGCCGCCGCTGGCGGCACGGCCGAGGCAGCTCAGCGTCACCGACATCGAGAATTGGCTGCGCGATCCCTATACGATCTACGCCAAGCATGTGTTGCGGCTGACGCCGCTGGACGACATCGACACGCCGCCCGGCGCGTCCGATCGCGGCACCATCATCCACGGCGCCGTCGGCGATTTTGCGCAGAAATTTCCCGACGCGCTGCCGCAAGACGCGCTGGCGCAGATGCTCGCGTTTGGTGACGAACGTTTTGCGGAATTTGCCGACTTTCCGGACGCGCGGGCGTTCTGGTTGCCGCGCTTCCAGCGGGTGGCACGCTGGCTGACGGAAACATTCGAACCGGCGCGCCGCGCGGACCTCACGGCGCTGCATGCCGAACGCTATGTCAGATTCCCTTTCAAGGTGGGCGATACCGAATTCACGCTGACGGCGCGCGCCGATCGTGTCGAACAGCTCAAGGATGGCACCTTTGCGATTCTCGATTTCAAGACCGGCAAGCCGCCCACCGATCCGCAGGTCAAAAGCGGGCTGTCGCCGCAGCTGACGCTGGAAGCGGCCATGCTGCGCGGCGGCGCGTTCAACGGCATTCCAGCAGGCAGCAGCGTGTCGCAACTCGTTTACGTCGCGCTGCGCGGCGGCGATCCTGCCGGCGAAGACCGCATTGTCAATTTCAAGGACAGTGATGCCAACGCCGAAGCTGACACCGCACTGGCGCGGCTCAAGGGAGTCGTCGCGCGGTTCGCGGTGCTGGAAACAGCCTACCGCCCGCTGGCGCATCCGATGTGGACGACGCATTACGGCGATTACGATCACTTGGCCCGCGTCAAGGAATGGTCGCTCACCGGCGGCGCCGATGAGGGCGGCGAATGAGCAAGCCGCGCATCATTTCCGAAGCCGTGCTCACCAAGCAGCGTGAAGCGTCGGATCCTGGCACCTCGGCCTGGGTGTCGGCCAATGCCGGCTCCGGCAAGACGCATGTGCTGGCGCAGCGCGTCATCCGCCTGCTGCTGGACGGCGTCGATCCGGCACGCATTCTCTGCATCACCTTCACCAAGGCCGCGGCCGGCAATATGGCCAACCGCGTATTCGACGAGCTGCGTAAATGGACGGCGCTCGACGATGCGCAGCTTGCCATCGCCATGCGCAACGCCGGCGCGCGCGATACCGGCGATAAAATGCGGGCCCGGGCCCGCAAACTGTTCGCGCTGGCGCTGGAGACGCCGGGCGGCCTGAAAGTGCAGACCATCCACGCCTTCTGCACGCACATCCTTCATTTGTTTCCGTTTGAGGCCAATGTCGCGGCGCGCTTCAACGTGCTCGACGAGGCGCAGAACGCGCAATTGCTCGAAAAAATCACCAACGCAGTCCTGCTCGAGGCGGCGGCGCAGCCGAACAGCGGCACCGGCCGCGCCCTGAACTACGCCATCGGCGCCGTTGCCGATCTCACCTTCCGCGACTTGATCGGCAAGACCATCCGCGAACGCGACGTGATTGAAGCCTGGCTCGATTCGGCCGGCGGTCTGCCGGGCGCCGCGGCGCAGTTGTCACAAGCGCTAGCACTTCATGCCGATGACACCGCCGCTTCGCTCGATGCAAAAATCTTCGAGAGCGGCCATATCACCAATTCGGAATGGGCTTCGGTCGCTGCTGCGCTCAACGGCGGTTCCAAAACCGACAAGGAGCAAGGCGCGCGTTTCCACGCGCTGCTGACGTTGCGCGGCACCGAGGCGCTTGAGAACTATTTCGACATTTTCTGCACCAAGGATCGCGCGAAGACCAAGGACCGGATCGCCACCCAAAAAATCCACAACAACCATCCCGACCTCTGCGAGCGGTTGCACGCGGAACGCGACCGCATTTGGGATCTGATCGTCAAGCGCCGGGCCGTCGCCGCGCGCGACCGCACCATTGCGCTCGTCACGATCACCAAGGCGGTGCTGGACCGTTTCAAAGCCGAAAAAAATCGCCGCGGGCTGCTCGATTTCGAAGACCAGATCGACAAGACCCACGCGCTGCTGTCGAACGTGTCGGCGGCGTGGGTGCACTACAAGCTCGACAGCGGCATCGATCATGTCCTGATCGACGAGGCGCAGGACACCAGTCCGAAACAGTGGGGCATCGTTAGCCATCTGGTGGCGGAATTCTTCGCCGGTAAAAGCGCCAACGAGCGAAAGCGCACGATCTTCGCCGTCGGCGACGAGAAGCAGTCGATCTTTTCGTTCCAGGGCGCGGCGCCGAAAGAATTCGAGAGCATGCGCCTCGCTTTCGAGACTTTGTCCCGCAACAGCGAGAAACCGTTCCGGCATGTGCGCTTCGACACATCGCTGCGGTCGGGCGCCAACGTGCTGGCCGCCGTCGATATGGTGTTCGAGCCGGCGGAGGTCGCCCGCAGCCTGACGCAGGACACCGCCGGCATCCCTGAGCACATGGCGCTGGCCAGCGCGGCACCGGGCGCGGTCGAAATCTGGGACACCGAGAAACCGCAGGAGGACGGCGGCGAGAAAGATCCCTGGAACGCGCCGTTCGACACGCTCAGCGGCTCGAAGCCGGCGGTGCGGCTGGCTGAAAAGATCGCCAAATCCGTGCGCGGATTCATGACCGAAGGGCATAAACCGGGCAGCGTTCTGGTGCTGGTCAACCGCCGCGGCGCGCTGTTCGAGGCCATCATCCGCGCCTTGAAGAACGCGAAGATTCCCGTCGCCGGCGCTGACCGGCTGGTGCTGACCGAACATATCGCTGTCATGGACTTGATGGCGCTGGCGGATGCGTTGCTGCTGCCGCAGGACGATCTGGCGCTCGCCACCGTTCTCAAGAGCCCGCTGTTCGGCTTTGACGACGACGACATTTTTGCCCTCGCTTATGACCGCGGCAAAAAGTCGTTACGTACCTCGCTGTCGGAAAAATCGGCAAGCAATCCGAAATTCGCGACCGCTTTCGCGCGGCTCAGTGAGCTTTCGCAGCGCGCGCGCGACGAGTCGCCTTTTGCGTTTTACGCGCGCCTGCTCGGCGCCGATCGCGGCCGCGAACGCTTCATGGCGCGGCTCGGCCACGAGGCTTCCGACGCCCTCGACGAATTCCTCAATCTTGCCCTCGATTTTGAACGCGGTGAGACGCCGTCGCTGCAAGCCTTCATTGCCTGGATGCGGGCAGCCAAGTCCGAGATCAAGCGCGACATGGAAATGGACCGCGACGAGGTGCGCGTCATGACCGTGCACGGCGCCAAGGGACTGGAAGCGCCCATCGTGTTTCTCGCCGACACGACTGCGCGGCCGCAGGGCCATCACCCGCCGCCGCTGCTGAAGCTTCCGGCGCAGACCAGCGCGCCGCCGCTCATCTGGGTGAAAGGCGAGAAGGAAGACGTCGGCACGATGAACGCCGCACGCCTCGCCGTGCGTGCTGAAACCGAGAACGAGCACCGGCGGCTGCTCTATGTCGCTATGACACGCGCCGCCGAGCGACTGATCGTTTGCGGTGTCGAATCGCGGACGCGGCCCGACGGCTGCTGGTACAATCTCGTGCTTGACGGCCTGCGCGGCAAACCAGGCTTCAGCGAAGTCGAGACCGACGGCGTCACATCGTGGCTCTACCGCAAGGTCGAACCCTCAAGCCCGTCGGATCCTGAACCAGCCATCGTCGTACCCGCCGTGGAAAAGCCGGTCTGGCTCAACCTGCCCCTCACGGCAGAGCCGCGCGTGCTGTCATTGACGCCGTCGAGCACGGCGAGCGCACACGACCGGCTTCACACGCCGGCCGCGGATTTCGGCGAGCTCGCCCGCCTGCGCGGCACGCTCGCGCACCGGCTGGTGCAGTCGCTGCCGGATATTCCGGCCGAGCGCCGCCGGGCCGCCGCGGAGAGTTATCTCGCCCGCCGCGGGCAGGATATGTCCGAAGAGGATCGGGCCCTTTTGATCGAACAGATCATGCTCGTCCTTGAAGACCCACGCTTTGCCGCGCTGTACGGCCCGGGCAGCCGCGCGGAAGTCCCCATCGTCGGCCGGTTGAATATCGGCGGTAAAAACGTGCGCGTGTCCGGCCAGATCGACCGACTCGTGGTCACGGACACGTCGGTTCTCATCGCCGATTTCAAGACCAACCGGCCGGCGCCGCGCCGATTCGAGGATGTGCCGCCGGTTTATGTCCGCCAGCTCGCGCTCTATCGCGCTGTGTTGGCAAAATTGTACCCCGGCAAAACCATCCGCGCCGCGCTCGTCTGGACCGAAGTCCCTGATCTTATGGAGCTTTCACCCAAGGCCCTGGATGCCGCAATCGCGGGGATCACCCCCGCGTGAGGGCCGCTTGACGGTCGCGGGGGGCGTTCATAGGTTCTCGTCCTCGCAACTCTCTCGCGCAATTCGGGGCGTATGTTTCGCCCGCATCATGAGGACAGTGCCATGGCCGTCGGCAAAACGTCGGACGCAAGCTTCGAAGCGGATGTGTTGAAATCGGCGGAGCCGGTGGTCGTCGACTTCTGGGCGGAATGGTGCGGCCCGTGCCGCATGATCGCGCCCGCGCTCGACGAAATCGCCGGTCAGGTCGGCGACAAGGTCAAGATCGTCAAGCTCAACGTCGATGAGAACCCGGACACCGCGGCGAAGTACGGCATCATGTCGATCCCGACCTTGCTGATGTTCAAGAACGGCGAGATTTCGTCGCGACAGGTTGGCGCCGCGCCGAAGCAGAAACTGCATCAGTGGATCAGCGGCGCGGCCTGATTGCGACGCACTTGTCCTGAATGCGAAAATGGCCGGGCCTGTCCCGGCCATTTTTATGTCTACTGCGGCAACGTCCCATTCTCGCGCAGCACGTCGCCGGCGAGATACAGCGACCCGGTAATCAGGATTCGCGGCGGCGGATCGAGATCGAGCTTGCGCACCGTCTCAAGCGCTTCGTCGATCGTCGCGCGGCTGGTCGCCGGAATATCGACAGCGCGTGCGGCCTCCGCGACCGCCTCCGGACTCATCGCCTTTTCGGAAACAGCGACCGGCACCGCGATCAAGCGCCGCGCCAGTCCGCTGAAATTACGCAGGAAGCCGCTCGCGTCCTTGGTCGACAACATGCCGGCGATCATTACCAGAGGCCGCGACACGCGCTCCTCGAGATCGGCGAGCGCCGCCGCCGTGGCGCGGCCGCCGTCGGGATTATGACTGCCGTCGAGCCAGAGTTCGCTGCCCGGCGGCACCAGATCGACAAGACGTCCGGCGCTGAGACGCTGCAATCGCGCCGGCCAGTCCGCTTTTGTCATGCCGGCCTCGTAGGCCGCCGGCGGAATCTTCAGCTGCGGTAAAGCGCGCAAGGCCGCGATGGCGAGCCCCGCATTCTCGAATTGATGGCGGCCGTAGAGCTTCGGCGCCGGCAGATCGAGCAAGCCGTTGTCGTCCTGATAGACCAGACGGCCCCGCTCCTCGGTCGCCGTCCAGTTTTCGCCCGCCACCTTGACCGGCGCGCTGAGGCGCGCCGCCTGCCGTTCCAGCACCGAGAGCACATCGCGATTTTGCGCGGCGACGATCGCGGGCACGTTGCGCTTGAAGATGCCGGCCTTTTCGAAAGCGATCTTCTCCAGTGTGTCACCGAGAAAATCGGTGTGATCGACGGAGATCGGCGTAATGACGGTCGCAATCGGCGCTTCGACAACGTTCGTTGCGTCGAGCCTGCCGCCAAGGCCGACTTCGAGCAGCAGCACATCCGCGGGATGCCGCGAAAACAGCAGCATGCCCGCCGCCGTCGTGATCTCGAACACGGTGATGGGCTCGCCGGCATTCGCCTGCGCGCACTCTTCAAGCGCGGCGGTCAGTTCGGCATCGGAGACGAGTTCGCCGTTGAGCCGGAAGCGTTCGTTGAAGCGCACCAGGTGCGGCGAGGTATAGGTGTGAACGCGCAAGCCCGCGGCTTCGAGGATCCCGCGCAGGAATGCGACGGTGGAGCCCTTGCCGTTGGTGCCGCCGACATGAATGACCGGAGGCAACCGCTTCTCGGGGTGATCGAGCGCATCCAGCAACCGATGAATCCGATCAAGCGACAGGTCGATGCGCTTGGGATGCAGCGCATTGAGCCGCGCGACGATCGCGTCGACGTGTGTCGTCGTCATGATGGCGCGCTCACGCGCTCGCCGGAACCGGCAATTGCGGCTGCACCGTCGCGGCCGGTTGCTTTGTCAAAATCCGGCAAAGTTCGGCCAGGGTCGACCGCAACTTATGCCGGTGCACGACCATGTCGACCATGCCGTGCTCGGTGAGATATTCGGCGCGCTGGAAGCCCTCGGGCAGCTTTTCGCGGATGGTCTGTTCGATGACGCGCGGGCCGGCGAAACCGATCAGCGCGCCCGGCTCGGCGATCTGCACATCCCCCAGCATGGCGTAGGACGCCGTGACGCCGCCGGTGGTCGGATTGGTCAGCACGACGATGTAGGGCTTGCCCGCTTCGCGCAGCATCTGCACGGCGACCGTGGTGCGCGGCAATTGCATCAGCGACAGGATGCCTTCCTGCATGCGCGCGCCGCCGGAGGCGGCGAACATGATGAACGGCGTCTGCCGCCGCACCGCCATTTCGAGCCCGGCGATCACGGATTCGCCCGCCGCCATGCCGAGCGAGCCGCCCATGAAATCGAAATCCTGCACGGCGATCGTGACCATCGCACCTTCGAGACGGCCGATGCCGAGCTTCACCGCATCCTGCATGCCGGTCTTGGTGCGCGCATCCTTGAGACGGTCGGCGTAGCGGCGCTCGTCGCGGAATTTCAGTGGATCGATCTGCACCTCCGGCACCGCGATGTCTTCATAGGCGCCGTCGTCGAACATGGTCTTGAGCCGCGTCGTCGCACTCATCCGCATGTGATAGTTGGAACTCGGAATGACGAACTGGTTCTGCTCGACGTCCTTGTAAAAGACGAGCTGGCCCGTCTCCGGACATTTGATCCAGAGATTTTCCGGCGTCTCGCGGCGCAGGAAGCTGCGAATCTTCGGGCGAACGACGTTCGAGATCCAATTCATCGATTTTTCTCGGCTGTCATGCCCGCGAAGGCGGGCATCCAGTGCTTCAACATATAAGAATTCGGCATCTACGACGCCACTATGAACATTCTGTGGTTACTGGATCATCCGCTTTCGCGGATGATGACACCGAAAATGCCGCTACTTCGCCGGCACGCGGCGGGCGGATTTAACACCTGCGGCCAAGGCCGAGACCAGGTCAGTGACGGCCTTGACGGTACCCGGACCGGCCTTGCCCGCCTTGTCCAGACTGCCGCGCAGCGCGTCGACAATGGCCGAGCCAACCACGACACCATCGGCATTTTCGGCAATGGCGCGGGCCTGTTCGGCGCTGCGTACGCCGAAGCCGACCGCGACCGGCAGCTTGGTGTGCCGCTTGATGCGATCCACCGCCGCCGACACCTTGGTGGCGTCGGGCGCGGCCGCGCCCGTAATCCCGGTGATCGACACGTAGTACACAAAGCCCGACGTGTTGTTCAGCACGGCCGGCAAACGCTTGTCGTCGGTCGTCGGCGTCGCAAGACGGATGAAATTGAGTCCGGCCTTGAGCGCCGGAATGCACAGCTCTTCGTCTTCTTCCGGCGGCAGATCGACGACGATCAGGCCATCGACACCGGCGGCGATCGCATCCGTGAGGAACTTGTCGACGCCGTAGATGTAGATCGGATTGTAGTAACCCATCAGCACGATCGGGGTGTCGTTGTCGCTTTCGCGGAAGTCGCGCACCAGCTTCAGCGTTGTGATCATGGTCTGGCCCGCGGCGAGCGCGCGCAAGCCCGCGGCCTGAATAGCCGGGCCGTCCGCCATCGGATCGGTGAATGGCATGCCGAGCTCGATGACGTCGGCACCCGCCTTCGGCAACGCCTTCGCCACCGCGAGCGCGGTGTCGTAGTCCGGATCCCCGGCCATCGTGAACGTGACCAGCGCGGCGCGGCCCTCGGCCTTCAGCGCAGCAAAACGGCGATCAATACGGGTCGTCACTTTTTGCTCTCCAGGAACGCCTGCACGCTGGCGAGGTCCTTGTCGCCGCGGCCGGAGATATTGACCACCATCAGGTGATCCTTCGGCATCTTCGGCGCCAGATCGATGACGCGCGCCAAAGCGTGCGCCGGTTCAAGCGCGGGAATGATGCCTTCGAGTTTGCTGCACAATTGGAACGCCGCGACGGCCTCGTCGTCGGTCGCCGACAGGAATTTCACGCGGCCCATATCGTTGAGCCAGGCATGCTCCGGACCGATGCCGGGATAATCGAGACCGGCGGAAATCGAATGCGCCTCGGCGATCTGACCGTCGGCATCCATCAGCAAATAGGTGCGATTGCCGTGCAGCACGCCGGGGCGGCCGCCTGCGACGGAGGCCGCATGCTTGTCGGTATCGACGCCATGGCCGGCGGCTTCGACGCCGTAGATTTCAACGCTGCTGTCGTCGAGGAACGGATGAAAAAGCCCCATCGCATTGGAGCCGCCGCCGATGCAGGCGACCAGCGAATCCGGCAGGCGGCCTTCGGCGGCCATCATCTGCTCGCGCGTTTCGGTGCCGATGACACACTGGAAATCGCGCACCATCGCCGGATAGGGATGCGGGCCGGCCACCGTGCCGATGCAATAGAACGTGTCGCTGACATTGGTGACCCAGTCCCGCAGCGCCTCGTTCATGGCATCTTTCAGCGTCTTCGAGCCGCTTTCGACGGCGCGCACTTCTGCGCCGAGAATTTTCATGCGCAGCACGTTCGGCTGCTGCCGTTCGACGTCGACCGCGCCCATATAAACGATGCACTGCAGGCCGAACTTCGCGCACAACGTCGCCGTGGCGACGCCGTGCATGCCGGCGCCAGTCTCGGCGATGATGCGCTTCTTGCCCATGCGCACCGCCAGCATGATCTGGCCGAGCACGTTGTTCACCTTGTGCGCGCCGGTGTGATTGAGGTCTTCGCGCTTGAAATAGATTTTCGCGCCGCCGCAATGCTCGGTCAGGCGTTCGGCGAAATAGAGCGATGACGGACGGCCGACATAATGCGCCAGATAGAGGTCCATCTGCTTCTGGTAGGCGGGATCGGCCTTGGCGGCGGCATAGGCCGCTTCCAGTTCCAGAATGTTCGGCATCAAGGTCTCGGCGACAAAGCGGCCGCCATAAATGCCGAAGTGGCCGCGCTCGTCGGGGCCGGTGCGGAAAGAGTTGGGCTGTTGCACGGTCATGCGCGACTCGCGATTTGTGAAATGCCAAGCGGCAGGATGTCGGCCTTGCGCGCGGCGTGAATGAAGGCGCGAATCTTGTCCGGATCCTTGACGCCGGGGCTGCTCTCAACGCCTGACGATACATCGACGCCGGGCGCGCCGGTGATGCGGATCGCCTCGGCGACGTTGTCGACGGTGAGCCCGCCGGACAGCATGTAGGGCACGCCGGCATCGACGCCTTTCAGCAAGGTCCAGTCGAAGGGCGTGCCGAGCCCGCCGGGCCGCGTCGCGTCCTTCGGCGCGCGCGCATCGAAAATCAGGCGGTCGGCGACCTTAGCGTAAAGCCGGATCGGCGACAGATCGGCGCGGGTGGCGATCGGCAGCGCCTTCATGACCGGCAAGCCGAACTGCGAGCGCACCACGGCGACCTGTTCCGGCGTCTCGGTACCGTGGAGCTGCAACATGTCGGGCTTCAGCGCCTCGACGATGCCGCGCAAGACTTCAGTGCTGGCGTTGACCGTCAGGGCCACCTTGAGCGCCTGATTTTTCACGCGTTCGCCGAGCAGACGGGCCTCGACCAGACCAAGATTGCGCGGCGACGGGCCGAAAAACACGAAGCCGAGCATGTCGGCGCCGGATTCGACCGCCACATCAAGCGCTTCCTCGGTCTTGAGACCGCAGATTTTGATGGAAAGGGCCATTATGGCCGGGTTCTAGCGCATTATGACCCCGCCGCAAAGCCTTTCGGGACCTGCAACGCGCCAGCCAAAGGCCCCTGCCGCGCGCTCAGGGCACCGGCGGCGGGATGGCGGCGCGCGCCGTGGGATCGAAGAAGGTGGTTGCCGGGGGCGCCGGTTCGGTGACCACCGCGGCGCGGCGGCGGGCGTCGTCGAGGTCGGAGCGCAGATTGCGGTTCTCGGCGTCGAGCTGACGGGCGGCACGGCGCCACTTGCCCTGCCTGATCCAGGCGGCGACGCCACCGACCAGCACCCCGAAAATCAGCACCAGCATCACCACCGCGAACAGCGGCAGCGTCGCGGCATAGGCCGGATCGGTCGACGAGAACGGATCGAACGACACGGTCACACTCTGCCGGTTGGCAACCGCAAAGGCGATGAGAATCGCGGCAAGCGGCAATGCGATGACGGCGGTGACGATCTTGCGGAACATGGAGTCCTTATAGCGGCACAGCGCCTCTGCTGTCATACCCCGCGCAGGCGGGGTATCCAGCGCTTGCCATTAACAGATGGCCTCAACATGTCGTTCCGGAAAGTGCTGGATCCCCGCCTTCGCGGGGATGACGAGAAGCGGGGGGGATGACCGGAGGCGAGCGTATGCTCCGGGCTAAGCCTTACTCCGCCGCGGCGGCGCCGTTGCCGTCGGCCTTGTTCAGCCGCTCGCGCATTTCCTTGCCAGTCTTGAAGAACGGCACCGACTTCTGGTCGACCGACACGTGGGCGCCGGTGCGCGGATTGCGGCCGGTGCGCGCCGGACGGTGCTTCACCGAGAAGGCGCCGAAGCCGCGCAGCTCGACCCGGTCGCCCTGCGACATGGCGTTGGTGACCTCGCCGAGGATGGCGTTGACGATGTTTTCGACGTCACGCTGGTAAAGGTGCGGATTCTGCGAGGCAATGCGCTGCACAAGCTCGGACTTGATCATCGGACGCGGCCCCACTCAGGTCTATTTGTTTGACGAGTTCAATTCGCGGCCGGAGGGTGCCAAAGCGCCAGGAGACCGTCAAGATTAAGTCTTTCAAATGCTTGGCTGCCGCCCCACTCCTCGATGCGCTGCGCCACCGCGCACAGGCCCACCGCCTGGAAGGCAAAGGCCGCTAAGTGCAGGAACGGCAGGTCGCCGTAGCGCGGCTCCAGCGACACATCTCGCACCGCCGTGGTCGCCGGGACCTTCTTTTCCTTCTCCAGCCAGGCCAGAGCGGTCCGCTCGTCGCCCAGGGCGTCGATCAGCTTGAGGCCGACCGCCTGCCGGCCGGTGAACACGCGGCCGTCCGCGACCTTGGCCAACTGCGCGTCGTCCATTTTGCGGTTGTTCTTCACCAGGTCCTTAAACCAGGCGTAGGAATCGACCACGATGGCCTCGATGGCGGCGCGCGCCTCCGGGCTGGTCGGCTCGAAGCCGTTCGGCGCGGCCTTCAGCGGCGAGGACTTCACCTCTTCCATCTTCACGCCGATGGTTTTCAGCACGTCGGTGAAATTCGGGAACTGGAACAAGACGCCGATCGAACCGACCAGCGACGTCTCCTGCGCCACGACATATTCCGACGACAGAGCGGCGATGTAGGCGCCCGACGCGGCCAGCCCGTCGACGACGACCACCACCGGCTTCTTCTCGCGCAGCTGCTTGAGCGAATTGTAAAGTTGTTCCGAGCCGGCCGTGGTGCCGCCGGGGCTGTCGAGATGCACGATGACGGCGAGCGCGCGCGACTTGGCAAGGCGGTCGAGCGCCTCGACGCGATCCTGATTGCCGCGGATGAGACCCTGGATCTTGATGCGCGCGACATAGTTCACCGCGGGCGACAGGCGGCTGCCGGGCACCAGCGCGAAGCCGGCGCCGACCACCGCGAGAATGACGACGAGGATCGCGGCAACGCGCCAGAAGGTGAGCTTGCGCCGCAGGCGGCGGCGATCGACGATGGCATCGGCATCGAACGACATGGGTGGGTGTCCTTAGCGGTTAGGGTAACACAGTTGTTTACTAAGCGACGCGCCTCGGCCGCCTCAGCGCGCCCGCTCCCTTTCCAGTGCCGGGATGGTCGGCGTGGCTACCGATCAAAAACCTATACTTACTTGGCAGTGACATCACTTTCTCCGGAGACGGCAAATCAGTCCGCCTATTAGGCAGAAGGCGCAAATCACTTCTCGTTTTACGTAGTCCAAAAAGCTGAGTTTTAATCTCACGCGCTAGAACTTCAGCTAGTGCTGACGGAACAGCGTTGCCTACGAGCCGTTGAGCATCGCTCCGACTAACGTCATATTTGAGATCGCGAGGGAGCGTCTGCAAACGAGAAATTTCGAGTGCCGATAGCTTTCGATTCCGCCAATGAAACGGACCGGTAGCCGGTCCTGGTTGCGCTTGGATCGTCCAGGATGGTTGGTCCTTGGCAAGTTTCAACATAAAATTCCAATATCTTGTCCGCCAGCCAAACAACGCCTCACCGCCGCCTCTGGCTGTGTGCCATAAATAATTTTGGCCCTCTGGAATACTTGGCAGCAAATCAGCCCACTTACCGGTAAGTGAGAGGCTATGATCGTCTGCGTCTGCGGCGAGATCGCCAATGGCATCCCACGATGTAAGGTAAGGTTTCAAATCTCCACTCGTATACGAGCCGTCGGGCGAATGGGTCGATGTAGGAAACCGAAACTGCCTACCATCACGCGCGCCAATAATAAAAATTCGTTCTCGAAGTTGAGGTACACCAAAATTTGCTGCATTTAGCGCCTCGATCTGCATCGAATAATTCGTCCCGGTTGTTTCGTTTATTGAGGCCAACTCCCGTCGAATAAAGTCCAGACCTTCGCTTTTTCCTGAATATCCGAGACCCAAAACATTTTCGATGAGAAACGCATGGGGAAGAGTGTCTTTCAGAACTCGCAGATATTCTTTCAATGTCAACGCACGTGGATCATTAAGGCGTCGCGCATCTCCACTAGCCCAATAGCTTGATTTAGAAAATGGTTGGCACGGAGGACCTCCGATAAGAAGAGCCGCTTCACGCTTTTTGAGCTGCGCAACACGTAAAATTTTTTTTGAAGAAACGGCAGAAATATCGCCCTCTATGATCGGCCACTTGCGATTTTTTCTTATTACGCTGCAGGCGACAGAATCTAGCTCCACCGCAACAGCAGTGCGGAACCCAGCCGCTTCAAAGCCAAAATCGAGTCCACCCACACCGGTGTAGAGCGAGATTAAATTCAACGATGGTTTCAAAGCTACGAGCACCTAGAGATTCCTGCCAACACATCGTTCCAAAATAACTTCCGCCCGATCCACGAAGTTTGGCTCGACGACGACTACATTGCTATTGATACGTCCTGGGCACTTCCCGTGAGGAGCGAGGTCGCTCGTAAGAGAAAAACTAAAGTCCCACTTTTCGCGAACGGGATGTAGCGACGCAGCCAAAATGTCAAAATCACTTGCTTTGTAGTAGCGGGAACAGGGATCATTTTTCGAAGCTCGGGTGCGCTGAAAATCAACCTTCGCTGCACCCGCTGCATTTGTTTTTCTTAGGACATTCTTGCACTCGATTAAAACAGGGCGGCTGCCTTTCCATCTTAGGGTAATGTCAGGCTGACCCTCTGCCTCAATACGCTTACATTCTGTCACTCCCGGAACTCTTTTTAAGAAGTTTTCTAAATGACTTTCGGCAACCCAGCCTTTCACCGCCATTCTCAAACGTCCCGCACCTTGAATTAGGTCAAACAAGGCGCCCGGCGAAACGTCGAGTTCGTCTAGCAATTTGTGAGAAATATTGCTGACACGTTTAAGGCTGTCTTCAATAATCTTTTCAGCAACGAGATGCCGCTCGCCGGGGTCAAACCCAAGGCGATCTGCTCGAGTTCGATGAGATCGACTAGATGATTTTTCTTACCCCCGATAATAATTTCGGTACGGAAATCTTCGTCAAACGACGGTGTAGGTCGTGTATTCGTTTTGGGCACGTGCCTATCTCGTTCCCAAGCAACCCACCCACTCTTCATAATTTCCTGAACCATTGCGGACTTAAACTCAAGCGACCGCGACATCGGCGATGGATTATGCATCAATGGATCAGCAGCTACGAAAACTTGCCTTATTGTATCAATTCCAAGAAATATCGTTGTGACTAAGGCGGACGGATCAACGGCTACTTCAAGAATGCCTTTGAGGCCGCTTCCGTACTTTATCTGGAAGCGATGTTCGTCATCTGGACGATGCAGCGTTTGTTTCGAATTGGCGAAAAAGGCATACGCCAATAAGCCCCGCCGAAGCCCGCTTGCATTTTCATAAACGATGTAAAAAGGTGCCAGTGATGGCGAAGACACACTGATTATTTTGCAGCCACGCCCTTCAAGCGCCTCAACAATGAAGCCCAATAGAGGCTCTTTGTCTCGGCGCCGTACGGAGTAAGTTTTCCATCCAAAGGCTTTTGCCGTGCCGATGGCCGACTCGGGCAGCTTCATCCTCTGACCTTAACGGGTAAGGACACACAGGTAAAATCTAGATCTCGTGCGCCTTTTTGGTGAAATTGAGTGTCACTCCCTCACTTGCCCAGC
>CAIYTE010000139.1 GCA_903929045.1 uncultured Hyphomicrobiales bacterium
CCGTCAAAAGACCGAAATCGAAGCCGCTGCCTTCCGGCGCTTGGTTCAACACTTTCGCGATCATCCTGAGGTTCAGAACATCGACGTCATGAACCTGGCAGGATTCTGCCGCAACTGTCTGTCGAAGTGGATGGCCGCTGCGGCTGATGAGCGTGGTGTGACGCTCGGTTACGAGGACGCCCGCACGCTGGTCTACGGCATGCCCTACGAGGAATGGAAGAATAAGAATCAGACCGCGGCCAGCCCCGACAAGCTCAAGACGTTTACCGAGAAGGCCGGCCACTAAGACGCGTTACGTCGTGCCAGAGTGGGCTTGATGCTCGCTTTCGAGTGCGCGGCGGATCGCCGCCATGCGCCGACGTGTCCACCACCAGCTCGCGACACAGAGAAGTGCGGCGATGGCGACGGTGATCCTGAGGCCGATCGCCTCTGCCGCGAGGCCCATCAGCAATGATCCGGCCGCGGGCATGCCGCGGTAGAGCAGGCTGAACAGCGCCATCACCCGGCCGCGCATGTCGCTGTCGACCGAGGATTGCAGCAGAGTCTGGGTGCCGGCGCCGCTCACCACCATGGCGAAACCGGCGACGGCGAGAAACGCCAACGCCAGCCAGAAGTTGGCCACCAGCGCGAAGCCGACCAGGGCCAGGCCGACCAACAGCGCGTTCATCACCACGATCCGGGTCAATCCGGCAATCGCCCCGCGCTGGGTGAGCCAGATGGCGCCGACGACTCCGCCGAAGCCGATCGCTGAGCCAAGCCAGCCCAATCCCGTCGCGCCGCGCTGGAAAATCTGATCGGCGAATCCCGGCAGCATGTCGACGGTCGGCCGGCTGGTGACGGCGGTCAGCACCATCAGCATCAGCAACGGGCCGATGCCGGGATGGCGCAGCACATAGACGAAGCCCTCGTGTACGTCGGACACCAACCCGCTCAGGCCGGCCTTGCCGCGCGCCGATGCTGCTGTTGTTGGGGGCAGGCGTAGAAGCAACGCACTGCCGAGAAAGCCCACCTGCGCGATTCCGTTGAGCAGGAAGACGATGTCCACGCCCGACACCGCGATCAGGGTTCCGGCGAACGTCGGCCCTAAAATCCGCGCCAGGTTGAACAGCATCGAGTTGACGCCGATGGCGGCCGGAATTTCCGCGGTCGTCACCATCATCGGCAGCAAATTCATCCGCGCCGATGTCGAGAACGGATTGACGACACCGAGCAGCACGGCGAGCGCGAACAGGATCGTGGCGTCGATCATGCCGAGCGCGGTCAGAATCCAGAGCAGCGTCGACTGAATGACCATCACCGCCTGACTGACGATGGTCATGCGCAGGGGGTGGAGGCGGTCGACCAAGGCGCCCGCGATCGGGCTCAGGATGATGGTGGGAACAAGATCGGCGGCGGCGATCAGGCCGAGCCAGGTCGGCGAATGGGTGAGATTCCAGGCGAGCCAGCCGACCGCGACCCGTTGCGCCCACAGCCCGGTCAGCGACGGCCCATAGCCGATCGAGCTGACGGCATAGTTCCACTGCGACAGAACCGCGGCGACGTTGCGAAATCCGGAGGACACCGACGACTCCCTTATTCACGTTTATTTATTATTCCGCCGCGCGTGCCGCGCTGCCGGTCTTTGTCTTGAACGTTGCGAGCAGCGTCGCCTGGCGTTCTCGAGCCATCGCGACTGAGCGTTCCTTCACGGCGCCGAAGCCGCGAATGTCGTCGGGAAGGGTAGCGAGGGCGACCGCAATGTCGTGGTTGGACGACGAAAGGTTGGCCACGACGACAGCGATGGTCTCTTCATACGCGGCGATCAGCGCGCGCTCAAGGCGGCGGATCGGGCGGGCGCGAAACGGATCGAGCGCCCC
>CAIYTE010000140.1 GCA_903929045.1 uncultured Hyphomicrobiales bacterium
GGATTGCCCCATGCGCCTTCGGCGCTCGTTGCTGATCGTGGCATCGCGATTGCTAGGGTGAGCCCAAGAATAACCTCGAGCTCCATCCTGAACGTCATACAGGCCATCCCATCGACGCGCTGGCGTCGTCGCCGGTCTCAAGGTTATCCTTGCCGAAGCGCCGGCATAAGGCAGCGGCAAAAACGACGCGTCAGGCTGCAAACAGAGGTGGAGATTATGTCGCTTATTCATTCCTCCGGCGCGCGCACCGCTGCTGCGGCCGTTCTTGCTACCGTGCTGTTGGCCGCGCCCGTTTGCGCCGACGAAATCGCGGTGACGCAGTGGGGCCAGAGCCTGTACGGCGCGCCGTTCGCGGTTGCGATGGAGAAGGGCCTGTTCAAGAAAGCCGGCGTCGACATCACCGGCGTCATCGGTTCGGCCGGTGGCGGCACGACGGTGCGTAACATTCTGGCGAGCGCCACACCTTACGGCGAAGTCGCGCTGCCCGCGGCGCTCGCTGCCGCGCGCGAAGGCGGTCTCGATCTCATCATCGTCAATGTCTGCACGCGCACCATTGCGGAATCGACATTGGTGACGATGCCGAACAGCGACGTGAAAAAGTTTGAAGACCTGGTCGGCAAAAAAGTCGCGATCACCTCTCCGAAGTCGTCCTCCGAAATGATCTTCCTGATGGAGCTCAAGGCGAAGAACATCGACGCCGGGCAGGTGACGCGCGTGGCCGCGGGCGGCTATCCGCCGGCGCTGACGATGCTGGAGCAGGGCGCGGTCTCCGCGGCGGCTTTGATTGAGCCACTCTCGATCATTCGCAAGGATAAATATCGCACCGTGGCGGCCGCAAAGGACATCCTGCCGCCGATGACGACGTCCGTCGGCATTACGACGCGCGAATTCGCCACCAAAAATCCCGACAAGCTGCGCGCCATCATCGCCGGCCGCCGCGCCGGCGTCGAAGCGATCTACGCCAATCCGGATGAAGCGGCGGCGATTTTGCAGAAGGTGTGGAATTTCGATCCGGCCATCGCCAAGGAAGCTGTCGCCAATATGATCGGCCCGAAAATGTGGAGCCTGGGCGACTTCAATCGCGCCGAACTCGACCGCACGGTTGAAGGGCTCAAGCTGATCGGCGAGGTGAAGGGCGATATCGATTGGAGCAAGCTGATCGACCAGTCCTATTTGCCCAAGGACCTGCAAGGCAAACTGTGAAAGCACCGGACGGAGCCGACGTTCACGCGCGGCTGACCGGCGTCACCCGCATCTTCGATATGGCCTCCGGCGCCAAATTGGCGGCGCTGGGGCCGATCGATCTGGACATCAAGCGCGGTGAATTCTTTGGCGTCGTCGGTCCGTCGGGCTGCGGCAAGTCGACACTGCTCGATATTCTCGCCGGGCTGTCGCCGCCGACCGCAGGTACCGTCCTGTTTGAAGGCAAGCCCATCGACGGCGTTCCCGACGGTGTCGGTGTGGTGTTTCAGGAAGACGCGTCGTTCTCGTGGCTGAGCGTCTACGACAATGTTGCCTTCGGCTTACGGCGCGCGGGCGCCGATGCCGCCGAGATCAAACGGCGCGTCGAGTATGCGATCGGCTTCATGGGCTTGCCGGATTTCGCCAAGGCCTATCCCGCGCAATTGTCCGGCGGTATGCGCCAGCGGGTCTGCATCGCGCGCACCCTTGTGCTGCAGCCACGGCTGATCCTGCTCGACGAGCCGTTCGGAGCGCTCGACCAGCAGACACGCCTGCTGATGGGCGAGGAGTTGCTGCGGCTGTGGCGCGAGACCGGCGCGACGGTGATGCTCATCACCCACGCGCTTGATGAAGCGGCCATGTTGTCCGACCGCGTTGGCGTGATGTCGTCGCGGCCCGGCCAGTTCATCGACTTCATCGAAACGGAATGGTCGCGCGAGCGCGACAGCCGCGTCGTATCCGATCCGCGCTTCGGCGCGATTACGTCACGGCTGTGGGAAAAGCTGCGCGTAGAATCCCTCAAGACGATGGGTGGTGCGGCGCCGGGAGCAAAGCCGTGAGCGCCCGCGTGCTCAGCCGGGAAGGCTGGATCCGGCTTGCGGTGATTGTCGCCTTTGTTGGTGCCTTCGAGGCCGCATGCCGCAGCGGGTTTATACCGCGCACCGTCGTGCTGCCGCCGTCGGATATGGCAACGAGCCTGTGGCACATTCTGCAGACGGGCGACTACAACAAAGACATCCTGTCGACGCTCCGGAACGTCGCGGCATCCGCGGTGATCTCAGTCGTGCTCGGCTTTGCCCTCGGCGTCATTATTCATGCACTGCCGCGGCTGCGCGCGACCATCGAGCCATTGCTGGCGAGCTATTATGCCGTCCCGACCTTTATGTTCTATCCGGTCTTTCTCGTAATGTTCGGCGTCGGTGCCGGCGCCATCATCGCCATCGCCGTGCTGTTGTCGATTGTCGCGATGATCGCCAGCACTTTGGCCGGCCTCGACCGCATCCCGCGGGTGTTACGCAAGACGGCGGCGATCTACCGCATGAGCACGGCTCAGCGCGCGATCCTGATCGATTTTCCCGCCGCCGCGCCGCATCTGTTCACCGGCATCAATCTTGCCTTCGCTTACGCCTTCATCGGGGTCATCGCCTCGGAGTTCATTCTGTCGGGGCAGGGCGTCGGCTACGCCATCGCCTACGCCTATAACAACTTCGACAACCGCAACATGTACGGCCTGATGTTGCTGGTGATCCTGCTGGCGACGGCGGCCAATACCGCGCTCGATGTTGTCGATCGCCGCATGCAAAGCCGGATGAGGCGCTGATGAAGCGCGCCGGCGACAGTCTACTGCTGGTTCTCGGCATTCTCATTGCCTGGCAGGCGCTGTACTGGCTGGCCGGTGACATTGCGCTGACGTCACCGGCAATGACGGCTGAGCATCTCGGGAAGCTGCTCGGCACGGCGCGCTTCTGGAGCAACGCCGCGGAAACGGCGCGCGCCTTCGGCTTGGCGGTCGCCATATCGCTCGCCGGCGGCGTGGTGCTCGGCGTCCTGCTCGGCCTCAACCGCACGTCCGGCGTCGTCTCCGAGCCGATCCTGATCGCGCTCTATTCGCTGCCCAAGGTCACGCTCTATCCGCTGGTGCTGCTCTGTTTCGGCCTCGGCATGTCGGCCAAGGTGGCGTTCGGCGCCATGCACGGTCTGATCCCGGTGACGATTTTCACCATGAAAGCGATCATGCAGATCAAGCCGGTGCTGTGGCGCACGGCGCGTGCCATGCGGCTGTCGCCGCGGCAGACCGCGCTCACGATTGCGCTGCCGGCCGTTCTACCCGAGGTGATTGCCGGCGCCCGGCTCGGTTTTTCGCTGACCTTGCTCGGCGTGCTGATCGGCGAAATGTTTGCCTCGCAGCGTGGATTGGGCTTCATGATCATGAGCGCGATGGGGCTTGGCGACATCGCGACCATTATGGCGGTCGCCGTGTTCCTGTCGGTGTTCGCCATCGCCGCCAATGCACTACTGTTGTGGCTCGACCGCGCCGTGCCGCGCTAACTCCGAGGTGCTCCTATGCTCGACCTGTATACCGTCAACCGTCTGATCGATCTCTGGTTCGCCGAGGACATCGGCCACGGCGATCTCACGGCGCTGTCGATGATCGAGGCCGACGCCAAAGCCAATTTCCACATGAACGCGCGGCAGGATCTGTCGCTGGCCGGCATTGACGTCGCGGCGGCCTGTTTCAAGCGCTACGACCCGAATGTCAGCGTCGAGGTGACGGCGAAGGACGGCGATCGCTGCAAGCCGAAAACGGCGCTGCTGAAGGTGTCAGGCTCCGCCCGCAGCCTGCTGACCGTCGAGCGCACCGCGCTCAACATCGTGCAGCATCTCGCCGGCATCGCCACGGAAACGGCGCGTTGGGTGGAAGAGATCAAGGGTACCAAGGCGCAACTGATCGACACCCGCAAGACCACGCCCGGCCTGCGCATGCTCGAAAAGCACGCCGTCGTCTGCGGCGGCGGCGCTAATCACCGCCTTGGCCTCGATGGCGGCGTCATGATCAAGGACAATCACATCGCGGTCGCCGGCAGCATCACCAAGGCTGTCGAGCGCGCGCGGTCACGCGTGCCGGGTCTGACCAAGATCGAGGTTGAGTGCGACCGGCTGGAGCAGGTGCGTGAGGCGGTCGCCGCCATGGCAGACATCATCATGCTCGACAACATGAAACTCGACGATATGCGCGAGGCGGTGACATTCGTCGGCGGCAAGATCCCGCTGGAGGCCTCGGGCGGCGTGGCCTTCAAGACGGTGCGGTCGATCGCCGAGACGGGTGTCGACTACGTTTCCACCAGCAAGACCATTCAGGCGGCGCCCGCGGTCGATATCGGCCTCGACGACGCCTGAGCCGCGGGCCGACTGCGGCATTCCGACCGTCGAAGTTTCAGGATGGAACTCTCCAGCCTCTGCCGAATTATAGGCACAGCGCGTAGGCAGAAGGGGCTTCTCCGGGACTGGGAGCTTCGAGCGGGAGTTTCCTTTGGATCGGCGACAATTCTTATCGACATCGGTAGCCATGCCGATTGCCGCGTCATTCCCGTTTTCGGGTGCGTTGGCGGCAACGCCGGCCGCTCCGCCGACTGAAACAGGCTTCGATCCGTCCAGTGTCCGCCGTGCGGCGCAGGAATTGGCGCAGAAGGCGTTTGTCGCGCCGGACACCAAGCTCCCAGATAATCTCAAGGACCTCGACTACGACAAGTATCGCAAGATCCGCTTCGTGCCGGACAAGGCGATCTGGCGCGGCGAGGGCACGCCGTTTCAGCTTCAGCTGTTTCACCGCGGCTTTTTCTTCTCCAACCGCGTCGACATTTTCGAGGTCAGCCAGGGCAAGGCAAAGCCGATTCATTATTCGCCGAGCCTGTTCACCTTTGAGGACGTGCAGGCGCCGCCGCCGGACGCCGATCTCGGCTTCGGCGGCTTCCGCATCCATGCGCCGATCAACCGGCCGGATTACTTCGACGAAGTCGGCGTCTTCCTCGGCGCGAGTTATTTCCGCGCCGTCGCCAAGGGCCAGACCTATGGGCTGTCGGCGCGCGGCCTTGCCATCAATACCGGCGATCCCAAAGGCGAGGAGTTTCCGTTCTTCAAGACCTTCTGGATCGAGAAGCCGCAGGCCAAGGCCAACTCTATCGTCATTCACGCGCTGCTCGACAGCAAGAGAGCGACAGCGGCCTACCGCATTACCGTCCGGCCGGGCGATACGACAGTCTATGATATCGAAATGACGCTGTATCCGCGCGTCGACATGGCCGATCCCGGCATCGCGCCGATGACGAGCATGTTCTTCTTCGATGCCAACGACCGCGCGGGCATCGATGACTTCCGTCCGGCTGTGCACGATTCCGACGGCCTGTTCATGCGCAACGGCCGCGGCGAGTCGTTGTGGCGGGTGCTCACCAATCCTGCGGATCTTCAGGTCAGCAGCTTTTACGACAACAATCCGCGCAGCTTCGGCCTGCTGCAACGGCAGCGCAATTTCCACGCCTATGAAGACCTGGAGTCGCATTTCGAGACGCGGCCGAGCCTGCGCGTCGAGCCCATCGGCGACTGGGGCAATGGCGAAGTACGTCTTCTCGAGATTCCGACGCAGAACGAAGTGCACGACAACATCGTCTCGTTCTGGCGGCCGAAGGACCCGCTCAAGGCCAAGGGCGAATATACCTTCACGTATCGCCTGCATTGGGGCGTCGGTGAAAACATTCCGCTGGCTGAATTTGCCAAGACGCGGGTCGGCGCGGCCTCCGAGAGCACGCGTCTGTTCGTGCTCGACATCGTCGGTGACAAGCTCAAAGGCGTGAAGCCCGAAACGGTGCGCGGCATGGTAAGCGCGAACTTCGGCAAAATTAGCAATGTCGTCACGCAGCTCAATCCGCATGGCGGCGGCTGGCGCTTGAGCTTCAACCTCGATCCGGAGAAGAAGCCGGTCGTCGAACTCCGTGCGCAACTGATGCAGAACGACGACCCGCTCTCGGAAGTGTGGGTCTACCGATGGACGCCGTAGCCACACAGCCGTTGGGCGAGGGCCAGGTGCCGCGCTTTCTGCCGCCTGACGCGCTGCTGGACATGCCGGCGCAATCGCTCGGGCATCCGGGCCACAAAAGCCCCCGGATTGAGGCGAAGCCGCGCGCGTTATTGCTGCGTCGCGTTTTTATTTTTCTCGCCACGATCGCGATGACGGGTTTCGCCGCCGACCAGATGTACGAAGTTCTGTCGGTATCGACGCTGACCATTCTCGAGACGCTGGTGCTGGTGCTGTTCGTGGCGCTTTTTGCGTGGATCGCGTTTTCCTTCGCCAGTTGCTTCGTCGGCTTTTTGCTGTCGCTGGGGCGCGGCGATCGGGCGCTGGGCATCGACCCGGCGCAGCCTTTGCCGGCGCTAACCAAACGCCACGCGTTGCTGATGCCGACCTACAATGAAAGCCCGGGGCGCATTATGGCCCGGCTGCAGGCGATCTATGAATCGGTCGCCGAGAGCGGCCGGCTGGCCCAATTCGATTTTTTCATCCTGAGCGACACCACCGATCCGACGATCTGGCTGCAGGAAGAGGCGCAATATCTTGCTCTCGTAGCGCGCACGCAAAGCGGCCAGATATTCTACCGCCACCGGCTGAAGAACTTCGCTCGCAAGTCCGGGAATATCAGCGAGTGGGTCGTGCGCTTCGGCGGCCATTACGAGAGCATGGTCATTCTCGATGCCGACAGTCTGATGACGGGCGACACCATCGTCCGCATCGCCGCCGGCATTGAGCAGAACGCGCATGTCGGCCTAATCCAGACGTTGCCAATGATCGTCAATGCCCAGAGCGTGTTCGCGCGTTTGCAGCAATTCGCGGGCCGGCTCTATGGGCCGATGCTCGCGCGCGGCATTGCCTGGTGGTACGGCACCGAGAGCAATTACTGGGGCCATAACGCGGCGATCCGGGTGAAGGCCTTCGCCGATCACGCCGCGCTGCCGCTGCTGTCGGGCCGCAAGCCGTTCGGCGGGCATATCCTCAGTCACGACTTCGTCGAGGCGGCGCTGATGCGGCGCGCCGGCTGGGCCATCGTCATGGCGCCCGGTCTGCGCGGCAGTTACGAGGAGGTGCCGCCCTCGATCGCCGAATATGCGGCGCGCGACCGGCGCTGGTGCCAGGGCAACCTGCAGCATCTGATGGTGCTGCCGGGTCGCGGGCTGCACTGGGTGTCGCGCCTGCATTTCATGACTGGCATTGGCGCGTATCTGACGGCGCCGATGTGGCTCGTCTTTCTGCTGATCGGTATTTTGATTTCGTTGCAGGCGCACTTCATCCGGCCCGAATATTTCCCGAAGGGCTTTTCGCTGTTCCCGCAGTGGCCGGAGGAAGATCCGATTCGCGCCGCCTGGGTCTTCGCCGGTACGATGGGCATTCTCATTGCGCCCAAGTTGCTCGGCTTTATCGTGGCGTTGGTGCATGGTTCGGAACGCCGCGGCTTCGGCGGGGTGTTTTTTGGCTTCATCAGCGTCCTGTTCGAGATCGTACTGTCCGGTCTGATTGCGCCCATGATGATGCTGTTGCAATCGCAGGCGGTCGCCGACGTGCTGCTCGGCCGCGATGCGGGCTGGCAGGTGCAGCGGCGCGACGATGGTAGCCTGACGCGGAGCGAATTGCTCAAGCATTTCGGCAAGCTGACGGTCGTCGGCATCCTGTTGGGCGGCGCGGCATATGCGGTGTCGCTGTCGCTGTTTCTCTGGATGGCGCCGGTGACGATTGGCCTGCTGCTGGCGATGCCGCTGGCGGCGTGGACGGCGCGCCTGCCTGCGGGCCGCGCCTTGCGCCGCATGCATTTGCTGCTCGTGCCGGAGGAGCGCCATGTTCCCGAGGTGCTGACGCGCGCCAATGCGCTGGCTGTAGAACTCGTCGAAGACGCGGTGACGGTCGACGAACTGTTGCGGCGTGATGCCAATTTGCGCCAGGCGCACGCCGAGATGCTGCCGCCGCGCGAAGAACGACGGCGTGGCGACGTCGATCCGCATCTGGCGGTTGCCCGGGCCAAGGCGGCGGAGGCCGACACCGTCGGCGAGGCGCTTGGCTTTATGTCGGCGGCCGAACTGCGCGCGCTGCTGTCAGACGCCGAAGCCTATCGTCAGCTTTTGGCGAAGGCCGTCTAGGCCCCTTTTCGTCGCGCCGGTTGATGGTAAGGAAGACGCCGGTTTCATCGATTGGGGTTTCGGCATGAGCACGAGCGACGGTCCACAGGCTTTCAACCCGGCAACGGCGGGATGGGAGCCTTATGGCGACGAGGGTTTTATTGGCCTCGTCGGCCCGTTCTGCATGCGCGCCGCGGGCGACAGCTACGACTATGCCTTTCTGGCCGAGCACAAGCATCACAACCGGCGCGGCGTCGTGCAGGGCGGCATGTTGATGACCTTCGCCGACCGCTCGATGGGCATGGTGTGCTGGTACGCCAACGGCAAGGTGCCGCAAGCCACGGTTCAGCTCGACGTCCATTTCATCGATGCGGTGAAGGTCGGCGAATTCGTCGAGGCCAAATGCAAGGTCGTGCGCCGGACGCGCTCGCTGATTTTCATGAGCGCCGAACTCGTCGTCGGATCTCGTGTCGTGGCCACCGCCAACGGTGTCTGGAAGGCGCTCGGCGCCAAGTAGGCATCTGTTGCGCCAAAAAGCCTCGCCGTCGAGGACGGCGAGGCGTTGCGCTGCTAGAGCAGAAAGCCGAGCATCGCCTTGAGATAGTCGGCCGGCTTTTCGATGTTCGACAGATGCGCGCCGTCGACCGCCGCGAGCTTCGAGCCCGGGATCATCTTGTGAATGGCCTCGCCAGCTTCGGGCGGCGTGGCCTTGTCCTGGCTACCGACGATGACAAGGGTCGGCGTCTTGATCTTCGGCGACATCTCGCGGAAGTCCATGTCGCGGCCGGCCTGACAACAGGCAACGAAGCCGTCGACCTTGGTCGCTGAAAACATCTTGCCGACGTTCTCAACGTCCGCCGGATGATCCTTGATGAAACCGGGCGTGAACCAGCGCGCCAATTGCACCGGGGCGAGGGCGCTCGTGCCCTGTTCCTGCGCGATCTTGATGCGGTCGTTCCACGGCGTCTTATCCGGGTAGTAATAGTGGGTGTTCGAGATCACCATCTTGGTGATGCGCTCGGGACGGTTGGCGGCGATCCACTGACCGACCATGCCGCCCATCGACAGGCCGCACCAGTTGAAAGTCTTGATGCCGGCGGCGTCAGCCACGGCGAGTGCGTCGTGGCTCAACAGCTCCATGCTGCCCTGCGCCTTGCTGGAGGTCGATTTGCCGTGACCGCGGCGGTCGTAGCGCACCAGACGGAAATGCTTGAGGAGTTCGGGCGCCTGGCCGTCCCACATATGCAGGTCGGTGCCGAGCGAGTTGCACATCATCAGCGCCGGCGCGCCGGCCGAGCCCTCGACTTCGTAATGGATGCTGGAGCCGTCGGGGGTCGTAATGGATGGCATTTTCTGTTTCCGTTTTTTGATTATGAGACGCGAAGCGGAGCGGTTTATTGCCTGACAAGCGGCTAGAACAGCAAGCCTTTCCTGAGCATGCCGTGCACGCCTTTCTCGCCGTTGACGTTCTGCGTCACCTTGAAGTCGACCGCGAGCGAGCAGGTCTTGTAGGCCTGCGCCGCGGTCCAGCCGGTGCGTTCGCAGATGAAGGCGATCATTTCTTGAAGTGCTTTCTTCATGGCGAGGTCGAGATCGGCATCAAGGCCCATGCTAATGTAGTGCGTCGGGGTCTCGGCGCGCGGAATGCGCAGCAACGGTTTGCTGGCGCCGCCGCCTTTGTGCAGCTTGAAGGTGAAGGTGCCGGTGAGGCAGATCTCAAGCGCATTGATGCAGACCTCGCCATCGCCTTGCACGCCGTGGCCGTCGCCGGCCGAGAAGTTGCCGCCCGGCACCCAAACCGGCAGGAACAACGTGCTGCCGGCAACTAGTTCTTTGTTGTCGAGATTGCCGCCGTGTTCGCGCGGTTCGCGCGTCGAGATGGTGCCGTAGGCCGGCGGCGGCGCGACAGCCATGACGCCGAAGAACGGCGCCAGCGGCAGCTCCGGTCCCCAAGGTAGCTTGCAGGTCTTCTTGGCGACATCGACCGGGATGTGGCTGACGTCGCGAAACGGAAATTGCTCGGGCAGGCTGCCGATCAGCGGGTGAAAGGCGCAGTAGCCCCAGTCGGCGCCGAGGTCGATGGCGTCGATCTGGACTTCCAGCACGTCGCCGGGCTCGGCGCCCGCGATGGCGACGGGACCGGTGACGATATGCGCGCCGAGGCTTGGCAGGTTGGCGGCGAGAATGTCGTCCAACGCCGGCGGGACCTTAAACCCCGCGTCCGGCGGCGGCATGACCAGTGGCGATCCGGACACGGACTGCAGCACGACCGTGTCACCCGGCTGCACGGTCAGGACCGGCGGAAACGACGCGTCGAACATGCCGCGGCGGACGGTCTGGGGCGATGCTGCGAGGGAGTGCGTGGCCATGTCTGTACTCTGCGGAGGGTGACGGGGGCGGGCGAGGTTGGCGATGATGCTATCTGCCGCACCGTCTGTCACGGCCCCAGCGGCCGGGTGGCCGCTGGTTGTCTCTGCATGCCGGTGTCCGGCGAACGGCGGCTACTTGACCACGTTGATCGGCTTGCCGGCGGCGTAGGCGAGGATCTGGTCGGCCGCGGCGCCGTAGAGCGCCTCATAGGTGCCTTTCTCGACGTAGCCGAGATGCGGCGTGCAGACGACGTTCGGCAATTTCAGCAGCGGATGATTGCCGTTGAGCACCGGCTCTGTCTCGTACACGTCGATGCCGGCCTGGCCGGGGCGGCCTGCCTTGAGCGCAGCCACCAGCGCGCCGTCTTCGATGAGGCCGGCGCGGCTGGTGTTGACGAGGATCGAGTCCGTCTTCATCAGCGCCAGATCGGCGGCCTTGATGATGCCCTGCGTTTCTTTATTGAGCGGAATGTGCAGCGCGATGACGTCACACTGCGAGAAGAACGCCTCGCGGCTGGCGGCAACCTCGAAGCCTGCTTCCTTGGCGCGCGCTAGCGAGCCCTCGCGGCCCCAGCACACGACCTTCATGCCGAACGCCTTGCCGACAGTCGCGACAACCGCTCCGATCTTGCCGAAGGCGTAGACGCCGAGCGTCTTGCCGGCCAGCGCCGAGCCGATCGCGATCTGCCACTTGCCTTCCTTCATGGCTTGCACTTCGGCCGGGATGTGGCGCGCCGCTGACAGGATCAGCGCCCAGGTGATTTCGGCGGTCGCGTTCGGTGTGCCGCCGCCGCCGGCCGAGACGGTGATGCCACGCTCGTTACAGGCCGCGACGTCGATATGCGCGGTGTTCTTGCCGGTCTGGCTGATCATCTTTAGATCGGGCAGGCCCTCGATGACCTTGCGCGGCATCGCAGTGCGCTGCTGGATGAGAACGACGGCCTCGAAGCCCTTGAGCATGTCGATGAGTGCCTGCTCGGTCGTGGCGGGCGCTGCGAAGGTCTTGACCTCATGGCCCTTGAGCTTGGCGGCGGCGTCCAGCGACGAGAAGGCGTTCTGGTAGTCGTCGATCACAGCAATGCGCATTGAAACTTCCTCAGTGTGTTGAGCGGCGAGAAAACGTGCGCCTGCTTTACCCGGAAACGAGCACTGAATATCGGGCGCACGCGCCTGAATATTCTGAACTCAAGTTTCAGCATTCCTAAACAGGCATCCGGAGGGCTGATTTTTCGAAGTTTGCTGCGCCGCAGCGCGTATTCCGCGACGATGCCGGGAATGGCGGGGAGCGTTGTCTGACCGGACGGGCCATGGCACAGTTTTTCCGTTGCCGCGATGCGCAACGCATCTCCTGCGATATCAATTTGGCGCGACACACCGAGGCATCGGTGCGGCCGGCGCGGCTGTAAAAGGAAGCAAGACCATGTCGGGATGGAAACCAGCGGGTGAGGTCGAAATCATCGCGGGCACGCCGCCAGGCGGCGGCACCGACCGTTCGGCGCGGACGCTGCTGAAATCCATCGAGGCCAACAAACTGATGGATGTGCCGGCCAAGGTCGTGAACATAGCCGGTGACGGTGGCCGCAAGGCCTGGGTTCACATCGCCGGCCGCCAGGGCGACGCCAATCTTGTCGGCATCAGTTCGCCGAACAACGTTACAGACGTGCTCACGGGTATCGTCAAGGCGGAGACGATCCGCAGCCTGCCGATCGCCATCCTCTACAACGAATACATGGTGTTCATCACCAACGCGAAGTCGCCGATCATGTCCGGCGCGGACCTCCTCCAGCGTCTGAAAACCGACCCGGAAAAGGTGACGATCTCGCTGTCGACGTCGCTCGGCAATCCCAACCACATCGCTATGGCGAAGGTGATCAAGCATGCCGGCGTACCGGTGACGACGCCGAAGATCTGCGCGTTCGACTCCGCGCGTGACGTTGTCGCCGATATTGTTGCGGGTAACGCCGATATTGGCGTGATTACCGCGGCGAGCACCGTTCCGGAGCTCGAAGCGGGTCAGGTGCGTGCCATCGCCATGTCGTCGCCGGAACGCCTCAAAGGCGCGTTCGCGTCCTGCCCGACCTGGAAAGAGCAGGGTGTCGATTGCGACGTCGGCGCCTGGCGCGGCGCCGCTGGTGCGGTCGGCATCAAGCCCGAGCAGATCGCGTACTGGGAAGGCGTGCTGTCGAAGGCCGTCACGACCAAAGAGTGGAACGAGGAAGCCGACCGCTATTTCTGGTCCGAGATGTATCTCGATGGCGACAAGCTCAAGGCGTACCTCAAGCAGGAACACGCCGACATGACCAGCATTCTCGGCGCGCTCGGGCTGCTGAAGGTCTAGCGGTCAAAACGAAAATAGGTTCGATCATGAAACTTCTCAGCTTCAGCAAGAACGGCAAGGCGAGCTTCGGTGCGCTCGTCGGTGACGGCGTCATCGACCTCGCCAAGCGCACGAAATACGCCAGTCTGCGTGAGACGCTAGCAGCCGATGCCCTCAAGGAAGTCGCGTCTGCGGCGACCGGCGCTGCGGATTACAAACTTGCCGACGTCACGTTGCTGACGCCGGTGCCCGATGCCGAAAAAATCATCTGCATCGGCATCAATTATCGCGCCCACTGTATCGAGGTTGGCCGCGCGTTTCCGGAGCAGCCGAGCGTGTTTCTGCGTCTGCATAGTTCACTGGTGGCGAGCGGCGAAGACATCGTGCGCCCGACCGTGTCGCAGGATTTCGATTACGAAGGCGAACTGGCCGTCGTCATCGGCAAGGGCGGCCACAAGATCGGCCGTGACAAGGCGCTGAGCCACGTCGCCGGCTACACCTTGCTCAATGACGGCAGCATCCGCGACTTCCAGCTCAAGGGTTCGCTGGCGATCGGCAAGAACTTCTTCGCGACCGGCAGTGTCGGCCCCGTCATGCTCACCGCCGACGAAGTCGCAGATCCGACGAAGCTCGTCATCGAGACACGCCTCAACGGCAAGCGGTTGCAGTATTCTGGGATCGACGATCTGATCTTCGATATTCCGGCCATCATCGAATACGTGTCGGCGGCGATCCCGCTGGCGCCGGGCGATATCATCGCCACCGGCACGCCGGACGGCGTTCAGCTTGGCCACAAGCCGTCGCAGTGGATGAAGCCAGGCGACAAACTCGAAATTGAAGTGCCGCAGATCGGTATCTTGCGCAATCAGGTGGTGGACGCGCGCTAGCGCGTTTTGCGCTTGGTCTTCGCCGGCGGCTTTTCGTCGGTGAGCGCGACGCCATGGCGGCGGGCGTACTCCCGCAGCTCCCGCTCGATCAGATGGGCCATCGCGGCGGCGGCGGGCAGAAGCGTCTGCCCCCGCCGCGTGACGACGCCGATCGAGCGTGACACCAGCGGCTCGCTCAATTGCACGAAGGCCATGTCGGTCGCCGACGGCGGCTTGGTGAGACGCGGCAACACCGTGACGCCAATCCCGCGCCGGATCAGGTCCATGGTCGACGTGCGGCTCGATACGGTCACCACCGTATTGCTTTCGACATATTGGCCGAGCCCGTGATCGATGATAGTGGCGAACGCGTCGTTGCTGATCAGCGGCCGGTCGGCAAGCGCTTTCCAGGTCGTCTTGCCGCGCCGCAGCGCCAGCGGATCGTCGTTGCGGCAGATCACGCCAAAGGTGTCGATACACACCGGCTGAAATTCCAACTTTGGATCGTCGCCGAGGTTCGAGACGACGGCGAGATCGGCGAGGCCATCGCTGACCAGCTGGCGTGCCTGGCGCGAACGTTGATCGATGACACGCACCGTCACGTCGCGATGCTTTTCCATGAATTGCGCCAGCACGCTCGAAAACCATTCCTCGGCGAGAAAGGGGATTACCGCGACGGTCAGCAGGCCGCGCTCGGCGAGCGTGATCTGATGGACATCGCGGGCAACGCGGTCATGCGCGCGTACCAGATCGGCAAAAAGTGGCGCCAATGTCCGGCCGAGCGGCGTCAGTCGCGCCCGGTGGCCCTTCTCGAAGAGCGGTGCGCCGACCTGCTGTTCGAGCTCGCTCATGGCCGTGGAAACGGCGGCGGCGGAACGGAAGGTCTCGGCTGCCGCCGTCTGTAGGCTGCCGGTTTCCGCCGCGATGACGAATTGGCGCAGTTGCTGGATACGATAGGTCGTGCTCAAGCCAGAATACCCGGTGCGGTTTCGCCGGATTTAGAGCACTAATGCCGGGCTTTAGAAAGCCGGCAAAACCGCGCGCCGGGGGTTACAGCTTGAACAGCCTCGCCGGGTTGGTTTCCGCGATCTGCTTTACCGCCGCAGCGCTGCCGGCCGCCGCCGACACCATGTCGAGCGGGTTCTTGATGCCGGTCGCAAAGGGCAGGTCGCTGCCGAGCACGACATTTTCCGCGCCCGCGAACTCGATGAGGAACTTCAAGCTGGCGACTTCGTGGATGTTGGTGTCGAAAATGAGCTGCCCAACATAGTCCCACGGGTCCTTGGCGACGTTCTTGAGTTCCGGCCGGTACGAGATGCACTGGCGCAGACGTCCGACCTGATACGGGAAGAAACCGCCGCCGAGCGCGCAGATGATTTTTGCCTTCGGGTGACGATCAAGCATGCCGCTGCAGATCAGCCGCTCGATGGCGATGGTTTCCTCGGTCGGCATGCCGATGATCGACTGCAGGTAATAGTTCTTCATGCCGGGAGTCGGATGCCCATCGCCGGGATGGAGCAGAACGGGCAGGTCGACTTCTTCGACCGCCGACCAGAAAACGTCGTAGTCCGGCTCGTCGAGGCGACGGCCGTTGATGTCGGTGCCGGCCAGAACGCCGCGGCAGCCGGCCTTGGCGGCTTCGCGCAACATCTTCGCCGCCGCTTCCGGGAAGCGCAGCGGCAGATGTGCCATCCAGTGGAAATGGTTTGGATGGAGCGCGTGATACTCGGCGAGACCCAGATTGGTCTCTTGGCAGATGCGCTGCGCCGGCTCGAGGTCGAGCTCGTAATAAAACAGCGGCTTTGGCGCGGCGGACAGAATGCCGACATCGACGCCGTTGGCTTTCATGTTGGCCAACGTCACATCCGGATCGAACCACTTCGGCGTCACTTCGAAGTCGACGTAGTTGCCGCCGCTCCAGTGCATGCCGTTCATCGTCACGCGGTAAATCGGATCGACGCGCAGCAGATCGAGAACGCGCTTCGGCAAAACGTGGATGTGTGAGTCGATTTTTATGGCAGCCTCCCGTTGGAAGACTGACGCGCCTTCCCATTCCGGCAATTTCTGTGACTCAGAAGTTTCGGCAAGGCAACGATCAATTATTTGGAACAAGGCTTTGGTATTTTTTACGTGGCAAAACGCCGGCGAGCGGTGATAATCGCCGCTGTAGTCACGGTTGACCGAGACTACGAAGGAGCGCGGCCGATCGCAACTGCGAGCGGCTGACAGAACTCCGAACGAGTGGGAGGATTTGCCGTGAAATTCCGTAACGTGACGGTTGCTGCCTGCCTTGCTGCCGCCCTGGTGGCCGTAGGCGCGCATTCGGTGTGGTCGCAAGCGCCGCAGGCACCCAAGAACATCAAGATCATTGTGCCGTTCTCGCCGGGCAACGGTCCGGATCTGGTGGCGCGCGTGTTTGCGCAGCAGATCGGCGAGATCAACGGCTCGACCATCGTCATCGAAAACCGCGCCGGCGGCGGCACCGTGATGGGCACCGATCAGGTGGCGCGCTCGACGCCGGATGGCAGCACCTTGTTGCTCGCGGCGCCGGCCTTTGTCGTCAACGACGCGCTGAAGCGGTCGAAATATACGCCGGTCAGCGACTTTACGCCTATCTGTCTGCTCGCCGTCACGCCGATGATCCTCGTCGTGCGCAGTGACTCGCCGTACAAGACGTTCGATGATCTCATCAAGGCTGCGCGCGAAAAGCCCGATGAATTGCAGATGGTGAGCGGCGGCCCTGCCACCTCGCTCCATATGGCGATTGAAGTCATCAAGCACGCCGCCAAGGTCAAGATGACCTACGTGCCTTACGGCGGCACGGCGCCCGCCATCGGCGCACTGATGGGCGGACATGTGACGGCAGTGATGTCTGATTATCCCACCATCGTTTCGCAGCTTCAGGCCAAGACAATACGGCCGCTGGTGAGCGTGTCCGACAAGCGTCTCGAACTGCTGCCGGACGTGCCGACGCTCGCCGAGACGGGCCTCGTCAAATACGACGCGGACATCTTTTACGGCATCGTCGCGCCGGGCAAAACGCCGCCCGCGGTCGTCACCCAGATGATCGACATGTTCAAGGCAGCGGCCAAGACGCAGGAAGTGAAGACGCGCTTTGAGACGCTCGGCCTGTTCCCGAGCGACAAGTGCGGTGCGGATTGGGGCGCTTATCTGAACAAGCAGGTCGAAGGCTATGCGCAGGTCGCCAAAGACGCCAACATCAAGGCCGAGCAATAAGCTCTGCCGTAAGGCGCACCATGAGCGATAATCCAGCCGCATCGCCGCCGGTCTATCCGGAACCGCATCTCGACGTTCATAAGCCGAAGCTGAAGCTGCCGGCCAAGGCGGCCGACTGCCACGCCCACGTGTTCGGGCCGGCCGACAAATATCCGCAGGCGGCCAACCGGCTCTATCAGGCGCCGGCTGTCCTGCTGGACGATTATTTGGCCATGCACGACACCGTCGGCATCGCGCGCGGCGTGCTGGTGCAGACCGGGCTCTACGGCAACGACAACAGCTTCATCGTCGATTCAATCAACGCCAACCCGGACCGGCTGCGCGGCATTGCCTTGATCAGCGAGACCATTACCGACAAAGAGCTTCGCCATCTGGCGGAGTCCGGCATTCGGGGTTTCCGCGTCAATCGCACGGCGGCGACCGGGCTTGAAATCGAGGTGTCGCGCAAGCTGGCGCACCGCGTGAAGGACTTCGGCTGGCACGTGCAGTTCCTGCTCGATGTCGAGGATCATCCGGATCTCGACACGTTGCTCGGCAGCTTTCCGACGGAAGTCGTTATCGATCACATGGGACGCCCGAACCCGAAGACGGGCGTGAGTGCACCCGGGTTTCAGGCGCTGTTGCGCTTGCTCAAGTCCGGACGGGGCTGGGCGAAGCTGTCGGCACCGTATCGCACGTCGCTCGCCGAGCCGCCCTACGGCGACCTCACGCCGTTCGCACATGCCTTGGTCGATGCCGCGCCGGACTGGCTCGTCTGGGGCTCGGACTGGCCGCATGTGCTCTTGAAGAAGACGATGCCGAATGACGGCGATCTGGTTGACCTGATTGCCGACTGGGTGCCGGACGAGGCCGCCCGCAATCGCATCCTTGTCGACAATGCGGAACGGCTCTACGGCTTCGGCAAACCTCTATAGCTTTGCCTCTACAGCTTTGCCGCTCTAGCTAGGCAGCTTCAGCGCTGGGCGATGGGCGGCCCAGCCTGCCGCTTCGCAATAAGCGTGCGCCACGCGATAGACCGTCGGTTCGTCGAAGGCCTTGCCGCAGATCTGCATGCCGAGCGGAATGCCGTCGCGTGAGAATCCGGTCGGCACGGCGATGGCTGGCGTGCCGGTGATGTTGAACGGCATGCGCACGTGCCGTTCGTAGGTCTTGGCGATCAGGTCGGGATCGTCGAGGTCACAGGGCAGCTCAAGCCCTGACAAGGTGATGACGACGTCATAGTTCTGCATCAGGTCCCCGAATTCCGCGCTCAATGTCGTGCGCGCCTGCAGTGCCTTGATGTATTCCTCGGCGCGGATGAAGGCGCCGTTGAGCAGCTTGCGGCGGCTGATCTCGCAGTAGTCCTGCGGGCGCTGCTTCAGCCAGGCCTCGTGGACGACGTAGGACTCGGCCTGGATGATGGCGCGGCCGCAGGCGGCCCAGGCCGACAGCGGCGAAAGCTTCACGGTGCTCACCTTGGCGCCGAGTTCGCCCAGCGTCACGATGGCGCGGTCGATGCCGCCCTTGAGTTCGTCATTGGCGGCGGCGTCGGTCGTATAGAAGTGCTCAATGACGCCGATGCGCAGACCCTTGATGCCGTTGCGCAGTCCCGTGATGCAGTTTTTCGGCAACACGTTACGGCTGCTGACATCGCTCGGGTCGTAACCGGCGATGCTTTCATGAACGATGGCGTTGTCTTCGACCGTCCGTGTGAGCGGGCCGAGATGATCGAGCGAGAACGAGAGCGGCACCGCGCCGCTGCGGCTGACGAGGCCGTAGGTCGGCTTCATGCCGACGATGCCGCAGCACGTCGCCGGGTTGCGCACTGAGCCGCCCGTGTCGCTGCCGAGCGCCGCCGGGATCATGCCGGCCGCGACCGCAGCAGCCGGGCCGCTGGAGGAGCCCCCCGGATGCAGCTTTTTGTTCCAAGGATTGCGGGCGGGCGGCCAGGGCAATTCATAAGTCGGCCCGCCGGAGCCGAATTCGTGCAGCGCCATCTTGCCCATCATGATCGCGCCGGCCTCGCGCAGGCGCCTCACGACATGGGCGTCCTTACTGGCGACATTGTCGGCAAGAATTTTGGAATGGCAGGTGGTGCGCAGGCCTTCGACATCGATCAGGTCTTTGAGACCGTAGGGGATGCCGTGCATGGGGCCGCGATAATCGCCCGCCGCGATCTCGGTCTCGGCCACTTTCGCCTGCGACAAGGCGTCCGCGGCCGTCACCTCGATGAAAGCGTTATAGGTCGGATCGAGCGTCTCGATGCGGGCCAAAGCGTGCTTCGTGAGTTCGACCGGCGACAATTTTCTCGATTGGATGAGTTTGGCGGCGTCCGCGATCGTGACGAAATCGAGATCGCTCATGGCAGATCAGCCTGAACGATGAAGACATGCGCCGGTTCCGTGGTGGCCGTGCGTGCGGCATCAAGCGCCGGCGTCAGCGCGAGCCCGCGCTCGACGGCCGCATTCACCAGAGCGGGATAATCCGCATAGGTCTGGCTCAGTCCCGCGCGCCTGGCGAGATCGGCAAGTTGATCGTCGGTCATTTGGCCGACCTCCCTGGAAGCATTTCTTGTCAGCGTCGGCTCTTTATATGGCCGCACGGGGAGTTTCGGTAACGTTTCCAGGTTTTGCCAAACTCAATTAATGGAAATAAACTTTACAAAAGCCGAAACCGGGTCAGCCGTGTCAATCATGTCAGAAACCTACAGAATCCAGCAGTTACGGCAGTTTTTGATCGCGGCGGAGAGCGGCAGCTTCCGCGCCGCGGCCTCCGGCACGTTCCGCTCAGCGGCCGCCGTGTCGACCGCCATGCGCGACCTCGAATTGCAGGTCGGCGCGCCCCTGTTCGAGAAGGGACAGCGTGCCCGCCTGACGCCCTTGGGCGAGACGCTGACGCCTTTGTTTGCCGAACTGCTGCGCACCCACGATCGTGTCGTCAGCGACGTGGATCAGCTTGCCAAGGCCGAGCGCGGGTCGTTGTCGGTGGCCGTGGTGCCGTTTCTGGCCGAGGAGTGGTTTCCCGCCGTCTTGCGGGGCTTTCTCGTCAGTCACCCTGACGTTGCCATCAAGGTGACGGATGAGCGCTCGCGCCACATCCGGCGTTTGGTCGCCGAGGGCGCCGCAGATATTGGCATTGCCGCCAAGCTTGTCGATGATCCCAAGCTGACCTTCAATCCAATCGCAGCAGATGCGTATGGTGTGGCGTGCCGGTTCGACCATCCGATCGCGCGCCGCAAGGCGCCGCTGACCTGGAGCCAACTCACCGGCGAGAAGTTGATCGGCAATGACGGCTTCGAGACTTTGGTCGGCCACGGTCTCGGCGAGTGGATCGAAAATCCGGTGATCTCTGTTTCGAGTCGCACTTCGATGATGGACTGCGTACGGCAGGGTGTCGGCATCACCATATTGCCGCGGCTGACCAAGCCGACCATCGCCCAGGACATCGTCTTCGTGCCGCTGGTGAAGCCGAAGGTGACGCGGCTGGTGGGTATCATCACGCGCCGCGGCCAGACCTTGTTGCCGGCGGCGCGCGACATGTACGACTTGGTCGAGGCGCAACTGCGGCTCTACGCCAAGGCGCACGGCGCAACTCTGGTCGACGGCAAGGTGAAATCGCCCGTGGCCAGTGGCAGCCGCGGACGCAAGGTCGGGCACTAGCGCTGTTTTATTTCTTTTCCTGGGTCGGCGAGGCGTCCATGCCGACGTCGATCAGGTTGCCGTAAAGTTCGGCGAGCTTGGCCGTGTCAGCGGCAGGCAAAGGTGGCATCAGCAGCGATTTGATATTGGTGCGCAGATGATCGCGGTTGCCCGTGCCGAAGAGAACGACATCGACGCCGGGTTCATGAACGGCAAAGCGATAGGCGGCCTCGGTGATGCTCGCCGCGCCGCCCTCGTGCAGCAGGAAATCCAGCGGCTCGGGATTGTCGGCGATCTCTTTCGAAATCTTGCCGGCGGCCGCAGCCTGCTTGAGCGCCGCGACCACGCGCTCGTTCTTGGTGAAAATACTGCGAACGGCGAACATCAGCAGCGTGCCTATCTTCTTTTCCTGTGTGAGCGAGAACAGCTTCTTGCGCGTGCCCTGATGCATCATGTTGAACGCCACCATGAAGACTTCCCACACGCCCTCGTTGACGGCGCGCAGCAGCATTTCATGGGTGAAATCGTCGACCGGTGACTCGGTGATGCCGAGATGGCGAATCTTGCCTTTTTCCTTCGCCGCCAGCAGCGCCGGTAAGACGACATTGATGGTGTGATCGTATTCGGCGACGCGGACGCCGTGCAACTGGAACACGTCGATGTAGTCGGTGCCGAGCTGCTTGAGTGAATTGTCGATGTTCTGGGTGACGCGGGCGGAATCGTACCATTCGCCGTTGCGCACGACGTGCACCTTGGTCGCCACCACGACCTTGTCGCGTTGCAGCTTTTTCAGTGCCTTCCCGACGGTCGGCTCGGTGCCGTAGGCCGGCGCGGTGTCGAGGAAATTGACGCCGAGATCGACCGCCTCGAGCACCAGGTCAGCTGCTTGATCTTCAGTTTTGCCCGCGGGCAGGCCGAGACGGCTGAAGCCGCCGCAACCAAGGCCGGCGACGCTGACGCGCAGGCCGGTGTTGCCAAGTGTCGTGTAGCGCATGACGTGTCCTTTAAACGCTTAAGTCTATTTGCGGCGAAACGTGTCGGCGGACTTCAACTCGCGGATTTTCCAGCCCGACGCCGTTTTGCGCAAAGATGCGTTGGAGAGCGCGACCGTGAGCGGCACGTTCATGGGCGCCGGCGGCGGCGCATCCGCCGGCTCCGCCGTGTGCTGATAGACTGTCAGATAGAACTGCATCTCTGCATTGTTCTCGTCGACCGCATTGACCAGCGCATTGGTGATGACGTGGCGGGTGCGGGCGCTCTTTGGCCGTTCGGCCATCGCCGCGCGTACACCGGCGGAACCGGCCAGCTGCTTACCCTGGCGATGCCAGACGCCATCGTCGGTAAAACTGTTGGCGACGCCGTCGTAATCGGCGCTGTCAAGCGCGGCCCACAGCTTGACGATGGCGCGTTCGGCGGCGCGCTCGACCACGATCTGCGCGGTCTCCGACAAAGACATTCGAATTCTCCTTGAGGAAGTACGGCGCTAGTTGACGCCGTAGGTCGTGAACAGGTCGGGCGCGAACTTCAGCCCGAAGCCGGGGCCGGTCGGCACTGTCATTTCACCATTCACCGGGATCGGCGGGTTTTCGAACATGCGCCAGGTCCACGGCATGTATTCGAGCAGCGTCGCGTTCGGGGCCGCCGCGATCAGCGACACGTGGATTTCCGGGATGAGGTGGCTGACGACCGGCAGATTGAAGGCCTCGGCCATACCGGCGATCTTCATCCACGGCGTGATGCCGCCGGCGCGGAACAGGTCGATCATGACGACGTCACAGGACCGGTGCGTCATCAACTCCTGAAACGGCGCTATGTCGTACAGGCGCTCGCCGGCACAGATCGGCGTGTGCAGCGCCGCAGCGATCTCGGCGAGCCCCTTGTAGTCGTTGGCCATGGTCGGATCTTCGATCCAGCCGAGCCCGACGTCCTCGACGCGGCTCAGGATGCCAATGGCTTCGGCGACGCCCCAACGCTCGTTGATGTCGACCATCAGATTGACGTTCGGGCCGACGGCGTCGCGGATGATGCGAATGCGCTCGATCTCTTGCGCCGGTGTGAGGCCGGGCACGGCCATCTGCGTTTTGATCTGGGTGTAGCCTTTCTTGACCAAAGCGTGCGCGGAGGGCGCGAGCTTGTCGGTCGGCGTCGTGCGCACCAGTGCGCCGCTGGCATAGGCCGGCACCTTGTCGCGCAGACCGCCGAGCAGCAGCGAAACAGGCTGGTTCAACGCTTTGCCGCGGATGTCCCACAGCGCCGTATCGATCGGCGTCATCGCCAGCGTGGCAAGTCCGCCCGGACCGCAGTGGCTTGCCGCGGCGCGCATTTTGGAGGCGACCAGCTCGGGGCGCAGCGGGTCTTCGCCGGTGACGGCCTGGCCAAGCAATTCGACGGCGAGCTTGAGCGCGGGCAGCAGCTTGCCGCCGAAGCCGGTCGCGCCGATGCCTTCGATGCCTTCGTCGGTCTGAACGCGAACGGCGAGGAAGTCGCGCTGCATCGTCGGCATGGGCGGCGCGCCGACAATCGGTTCTTCAACCGGAAAGCGCACGTGATTGACCTTGATCGAGGTGATTTTCATGGAAGTCTCTCCGGCAGGATCGAGAAAACTCAGTCGACGCGCAGCTTCTCCAGCAGCTTCAGGTCCGGCTCGACGCCGAGACCCGGTCCTTGCGGGACCTGAAGCGTGCCGTTCTTCGGGACGTACCAGTCGCCGAACGGATCGTCAGCGAGATCGACGTACAGCCGTTCGATGAACGGTGCGCGCGACAATGCCGCGCTCAGATGCGCGGTGGCGATGAGGGCAGGGCCGAAATAAGCCGAGTGCGGCACGACCGCGACACTGGCCTGGTTGGCCATCGCATAGATGTCGCGCACCACCGAAATGCCGCCGATCTTCGCGACGCTCGGCTGGATGTAGTCGGCCGCGCGGCTTTCGATCAGCCGGGCGAAATCCTGCGGTGTCTGGATGGTCTCGCCGGTCGCGACGGCAACGCCGCTGGTGTCGCGGGCAATGGCCAGTGCTTTGAAATCCTCGACGGGCCAGACAGGCTCTTCGACCCATTTCAGGCCGAGATCGCGGAGCGCGCTCATCTTTGTCACGGCTTCCTGCAACGTCCACGGTGCGTTGACGTCGACCATCACCGGGCCGCCCTTGGCTTCGCGGACCAGCTTCGCGGACGAACTGATTTCGTCGTAGCCGACCTCGTGAACCTTGATGTCGGTGAAGCCGCGGCTCAGTGCTTGGTCGCAGTAGTGAATGACGGCTTTGGTGTCGTTGTACTTCAGCAGGCTGGCATAGGCCGGAATGGTGGCCGCCGCGCCGCCGCCCAGCAATTTATGGATCGGCTGCTTGGCGACCTTGCCGAGAATGTCCCACAGCGCGATGTCGAGGCCCGATAGCGCGTACATCACCGGGCCGGCGCGGCCGATGCCGTAGGTCTTGCGGATCAGCGAACTCATCAGCTTGGAAATGTCGGTCGGGTCGGCGCCGATGCAGGCCGGTTCGACGAGGGTTTCGATCAGCGAGCGGGTCGCTTTCCACACGCGGTGCGGAAACGCTTCGCCCCAACCGACGATGCCTTCGTCGGTTTCGACCTTGATCAACAGCGTTTCGAATGACGTTCGCGGCTCGCCGGCGAATTTCGGCTGCGGACCGCTCAGGATGAGTTGTTGCCGGTAGACGATACCGGTGACTTTTGTAATTTTCATTGGGGGACAAAACCGATCATGTCGAGAAACTTCTTTTGGCGCACCATATCTTCCGCGACATAGTCGGAGAAGGCCTTCGGCGCGAGATAAGAGGGCTCCATGCCGAGGCGGTCGAGGTACGTGGCGGCTTCGGGCGTGTCGAGAACTTTCTTTGCTTCGGCGGCGATGCGTTCGATGCGATCACGCGGCGTCTTGGCAGGCGCCCACAATCCGAACCAGCCGACGAGATCCATTTCCTTGTAACCCAATTCCTGGAACGTCGGCACGTTCGGCAGCGATGAGGTGCGCTTCGGACCGGTGAGAGCAAGCGCCTTCATTTTACCGGCCTGGATCAGGGATTGCGCGGCGACCACGGCGAGCATGCCGGTATCGATATTGCCGCCGGCGACATCGGCGCCGAAATTGCTACCGGTATAGGGAACGCCGGTGATCTGAATGCCGGCCATTTTCTTGAACAGCTCGCCCGCGATATGCGCGACGTTACCGACGCCCGCGTGACCGTAGGCGTATTTGCCGGGATTGGCTTTCGCCAGCTTGACGAATTCCTCGAGCGTGTTCGCGGGGAAGTCTGGCCGTGTGATGAAAACGAGCCCAGCTGTACGGCCAACCATCGCCACGGGGACGAAGTCGTTGATGCTGTCGTAGGGCAGTTTGGCTTTGATGAACGGATTCGACGTATGCGAGAACGAGCCGAACAGAAACGTGTAGCCGTCTGCCGGCTGGCTCGCGACATAAGCGGTGCCGACAATGCTGTTGGCGCCGGGCTTCATTTCGACGACGACCGGCTGGCCGAGGCTCGGCTGCATCTTGTCGCCGAGGAAGCGGGCAAAACCGTCCGGCGATGAGCCGGCCGAGAACGGCACGATGAAGTGCACGGGCTTGTTGGGATAATCCTGCGCCGCTGCGGCCATTGTCGCGATCGACAACGCACAGAGGCTCGCCGCAATGCGTGCGGCGATACCACGGGTGGCCATTCGTTCCCTCCTGATGTGCCCCGATGTTTTCCCGGGACTTCAACTTGGAAACGGAGTGTCGGCGCACATTGGCTTTTGAACAAACAAAAACAATGGAAATGATTTTTTGAAAATCCGAACGCGCACTTAGCGCGGTAGTGCGCGCAAAAAAATGCGGGCATCCCGGAGACCGGAATGCCCGCAAGGATAGGTCAATTCCTCGGGAGGAAGGTTGACCTTAACGTGTCGCGGCGACGACGGGGTTCGACAGGACGCCGATCTTTTCGACTTCGATGCGCACGGTGTCGCCGGGAACGGCGAGCATCGGCGGATCGTGATACATGCCCGGGCCCGGAGGCGATCCGGTCGCCAGCACGTCGCCCGGATCGAGCGGAAAGACGCGCGACAGCGACGCGATGAACTGTTTGATGTTGAACAGCATCTCCGAGGTGTGCGCTTCGCAGACCACCTTGTCGTTGAGATACGACTTCACCGTCAAATTCTGCGGATCGGGGATCTCATCTTTGGTGATCATCCACGGCCCCATCGGGCAGAAGGTTTCATAGCCTTTCGAGATGGTCAGGAGGCCTTGCGCCTGCAGGCAACGCGCCGAGATGTCGTTGATGATGGTGTAGCCAGCGACGTAGTCCATCGCATCGGCTTCCTCGACGTAATGGGCGCGCTTGCCGATGACGACCGTGAGCTCGCCTTCAATGTCGAGCTGCTTGACGATCTTCGGGTAGATGACGGGCTTGCCCGGGCCGGTGACGCTGTCGTGATACTTCGAAAAGATGTGCGGCATCGGCGGCGTGATGATCTTTTCACCACGGGTCGCGCCTTCCTTGCGCAACTCGTCGAGGTGACGGAGATAGTTGCGGCCGCCCATCAGAATTTTGCCGGGACGCGGCACGGGGGCCATGACGTCGGCCTTGGCGAAGGCGAAGGTCGGAGCCTTCAACTCGCCCTTTTCGAATTTTCCGACGGCGTCCTTCACCCTCTGCATGGCGCTGTCGCCGAGCATCAAGAAAGCCGTCATGTCCTCGGGAATGCCGCTCGAGCCGAGCAGGGCGTTCACGGCGACGATATTGTCGCCGACCACTGCGCCGATTTTCACTAAGCCGTCGGATCGAAATGAAACAAGTTTCATCGTGTCTCCCTTTGCTTTTCTTGGTCTGCTGTGAGGCAAACAGGCGCAGAACAGCGCGCCAGCGCCTCAAGCGCGGCGGTATCTACGCCTTCACGGCGTATAGTGGCGCATCGGACGCGTACAGCCAAATAGAAACTCTGGAACATCTTTTCAGGTTTGCTGAACTGGTCCTAAAGAAAAAGTTGACGCGGCAACCGGCGCCCGGCCGATGAACTAGGGCTCATCGGCCGCGTGCGGGCGTCAAAATCTGAGGCTATAAGGCGACAGGAGCGTCCGAACGGCGCCGGCAATAAATCTGAGGAGACGCTCTTGATCATTGACGCATACACCCATCTGGCGCCGCGTTCGTTTCTTTCTGCGATGCATAATATGTCGCCGGACCTGCGCAACATCATCGACCGGCTGCTGGGCGTGAAGGAGCTTTACGACCTCGACCTGCGCTTTCGCGCGATGGATGTCGTCGATGACTACCGGCAGATCATTTCACTGCCGAACCCGTCGCTGGAAGAATGCACGAGTGCCGAACTGGGCGCGGAACTCGCCCGTATCGCCAATGTCGAGATGGCGGAGCTGTGCAAGAAACACCCGGAGCGCTTTGCCGGCTTCGTCGCCGCCGTGTCACTGAATGACATCGACGCGGCCCTGATCGAGATCGATCGCGCCATCCGCGAACTCGGTGCTGTCGGCGTGCAGACCTACACCAACATCAACGGCCATCCGCTCGACGATCCAAAGTTCGCGCCGTTCTTTGCCCGCATGGCGCATCACGACAGGCCGGTCTGGCTGCATCCGACGCGGACTGCGGCGATGAGCGACTACAAGGCCGAAGCCAAGTCGCGCTTCGAGATGTGGTGGTGTTTCGGCTGGCCTTACGACACCTCCGTGGCGATGGCGCGGCTCGTCTTCGCGGGCCTGTTCGACCGGCATCCGAATTTGCAAATCATTACGCATCATCTTGGCGGCATGATTCCGTATTTCGATGGCCGCGTCGGTCCTGGCCTCGATGTCCTCGGCAGCCGGACGAAGGATGAGGACTATTCCAACATTCTGCCGTCGCTGAAGCGGCCGCATATCGACTATTTCCGCATGTTCTATGCCGACACCGCGATGTTCGGGTCCGGCAAGGCGCTGCAGCTCGGCCTCGATTTCTTCGGCGGCGAGCACGTCATCTTTTCGACCGATGCGCCGCTCGGCCCGATCAAGAAAACGATCGACGCCTTGTACGAGCAGGGCGTCGATAAAAATACGATGGCCGCGATCATGAGCGGGAACGTGCGGCGGATGCTGCGTTTGCCGTAAGGCAGGCGCGCAACGGCGGCGCAATCATGTGCTTATCGTCCGTCCGGTCTCTGGAATGGAATGGCCCGCCACGCCTCTTTTGCCATTGCGCAGAGAGAGGCCTTTTTCCCTGAAGCAGAGGCGTTTCTGTGAAGGGTCTCGTGGTTCGATAGGCATATTCTATCGATCAATAGAGAAATAAACATTGTTGCGTCTCTGGAACGGTTTCAAGGTGGAATCGGGAGAAGACGCTTATGAACATGCAGAGCCCGCCGCCTGTGCCGCCGAGCGCGCCGCAGCGCCGGAAGCCAAAGCGCACGCCAAAAGGCCGCCAGGTCGATCCGGCCGCGCTGGAGGAAGTGCGTTTTCTGCTGACGGACCGGTTGCGACGGCGTGATCAGCTCATCGAGCACCTTCATCTGATTCAGGACCATTACGGTCACATCTCCGCGCCCCATCTCGCCGCGCTGGCATTTGAAATGAGCATGGCGCTGACCGAGGTGTACGAGGTCGCGACTTTCTATTCGCACTTCGATGTCGTGAAGGAAGGCGAGGCTCCGCCGCCGGCGACCACCGTACGCGTGTGCGATTCACTGTCTTGCTGCATGGCGGGCGCGGAGAAATTGATCGCGGACCTGCCGGGCAAGCTTGGTGCGGACGTACGCGTCGTGCGCGCGCCGTGCATGGGCGCGTGTCAGCATGCGCCCGTTGTCGCCGTCGGCCATGTGCAGACTTTCAATGCCACCGTCGAGAAGGTTGCCACTGCCGTCGCGGCAAAGCCGCACGCCCATGCGTGGCATCCGACCACCGGCTTCGACGCCTATCGCAAAGACGGCGGCTACAAACTGCTGAAAGCCTGTCTTGATGGCCAGCGCTCGGCCGACGACCTGATCAAGATCGTCAGCGATGCCGGCTTGCGTGGTCTTGGTGGCGCCGGCTTTCCGACGGGCCGCAAATGGTCGCTGGTGCGGGCCGAGCCCGCGCCGCGCATGTTCGCGGTCAACGCCGACGAAGGCGAACCGGGCACGTTCAAGGATCGTCACTATCTCGAGCGCGATCCGCACCGTTTCATCGAAGGTGTGTTGATCGCCGCGTTCGTCGTCGAGGCGCACGAGACCTACATCTACATTCGCGATGAATATCCCGAGCTCCGGCTGATGTTGCTGGAAGAGATCGAAAAGGTCGAAGACGCCGGTCTTTCACCTCACACCCGTATTCATTTGCGGCGCGGGGCGGGCGCTTACATCTGCGGCGAAGAGTCGGCGATGAGCGAGTCGATCGAGGGCAAGCGCGGCTTGCCGCGCCATCGGCCGCCGTTCGTCGCGCAGGTCGGACTGTTCGGCCGCCCGACGCTTGAGCAGAATGTCGAAACGATGTTCTGGATTCGCGACATCATCGAGAAGGGCGCGGACTGGGTCACCTCGCAAGGCCTCCACGAGCGCAAAGGCTTCCGCAGTTTTTCGGTGTCTGGCCGCGTGAAGGAGCCTGGCGTCAAGCTCGCGCCGGCCGGCATCACGATGCGCGAACTGGTCGATGAATATTGCGGCGGCATGGCCGATGGCCACACCTTCAAGGCTTACCTCCCGGGCGGCCCGTCCGGCGGCATCCTGCCGGAAAGTCTCGCCGACCTGCCGCTCGATTTCGGTACGCTGGACAAATACGGTTGCTTTGTCGGCTCGCACGCCGTCGTCATCCTGTCCGAGAAGGACGACATCAAGGCCGTCGCTTTGAACCTCATGAAGTTCTTCGAGGACGAAAGCTGCGGCCAGTGCACGCCGTGCCGTGTCGGGACCGAGAAGGCGGCCAAGCTGATGGCGCAGGGCCCGTGGAACGTGGCCTTGTTGCAGGAGTTGTCCGCGACGATGCGCGACGCCTCGATCTGCGGCCTCGGTCAGGCCGCGCCAAATCCGCTTCTGTGCGTGATCAAGTACTTCCCCGAAGAACTGACCAAACCGCTGGGCACCTGGTGATCCATGGCTGATATGAAAAAACCGGCAGGCTACGGCGACGACAAGAAGGGCGACGCGGGCGGCACGTCCTATGCGGGCGGCAAGCCTGCGGCCGCGCACACCGCACCGGCCGACAAGTCGGCGGGCAAAGGCGAGGGAACGACCAGCGAGACCTTCTTTATCGACGGGCATGAAATCGATCTCCGCAAAGGCGAGACGATCTTCAATGCCGCGCGGCGTCTCGAAATCGAACTGCCGCACCTCTGCTATTCGCCGGAACCCGGCTATCGCCCGGACGGCAACTGCCGCGTCTGCATGGTCGAGATCGAAGGCGAGCGCGTTCTTGCTGCCAGTTGCCTTCGCACGCCATCGCCCGGCATGAAGGTGAAGACGCAGACCGACCGCGCCAAGACGGCTCGGAAGATGGTCGCGGAATTGCTGCTGACCGATCAGCCGGCAAAAGAAGTCGCGCACGATCCGAATTCCGAATTGTGGAAGGTCGTCGCCCGGCAGGAATTGACGGCAAGCCGTTTTCCCAAGCGTAACAGCGAGAAGATGCCGGAGCCCGACCGCAGCCATGTGGCGATGGCGGTCAATCTCGATGCTTGCATTCAGTGCAATCTCTGCGTCCGCGCCTGCCGCGAGGTGCAGGTCAACGATGTGATCGGCATGGCCGGGCGCGGTCACGTCGAAAAGATCGTGTTCGATTTCGACGATCCGATGGGCAACTCGACCTGCGTCGCGTGCGGTGAATGCGTGCAGGCGTGTCCGACCGGCGCGCTGATGCCGTCGACGATGGTCGATGAGAAGAACGTCTATCTCGGAAAGCCCGACCGTGAAGTCGATAGCGTTTGTCCCTATTGCGGCGTCGGATGTCAGCTCACGTACCAGGTCAAGGACGACAAGATCGTCGCTGTCGAAGGCCGTAACGGTCCCGCCAACCAGAATCGGCTTTGCGTCAAAGGCCGCTTCGGCTTTGACTACGTGCATAACAAGCAGCGCCTGCTGAAGCCGATGATCCGCAAGGAAGGCGTGCCGAAGGTTGCGCATGAATACATCGATCCGTCGAACCCCTGGACGCATTTCCGCGAAGCGACCTGGGAAGAGGCGCTCGACGTGGCGGCGAACGGTCTGAAGAAGATTCGGGATCGCGACGGTTCGGACGCGCTGGCCGGGTTCGGCTCGGCCAAGGGATCGAACGAAGAGGCCTATCTGTTCCAGAAGCTGGTGCGGCAGGGTTTCGGCACCAACAACGTCGACCACTGCACGCGGCTGTGCCATGCGTCGTCGGTGTCGGCCTTGCTCGAAGGCGTCGGTTCGGCGGCCGTGACCGCGACCTTCAACGAGTGCAAGAACTCGGAAGTCATCATCGTCATCGGCGCCAATCCGACGGAAAACCATCCGGTCGCGGCCACCTTCTTCAAGCAGGCTACCAAGCGCGGCGCCAAGCTTGTCATCATGGATCCGCGCGGCACGGCGATGAAGCGCCACGCCTGGAAGATGATGCAGTTCAAGAACGGCACCGACGTGGCAATGCTCAACGCCATGCTCAACGTGATCGTGGAAGAAAAGCTCTACGACCAGCAGTACATACAGACCTATGTCGAAGGCTTCGACGCGTGGAAGGAGAACATCAAGGCATTCACGCCCGAGGAAATGGCGCCGATCTGCGGCATTGAGGCCGAGACGCTGCGTGAAGTCGCGCGCGCCTACGCCCGCGCCGAAAGCTCGATTATCTTCTGGGGCATGGGCGTGTCGCAGCATACGCACGGCACCGACAATGCGCGCTGTTTGATCGCACTAGCGCTAATCACCGGACAGATCGGCCGTCCGGGAACGGGCCTGCATCCGTTGCGCGGGCAGAACAACGTGCAAGGCGCTTCCGACGCCGGCCTCATTCCGATGTTCTTCCCCGACTACAAGTCGGTCGAGAACCCGGAAATTCGCGGGATGTACGAGAAGAAGTGGGGCGTGACGCTGCCGCCGAAGCGCGGCAAAACCGTCGTCGAGATCATGGACGCGATCCACGTCGACGAGATCAAGGGTATGTATATCGAGGGCGAAAACCCGGCGATGTCCGATCCCGACCTCAACCACGCGCGTGTCGCCTTGGCGCATCTCGAACATCTGGTCGTTCAGGATCTCTTCCTCACCGAGACGGCGGTGTACGCCGACGTCGTTCTGCCGGCTTCCGGCTGGCCCGAGAAGGACGGCACGGTCACCAACACGAACCGTCAGGTCCAACTCGGCAAGCAGGCGATCCCGCTGCCGGGCGACACCCGCCAGGACCTCTGGATTATCACCGAAATCGCCAACCGTTTGGGCTGCGGCTGGAATTACAAACATGTCGGCGAAGTGTTCGACGAGATGGCCTCAATGATGCCGGCGCTCGCCAACATCACTTGGGACCGTGTCGCGCGTGAATCCTCCGTGACCTATCCGACGGATGGCGCCGACAAACCGGGCCGCGACGTCGTGTTTGACGACGGCTTCCCGCGTCCGGGTGGTTTCGCCAAGCTGGTCGCCACCAAGCTTCAGCCGCCCGATGAGGTGCCGGATCACGATTACCCGTTTATTCTGACGACCGGCCGTCAATTGGAACACTGGCACACCGGCTCCATGACGCGACGGGCCGAAGTGCTCGACCATCTTGAGCCGACGGCGATCGCGCAGCTCTCGCGCGGCACGATCGAAAAGCTCGGGATCAGGCCCGGCGACCGCGTGCGCGTGTCGACGCGGCGCGGCACCGTCGAACTGCATTCCCGGCAGGACGATGCGGTGCCGGACGGTGTCGTGTTTATCCCGTTCGCTTACGTTGAAGCGGCGGCAAACCTGCTGACAAATCCGAAACTCGATCCGTTCGGCAAGATCCCCGAATTCAAATTCTGCGCCGCAAAGGTCGAGGCGCTCGAAGTGCCGTCGCAGGCAGCGGAATAAAGAGCCGGATGAAGCAGGACAACTGGCCCCATCTGATCGTCCGGCCAAATCCTGACGACCCGCGGTTGACCGAGCGGGTGAGGGGAGTGGATCAGACGGGCGCCGCTATCGAGACGTCTGTCACGGTCGAGCGGCCTCTGACGATCTTCCTGAACAGCCAGGAGATCGTCACCGCGATGACGATCAACGACTACCCTGAGGTTCTCGCAACCGGCTATCTGCTCAATCAGGGCATGTTGTTGCCGACCGACAAGGTCACCGGCGTCGACTACGACGACGAGCTCTCCATTGTCGTGGTCAGGACCGAGCGCAAAACGAACTACGAGAAGAAGCTCAAGAAGAAAGTCCAGACGTCCGGTTGCGCGCAAGGCACGGTCTTCGGCGATTTGATGGAGGCCCTCGAAGACGTTTCATTGCCGGATGTCGAGTTGAAGACGTCATGGCTCTATCGGCTCACCAGCGCCATCAACACCATTCCGTCGCTCTATCTCGAGGCCGGCGCCATCCACGGCTGCGTGCTCGCGCATGAGGACAAGCCGCTCGTCTATATGGAAGATGTCGGCCGCCACAATGCCGTCGATAAGATCGCCGGCTGGATGTTTCGCGAGAAGGTCGCGCCCGGCGACAAGATTTTCTATACGACCGGCCGGCTCACCTCGGAGATGGTGCTCAAAACCGTCCGAATGGGCATCCCGATTCTGATTTCGCGCTCCGGCTTTACCGCCTGGGGCGTCGAGCTCGCCCGCAAGGCGAACCTCACACTGATCGGTCGTGCGCGAGGCAAACGCTTTATCGTGTTGGCAGGCGAAAGCCGCATCACGTTCGATCAGGATCTCGAATACGTCGAAGAAGAAAGCGCCAAGCATCGCCGCAAGGCCGGCGCACAAGAAGAATAGGGAGGCGTCTTTTTTCGGCTTCGGTTGATCCCTAGTCTGCCGGCGTTTGCTTCGCCACCACGACTTTGATGCCGGGTACCTGTTCGATCGTCTTTTTACGCATGTGAGCGACTAAAACACGCGAGAACTCGCTGGCCGTCGCTGACAGGACGTGGCCGCGCAGCTTCATGATGCCGACGGTGCGCTGCACGGTCGGTTCCGTCATGGGGATGGCGTGAACCTGGTCCCGAAAGGCGCGGTCGGCGAGGGCCAGCGCCGGCACGACGGAGACGCCGTTACCCTGTGCGACGATTTCAACGACGGAGGTGACGCGGCCGACCTGATAGGTGGTCTCGCGATACGTTCCCGCCTCAATCCGCGCTCTGTCCACGGCGATGCGCACACTTGACGTTGTCGGCAGTCCGACGAAATCGATTTCAGTGAGGTCGCGCCACGTCATCCGTTTTCTTGACGCCAGCGGGTGGTTGCGCGGCGCAATGAAGTAGAATTTTTCGTCGAAAAGCGGCTGGAAGGAAAATCCGGATTCCGGCTTGGGCAAGGTGGAGACGGCGAGATCCGCTTCGCCGCGTCGCAGACACTCCGTCACGCGGTCGAGAAAGTCGTCGCGAACCACGACCGACGCGCCCGGGTAAAGCGTCCGGAACTCCTCGATGGCGGCCGGCAGAACGCGTGCCGCGACGAGCGAGAGGCAGGCAATGACGACGCGGCCCTTGGCCGGATTGGCGTCCTCGCGCGCCTCGGCGACCGCACTTTCCAGACTGGCCAAAATCTGCTCGACGCGAGGCAGAAAATTTCGTCCCGCCGGCGAAAGCCGCACTGTACGTTTGGTCCGGTCGAACAGCCGGGTACCAAGCGTGGTTTCGGCCTGCAGTATTGCCTGACTGAGTGCCGACTGCGACATATTCGTCAGTTCAGCCGCGCGGCTGAAGCTTTCGGTCTTCGCCACGGCGACAAAGACCTCGAGTTGGCGGATCGAGGGCAGGGCTTTCAAAGTCATTATCGATAAAACTTATATCGCTGTTCAAAAAATCGACTGGACACGAATACCTCGCGGCCTTTAGCAAGGCAATCGGACGTTTGCGCGTGTCTTCAGGATGTGGCGCCTGTGTCCGCGCCCGGGAGACCAGAAATGATCCACAAAAACGGCCCTATCGACATCCACTACGATCTGCATGGTGCGCTGGGCGATTCCACGCGGCCGTGGATCGTTTTCGCGCATTCGCTGGCCTGCGCCTCGGAGATGTGGCGGCCGCAGATCGCCGCGTTCGGCCGGGACTACCGAATATTGACCTTCGACACGCGTGGGCACGGCCGCAGCAGTGCGCCGGCGCCGGAGGCGGATTACGCCAACTATCATTTTGACGCCTTGGTCAGCGACGTTGCGACTCTGTTTGACGCGCTCAAGATCGAGAAGCCTGATTTTGTAGGCCTGTCGATGGGTGGCATGCTCGGGCAAGCTTTCGCGATCAAGCATCCCGGGCGTCTGAAAAGCCTGACGATTGCCGACTCGGTCTGCGAATGGCCGGCGGGGGCCACGGAGACATTTGCGTCGCGCGTGGCACAGGCGCGCCAGGGCGGCATGAAGGAAGTACTGCAGGGCTCGCTTGAGCGCTGGTTCACGCCGCCGTACCGGCAATCCAATCCGGCCGAAGTTGACGCCATCGCCCAGATGATCCTGAGCACCAAGGTCGACGGCTACGCCGGCTGCTCCTATTCGATTCCGCGCATCAACTTCACGGCGGCGCTCGCCACGCTGAAGACGCCAATTCTAGTGATGACCGGACGCCACGATCCGGCAACGACCGTCGCCCTTGCCGAGCAAATTCATCGCGCGGCACCAGGATCGGTGCTCAATATCATTGAAGGTGCAGCGCACCTCTCCAATGTCGAGCAGGCGCAGGCTTTCAACAACGCGGTCAGGAGCTTTCTGCAAGCGTCATAAAATAAAAGCGGCAAGCGCGCGACAGAGACGCGCAGCCGCTCGCGGCCAAGGGACGGAATACGCAAGGGAGGTTACATGCCGGAGATGGCGCGAAGGACCGTGCTCAAAAACGGGCTTGGCCTGTTGAGCCTCACCGTTGCGGGCCGTGCGGCGACCGCCGCGGCGTCGTTTCCCGATCATCAGATCACGGTGGTCTGTCCCTTCGCGCCGGGTGGGATCAACGACCTGTGCGCCCGCGTCGTCGCCCGCGGGCTTGAACAGGCTTTCAAGCAGACGGCCGTCGTCGAAAACAAGCCTGGCGCCAGTTCGATCCTCGGCATGGCCGCCATCGCACGCTCAGCGCCTGACGGCCACAATCTCGTGACGTGCTCGGACCGGATCGTGTGCTTCCCAACCATCGGTGCAACTCCTTTTGATATCGAAAAGGACTTTGCCCCGGTCACGCGTCTGGTCGTCGTGCCTATGTTTCTCGTCACCCGTCGGGGCCTTGGTGTGAAAACTATCGACGAACTTATCGCGCTGGCGAAAAGCAATCCAAACCTGACGTTTGCTTCGACCGGTTCAGGATCTACTACTCATCTCACCGGATCGTTGTTCAAGGCGCGCGCGGGCGTCAACCTTGTCCACGTCCCTTACAAGGGATCGATTCCCGCGATCAACGATGTCGTCGCGGGACACGTCGATGTCATGTTCGCCGATCTTGGGGGCGTGGCTCCGTTCATCGACTCGGGGTACGTGAATGCGATTGCCGTGGCGAGCGCCAAACGTTCCATGCGCTTTCCCAATATTTCAACGTTCGCGGAGCAGGGCATGGCGGATTTCGAAGCCAGTCTGTGGATCGGCCTGCTCGCGCGCGGCGGTACGCCGCCTGAGACCATTGCCAAGATCAACAATGTTGTGCGCGACACCTTTGCCGACACCGAGTTGGCAAAGCCGATCTTCAATCTGGGCGCCGAAGTTGCGACCGACACGTCCGAGAATTTCATTCGGCTGATCGATAAGGAAAGAGCGCGTATGGCGCCTATTCTGCGGGCTGAGAACATTCACCTTTGAAACAGCGACAGCAAGAAGTCGACGGGGTAGGCGCATGATCATGTCTATAGGAGCGGCGGTTTTGCTCGCGGCCGTGTTTGCCTCAGCGCCAGTGCGTGCGCAGGACTATCCCGACAGGCCGATCACGCTGATTTCGCCCTATGCCGCCGGCGGCGGCAACGATTTCGTCGCCCGGACGGTGGCGCGCGGCCTCGGCGAAGTCTTCAAGAAGACCGTGGTGGTCGAGAATCGTCCGAGCGCAGGCGGCATCGTCGGCCTGACCCACGTCGCTCGTTCCAGGCCGGATGGGTATACCCTCGGTATGGGCGGGATCGGCTCCGTCGTGCTGCGACCAGCCTTCGAAGGCGAGCGTTCGATCTTCGACGCGCAGAAGGAGCTTCAGCCGATAACGATCATCGGCAAGGAGTCACCGGTCCTCATCGTCAGCAAGCATCTGAACGTTTCTTCTCTGAAGGAGTTGGTCGCGCTCAGTCAGAAGGAGCAGCTCACCTTCGGATCACCCGGTGTCGGATCGGCTATGCATCTGGCCGGGGAGCTGTTCGCACAGGAGACCGGCGCCCGTATGATCCACGTTCCCTACAAAGGGCAGGGTAATGCGCTGACCGATGTGCTTGGTGGGCAGATCTCGTTCGTCTTTACGGATGTGTCGGTCGCCTTGCCCTATGCTCAGGACGACCGCGTCCGGCTCCTCGCCGTTGCGGGGCGCGAACGGTCATTGAAATTGCCCAATGTCCCGACAATGGCGGAAGCGGGTTTTGCCAAGATCGTGATGGAAAACTGGTATGCCATCTACGCCGCGCGCGGCACGCCGCCGGCCTTGGTCGACAAGATCAGCAATGCCCTTCGCGAGGCGATGGCGCTGCCCCAGATACGCGGCCCGCTGATCGAGACGTCGGGATTGAGGCCGGTCGTCGAAGGCCCGCAGGCGCTCGATCGGCAGATCGTCGAAGACAATGCGCGCTGGCGTCCCATTGCCATCAAGGCACGGGGCAGCTGACGCCCGCCCTCTATCCTTCTTCATAACAACACCGGTGACCGAGATGACGAATTCCGTGCAGGATATCGCGGCAAAAAGCATGATGTGGAATTTCAAGCTGCTCGCCCATCATGAGCTCGATGGTTTCGGCAGCCTTGGCGAGGGCATGTCGCTGCAGGTGACGCCGGACGGGCGGCGCATTTTGTGGCTGGCGCACTGGCAAGCGCCGAAGAATTTCACTGCGCTCGATGTGACCGATCCGCGTCAGCCCAGGGTCATCGTGCAGACGGATTTGCCGATGCAGGAGATGCGCTCCAACTCGCTGGAAATCAGCGGCAACGTGATGGCCGTCGCCTATCAGACCGCCAAGGTCGGGCAGCAGCCCGCGGGATTTGATCTGTTCGACATTTCAAAACCTGAAAACCCGCAGCGGATTTCCTTCTTTGATGCGTCCGGCCCGCATTCGCGCGGCGTTCATCAGCTGTGGTTTTGCGATGGGCGATACGTGCACATGAGTTCGGGGGCGCCGGACTATCAGCCGCGCAATCCGCGCGACCATCAGATCTATCGCATCATCGATGTTCAGAACCCGTCGAATCCGGTCGAAGCGGGGCGCTGGTGGCTGCCGGGCTTGCGCGAAGGCGACGCTGAGCCGCCACCGGAGCGGCACCCGGATTACATGAACGGAAAGCAGAGCGGCTTTCGTGTCCACAACACGAACGTCTATCCGCAACGCCCGGATCGAGCCTATATCGGCTATCTCGATGCCGGCATGATCATTCTTGACATCTCCGACATGTCAAAGCCTAAAATGGTGTCGCGCTGGGACAACTCTCCACCGTTCTACGGTTTCACGCATACGGTATTGCCGTTGTTCGAGCGCAAGCTCTTTATCGTCACGGACGAGACGACGACGGAAGACGGATCGGATTTGCCCAAGCTGATGTGGGTGATCGACGGCCGCGACGAGCGCAATCCGGTGCCGATCGCGACCTTGCCGGCGCCGAGCTTCGATTCACTCGGGATCCGGGGCAGGCGCGTGGGCGCGCACAACGTTCACGAGAACACGCCGGGTCCATATACCTGGAAATCGGAGAACGTCATTCTCGGCACGTTCTTCAATGCGGGCCTGCGCGCCTTCGATATTTCAAATCCCTATCAGCCAAAAGAAATCGCCACTTTCGTACCACCGCCGTCGCCGCGATCGCCGACGGGCTTTGTTTCCATCAACGATGTCATGGTCGACGAACGCAAGGTTGTTTATGCAGTCGACCGTGAGCAGGCCGGTTTATTCATCCTGGAGATGGACTTCTAGTAATGGCAGTTGCGGGCCAGGCTCTGTTCGGGCGGGCGTTGCCGCGTCCCGGCGCCGGAAAGACGCCCGTCACGGTGATCACCGGCTTTCTCGGCGCCGGCAAGACCACGATTCTGCGCGCGCTTCTGAAAAGCCCGAAGGCCGCGCGCTCCGTCGTCATCGTCAACGAATACGGCGATATCGGTATCGACGATGCGCTGTTGTCCAATGATGGCCAGAATACTGTCTTGCTTGGTAACGGCTGCATCTGCTGCCGGGTGCTGACGGATTTGCAGCAGACCTGTCTCGACCTCCTGCGGGATCGGGCGAGCGGTGCAATTCCGTCGTTCGACCGGATCATTATCGAGACGAGCGGCCTGGCCGATCCGGTTCCGATCCTGCAGACTTTCATGACGGAGCGCAGTCTCGGCGGGCAGCTCTATCTGCGCGGGCTTGTTGCCGCCGTGGATGCGAGCAATTTTCGGGAGACCGTCGGGCGGTTTGAAGAGTGCAGGCGGCAGCTCGTTTTTGCCGATCGCGTTTTGTTGACGAAATCCGATCTTGTGTCGCCGTCCGACCTTACTGAAGTCCGGCAGGCTGTGACGAAGGTCAGTCCGAATGCACTGATCCGTCAGGCGGTATCCGGCGATGTCGACCCGGACTTCTTGTTGAGCGAACAAGAAAGTGCACTCGCCGCGCCTTTTTACGCCGAGCCGGTGCACAGCGACGTCATTGAGACGTTCTCATTCTCGATTGCCGACCCGGTTAACTGGGAGGCGTTCTCGCAAACGCTTAATCTATTGACCCGGCTTCGCGGCAGCGACTTGCTTCGCGTCAAGGGGCTCCTCAACGTGCAGAAATGCGAAGGACCGGTTGTCGTGCAGGTCGTCCAGCACGTCGCCTATCCTCCGGAGGAACTGCAGTCATGGCCCGACGATGATCGTCAGTCGCGAGTCGTTTGCATTGTCCGGGATATTGACCGTGACCACGTTCTCTCGCTCTTTCGAGCGGCACAAAGCTTGGCAAGCTAGTTGCGGCCTTTTCCTAGAGCGAACTTGCCGGAGATGTCTTCGGATGAAATATCTCCGCTAGACCTGTGAAGGGGGTGGTTATCGCCGGGACCATCTCCGTGCGCTCGCCCAGCGCGTTGAGGTCGCAGACGGCGAGGTCCGCATCATGGGATCAAAGTCCCGGCTGCTACAGGTGCTGAGCGGAAAAAATAGCGTAAATTCAGTGCCCACTCAGGGACTGAAGTGGCGGAAGGGGTGGGATTCGAACCCACGGTACCCTTGCAGGTACGCCGGTTTTCAAGACCGGTGCCTTAAACCGCTCGGCCACCCTTCCAAACTCTTGAGATATATACCTTAATGCCTCTATGCCGTCTCTTTCAAATTGACTGTGGGTGCCAATTTGGGTGCCACTCTGACCAGAGCCCGGCCAAACATTACAGCCTGTTTTTCCTCAGCCGTTAAATACGCCAAATAGATTTCCGTCGTCTTTACCGAGGTATGGCCCAGGTTCTGCGACAGCACATAGATGCTGGCAGGCGATCCGTCCAGCAAAGGCGTTTTGAGGTAGGTCACCGCATAGGCGTGCCGCAAGTTGTGGAACGGGAACGGGACCACACCGTCGTTTTCCGGTCCTGACTTGCAGGAAATGCCCCGACTAAGATCACGCCACCGGCTGGACAGTTCCCGGTATGGCTGCCCACCGTGCGAGAATATCCAGCCAGCGCCATCCTTTACGCAGCGGCGGATAAGTTCATAGGCTTCATCAGACAAGTTGATGGTCCGCAGCTTCTTGCCGCGCCCTCGGCTGCCCTTGCCGATCACCGTCAACTGTCCGAGAGCGCCGGGCGGGGTTCGCCTATAAAATAGAGTTTGGCGCAGGGGATGCCAGCGTGCGCACCCCAATTGCAGGCGGTCCAGAGTATTGGGACTACCAATAAGCGAAGCGTAATCATGGCCGCCCCGCAGTTGGGGTGAGGCCAGCGGAAGAGCTTGTGGCGTTTGCGCCATAATACCGGACCGGCCGGCGATAACGTTCCGCAGGTTAACGGTAGCGGCGCTCTGCTTGTCGTCGAGCTGCCTGGTGATCTTTTGTTTTCAAGATTGGGGCAGCGTTTTCCGGAGATCGATTCTGAGATCGCCGTATTCTGAACAGGGGGGATACCGGGGGGTGTCCGGCGAATGGCGGCGGCCTATTACTTAGAACGTTTGCGAGCGGCTGACTTCGCGCTGCTTTTGAATTCAGATTGGTTCACGCGGATAAGCTTGGCCAACATTACCCGTGCATCAAATCCGATTGCGTCGGCAAAAGCCAAGAACTCCACTACGTCAACGCGCCGTTGGCCGCTTTCAACGTAAGCGACAAAAGACTGGTAGCGCCGGAGCGACTTGGCTACGTCGCTCTGGGTCAGGCCGGCTTTCTTCCGCTCTTCCACGATCAAAGCGCGTAACGCTTCGTGCCGAGGTGAATTGAGCGTCTGGGACATCGCCTGCCTCAAAAAGGAGGCAGACAAATAATTCGCTTTTCAGATTATCTAAAAAGTAGATATTATGGCCATTGTTCCCCGTCAGCACCCCTGAGACAAATTGAGGGACTTCACGGAGGGAGGATTTCTGGTTCATCGTAGCCGTAAGGAGCGTAGATGAAACAGAAATCCGTACCGGGCAAAGCGCCCGCAGAAC
>CAIYTE010000141.1 GCA_903929045.1 uncultured Hyphomicrobiales bacterium
AGGCCTACAACCGCTGGCTGGTGGAAATTTGGAAGAACAGCAACGGCCGCTTGCCGTGGGTTGCTTGCCCGCCGCTTCTCTCCATGGACAAGGTGCGCGACGAATTGGCCTGGGCCAAAGACAACGGCTGCTGCGGCGTCTTCCTACGCGGCTTGGAATGCGAGCGCCGTCTGACTGATCCCTACTTCTATCCTTTGTGGGAAGCCGCCAGCGACCTCGATCTCCCATTGTGCCTGCATTCCGGCAACGGCGCGTTTCAGGTCCACGACTTCTTCAATGGCGACAGCGGCTTCAGCCGCTTCAAGCTGGCCGTGGTCAGCGCTTTCCACGAATTGCTGTTCGCCGGCATTCCGACGATGTTTCCAAAAACGCGCTGGGGCTTCATCGAAGTGTCGAGCCAGTGGCTGCCCTACGTCATCAACGACCTCGGGCTGCGCTTCAAGCGGCGCGGCAAACGGCTGTCGCCGACCATTCTCAAGGACAACCGCTTTTACGTCGCGGTCCAGGTCACAGACGATCTCAAGCAGATCGTCGAGTTGGTCGGCGAGGACAATCTGGTGGTCGGCACCGATTACGGCCACAACGACACGTCGAGCGAGATCAAGGCGCTGCGGATGATCAAGACCGACGGCCAGCTTAAGCCGACCGTGGTCGACAAGATCCTCGGCGACAACGCCCGGGCCCTCTACGGACTGAACTGACGCCGGCGGGTTAGGGCTATTTTCGACATAAGAAGAAGCTGCTCGCGGGGCTTGCCCTGCGGGCCCTTCCTCTGTATCGCCTAGGGTCAGCTTTACAAACCCGCCGAGCGACCCGCCAATGGCCTCCGATCTTATATCTCCCGCCAAGCTGCTGCCCGATATCGTGGCAGCTGTCGAAGCCGCCTCGGCTGAGATTCTGACGATCTACCGCAGCGGTTTCACGGTGCGCACCAAGGCGGATGCGAGCCCAGTGACGGAAGCCGACGAAGCGGCCGAGCGCATCATCCTACCGCTCCTCGCCGCCTTGCTGCCCGGCGTGCCGGCGATTTCCGAAGAAGCCCAATGCGGCGATAAGGCGCTCCATGAGTGCGGCACCCGGTTTTGGCTGGTCGATCCGCTCGACGGCACCAAAGAATTCATCACCAAACGCGACGACTTCACCGTCAACGTCGCGTTGATCGACAAGGGCCGGCCGATTCTCGGCGTGGTCTCGGCTCCGGCCCATGGCCTGCTCTACACCGGTGCCGGCCCCGGCACGGCGCGCGGCGGGAAAATCGGCAGCGCGTTGCACCCGATTGCCGCCCGCACCGCACCGGCCGAAGGCTCGATCGTTCTGACCAGCCGTTCCCATGAAAGTAACCGGCGCGTGTCGGAGTACCTCGACGGCATGATGATTGCTGAACGGCGCCTGATCGGAAGTTCGCTCAAATTCTGCACCATTGCCGAAGGCGCCGCCGATCTCTACCCGCGCTTCGGCAACACCTGCGAATGGGACACCGCTGCTGGGCATGCCGTGCTGGAAGCTGCCGGTGGATCGGTGACAACCCTCGACGGCGCGCCTCTGCAATACGCCAAAAAAGATTTCCTCAATCCGGCTTTCATCGCACGGGGACGAACCAACCCGTGAGCGATATGCGCCGGATTCGCACCGCCGACGACGCGGCAATCGTCGATGCAGGGCGTCTGATCGGCGACGGACGTCTGGTCGTGTTTCCGACCGAGACGGTTTACGGACTCGGTGCCGACGCAACCAACGACCGGGCCTGTGCCGCGATCTTTTCCGCCAAAGGCCGGCCGCAGTTCAATCCGTTGATCGTGCATGTGACGGATGCGAACGCTGCCGCCGAACCTGTCGAATTTTCCGCAGCAGCAAAACTCCTCGCGGAACGGTTCTGGCCAGGGCCGTTGACCTTGGTGCTGCCGCGCCGCGCCGATTGC
>CAIYTE010000142.1 GCA_903929045.1 uncultured Hyphomicrobiales bacterium
GTTCGGATAGGTCGCCGGCTCGTTGCCGAATTCGTTCGCCGCCGTGAGCTTGTCCGGCGTTGCCTTCGGATGCGCGGCAAGGTCGGCAAACGAAATCGCCCGGTCGGTGCCGGCGATACGGACGCTGCCGCCGGATATTTCCAGATCGCCGGCTGACGCCTCCAGCGCGTCGGCGGCGATGTCCTTGAGCTGCGTCGCCAGAGTCTTGCTGGCGCGGTCGACCGACACGCCGCCGATCGGGATCGAACTCGAACCACCGGTGCCGGCGCCGGTGGCGATACGGTCGGTGTCGCCCTGCACCACACGCACCATGTCCGGCGGCAGATCGAGATGATCGGCGACCAGTTGCGCGTAGGATGTGGCGTGGCCCTGCCCGGTCGATTGCGAGCCGATCAGCACGGTGACGCCGCCGTCCTTGTCGAGATTGATGGTCGCTGTTTCCGGCCCGTTATTGCCGCAGGCCTCGACATAAGTAGCCATGCCGATGCCACGCAGCTGACCGGCGCGCTTCGATGCGGTGAGCCTTTTATTGAAACCGGCCCAGTCGGCCAGTTCCTGCGCGCGTGCCATGCCGCCGGCGAAATCGCCGGAGTCGTAGACTTTGCCGGTCGGCGTTTTGTACGGCAGCGCCGTCGGCTTGATCAGGTTCTTGCGGCGCAAGGTGTCCGGCGCCATGCCGAGTTCGCGCGCCGCGGCGTCGACCGCGCGTTCGATGAGATAGGACGCCTCGGGACGGCCAGCGCCGCGATAGGCATCGACCGGCACGGTGTTGGTGAAGGTCGAGCGCAGGCGCGCATGCGCAACCGGAATGTCATAGGACCCCGTCGCCATGCCGAGCCCGAGCCACGGAATATACGGCCCGTAGCACGACAGATACGCGCCCATATCGGCGATGATGTCGAGATCGAGCGCGAGAAACTTGCCCTTGTCGTCAATGGCGAGCGTCGCGGTCGAGATATTGTCGCGGCCGTGGCTGTCGCCGAGAAAATGCTCGCTGCGGTCCGCCACCCACTTCACCGGCTTGCGCAGACGCTCCGCCGCGACCGCGGCCAGCGCGTATTCGCGATACGGAAACAGCTTGGTGCCGAACCCGCCGCCCACATCCGGCGTGATGACGCGCATCTTTTCCGGCGGCAGTTTCATGACGTCGCCGCCGATGATGTCACGGATGATGTGGCTGCCCTGGCTGCCGAGCGTCAGCGTGTAACGGTCGCCGTCATATTCGGCGATAACGCCGCGCGTATCCATGTAATTCGTGACAAGGCGCTGATTGACGATGGTCAGCGACACCGTGCGCGCGGCGTTGGCGAAGGCGGCCTTGGTCGCGGCCTCATCGCCGACATGAGTCTCGAAGGCGAGATTGCCCGGCTGATCGTCCCACACCAAAGGTGCGCCGGATTTCATCGCGGCGACGGCGCCGATGATATGCGGCAGCGGCTGCCAGTCGACCGTGATCGCCTCGGCGCCATCTTTGGCGGCGTTGAGCGTGTCGCCGACGACGAAGGCAATCGCATCGCCGACGTGCTTGACCGTGTCGATGGCCAGGATCGGATAATGCGGCACCTTGATGTCGACATCCGGCAGCACGCCCGGCGTCGGCAAGGGCCCGAGTTCCTTGATGTCGTCGGCGGTCAGCACCAGCCGCACGCCCTTCATGGCGCGCACGCGCTCCAGATCGGAGATGCTGAATTTTGCGTGCGCATGCGGCGAGCGCAGCACGACGGCGTGAAGCGTCTTTTCCGGCAGCACGTCGGCGACGTAGGTCCCGGCGCCGCGCAGCAATGCGTCGTCTTCCTTGCGCGTCAGCGCCTGGCCGAAGCCGAACTTCATCGACGGCATGAAAAGCTTACTCCGCTGGTTGCGGGTGCGGCGGCGCGGTTTTCCGGCGTGCCGCCAAGCGGCGCGCCACCACATAGAACACGGGCGTGAAGATCAGGCCGAAGATGGTGACGCCAATCATGCCCGAGAACACCGCCGTGCCGAGCGACTGGCGCAATTCGGCGCCGGCGCCGATGGCGAAGGCCATCGGCGACACGCCGAGAATGAAGGCGAATGACGTCATCAGAATCGGCCGCAGGCGCAGATGCGCGGCTTCCACCGCCGCGGCGAAGCGATCCCGCCCGGCGTCCTCAAGCTGCTTGGCGAACTCGACGATCAGAATGGCGTTCTTGGCGGCCAGGCCGATCAGCACGATGAAGCCGACCTGCGTCAGGATGTTGTTGTCCTGACCGCGGATCACGACGCCGACGATGGACGCGATCAAGCTCATCGGCACGATGAGAATGACGGCGAGCGGCAGCGTCAGGCTTTCGAACTGCGCCGCCAGCACCAGGAACACGAACACCACTGCGAGCACAAAGGCGAACACGGCGGTGCTGCCGGCGCGCAACTGCTGGAACGCCAACGTCGTCCATTCGTAGGCAAAGCCATCCGGCAGCGTTTCCGCCGCGAGCTTCTGCATGATCTCGATCGCCTGCCCCTGGCTGTAGCCGGGCGCGGCGCCGCCATCGAGTTCGGCGGCGGGATAGAGATTGTAGCGCGGCACGCGATACGGCGCCGTGATGCTGCGCACCGTCGTGAAGGCACCGAGCGGCACGGTGTCGCCGGTGCTGTTGCGCACCCGGATGTTCAACACATCCTTGGTGTCGGCGCGGAAGTCGCTTGAGGCCTGCGCCACCACGCGATAGGTGCGGCCGAACTGGTTGAAGTCGTTGACGTAGGCCGAGCCCAGATAAATCTGCAGCGCGGAGAAGACGTCGGACACGTTGATGCCGAGCAACTGCGCCTTGACGCGATCGATGTCGAGATAGAGCTGCGGCGTCGTGTTTTCGAACAGCGAATAGACCTGCACGAGGCCCGGCGTCTGCGCCGCGCGGCCCATCATGGCGAATACCGCGCCCTGCAAAGCGGCAGCACCGCGGCCGGCGCGGTCTTCCACCATCATGCGGAAGCCGCCGGCATTGCCGATACCGGACACCGGCGGCGGCGCGGCGACGAAGACCTGCCCTTCCTGGATGCCGGCGAGACGCTTGAACAACTCGGCCTGGATCGCGGCGGCCGTCTGCGTCGCGATACCGGCGCGTTTGTCGAAGGCGTCGAGGGTGACGAACACGGCGCCCGCGTTGGGCGCGTTGGTGAAGGTCGCGCCGGAGAAGCCGACAATGTTCATCGCGTGCGCGATGCCCGGCACCGCCAGAGCGATATCGACCACCCGCTTGTTGAGCTCATCCGTCCGCGTCAGCGACGCGGCCGGCGGCAATTGCGTCACGATGACGAGATAGCCGCGGTCGAGCTGCGGAATGAAGCCGACCGGCGTCTTGCGGAATTCGTTGAGGCCGAACACCACGACGCCGGCATAGATCAGCAGCATGACGACCGAAATGCGCACCGTCTTGGCCGACAGCCAGCCATAGCCGCGCGTCAGCTTGTCGAAGTAACGATTGAACAGGCCGAAGAAGCCGTGGATCGGCTTGCTCCACCAGAAGCGGCCCTTCTTCTCCGTTTCATCGTGCGACTTGAGCAGCAGACTGCACAAAGCTGGCGACAGAGTGAGCGACACGATGAGCGAGAAAACGGTGGCGCCGGCAATGGTGAGCGCGAACTGGCGATAGAATTGCCCGGTGATGCCGGTAATGAAGGCCGACGGCACGAACACCGAGATCAGCACCAAGGTGATCGCGATCAGCGCGCCGCCGACCTCGTCCATGCTTTTGATGGCCGCATCATGCGGTGACAGGCCGGCTTCGATGTTGCGCTCGACGTTCTCGACCACCACGATCGCGTCATCGACCACGATGCCGATGGCGAGCACGAGGCCGAACAGCGACAGATTGTTCAACGTAAAGCCGAACATCGACATCACGAAAAACGTGCCGATCAGCGACACCGGAATGGCGATCAAGGGAATAACGGCGGCGCGCCAGGACTGCAGAAACAGAATGACGACCAGCACCACCAGCAAAATCGCTTCGCCGATGGTTTCCTGAACGGCGTCGACCGACTCCTGGATGAACTGGGTCGGGTTGTAGACGATGGTGTATTTCAGCCCGGCCGGAAACGACTTGGCCAAGTCGTCCATGGTCGAAATGATGCCCTTGGCGGTCGCCAGCGCGTTCGACCCCGGGCGCTGGAACACGCCGAGCGCCACGGCCGGATCGCGGTCGAGGTAGGAGTTTGTCGAATAGTCCTGCGCGGCCAGTTCGACCTGCGCCACATCCTTCAGCCGCACGGTCGCCGTGCTGGTCTGCTTGACGGTGATATTGGCGAACTCGTTCGGATCGGTCAGCCGCCCGAGCGTCTGCACGGAAATCTGGAACGCGCCCGGTTTGTCCATCGGCGGCGCGTTGAGAACGCCGGATGCCACCTGCACGTTCTGGCCCTGAAGCGCTAGCACGACGTCGCTGGCAGTCAGACCCACCGCCTGCAAACGGTCGGGATCGAGCCACATGCGCATGGCGTAGTCGCGGGCGCCGAACACGGTGATCGAGCCGACACCGTCGACGCGGGTGACAGCGTCGGTGATGTTCAAGGTCGCATAGTTGGAAATGAACAACGTATCGCGCGTTTTATCGGGCGAATAGAGATGCACGACCATCATCAGGTCGGGCGACGCCTTGTTCACTGTCACGCCGATGTTGCGCACGTCCGACGGCAGACGCGGCTGCGCAATGGCGACGCGGTTCTGCACCTGCACCTGCGCGATATCGAGATTGGTGCCGATGTCGAAGGTCACCGAAATAGAGAAGCGGCCGTCGCCGGTCGAGTTCGACGACAGATAGATCATGTTCTCGACGCCGTTGATCTGCTGCTCGATCGGCGCCACCACGGTCGAGGCGACGATATCGGCGCTGGCGCCCGGATACTGGCCGGCCACCGTGATCGTCGGCGGCGCAATTTCCGGATATTGCGCAATCGGCAGACGCGCGAACGCGACCGCGCCCAGGATCACGATCACGATCGAGACAACGGAAGCGAAAATCGGCCGGTCGATGAAGAAGTGCGAAATGCGCATGATCTATTTTCTTCGGTCTACTTCTTGGCGTCGGCAGGCGGCGCGCCCGCGGCGGGTGCCCCCGGCGTCGGTGCCGCGCCCTGCTCCTGCGGCGTGACCTTCTGTCCGGGCCGCGCGCGCAACAGGCCGTTGACGATGACGCGGTCGTCGGGCGACAGGCCGTCCTTGATGACGCGGAAACCATCCGGCAACACCTGCGCCAGCGTCACGTATTTCGGCGTCACCACATTGTCGGCATTGACGACGCTGACGAACTTGCGCGCCTGCTCGGTGCCAACCGCATTGTCCGGCACCAACAGCGCTTCGTAGGGCGGCGAACCGGGCACGCGCACGCGGGCGAACATACCGACGGTGAACACGCCGTTCGGATTGGCAAACACGGCGCGGCCACGGATCGTGCCCGTGGCGCGATCGATGACGTTGTCGACGAAGTCCATGCTGCCTTCGTGCGCGAAGTCCTTTTCATCGATCAGCTTGAGCGACACCTTGGTGCCGGTGCCGCGGCTGGCGATGTCGTCACCGGCCGGCGAGCCTTTCGCCAGCCGCTCGTAACGCAGATAGGACGCTTCATCGAAGGTGAACTCGAAGCGGATGGGATCGGTCGAGACGATGGTCGCGAGCAACGTCGTGTTGCCACCGGTGCCACCGGTCACGAGGTTGCCCTGCGACACGCGGCGATCGCCAATGCGGCCGGTCACCGGCGCGCGCAGTTCGGTGAATTCGAGATCGAGTTCCGAGGTGCGCAGCGCCGCTTCGGCGTTCGACACGGAGGCTTGCGAGTTCCGGTAGGCCTGCGAGCGCTGCTCGAAGGTCTGGTCGGTGATGGTCTTGTCGCGCACCAACTGCTGGCCGCGCGTGAAGTCGGCTTCGGTGAACGCGAGGTTGGACTTCGCCGCCGCCAGATTGGCGCGGCCCTGATCGACGGCGTTCTGGAACGGGCGCTTGTCGATCGAAAACAGCAGATCGCCCTGCTTCACGACCTGACCGTCCTTGAAGTGGATGCCTTCGAGATAGCCCGAGACACGCGCACGCACCTCGACCGAGTTCACTGCGACAAAGCGTCCAACATATTCGTCGAAATCCGCGACCGTGCGCTTGACCGGCTTGGCGATGGTCACCGACGGCGGCGGCGGCGCAGCTTTCTTCTGTTCGCTCTCGCCGCAGCCTACGACCAAAGTCGCAAGGGACATCACTATGAGGGAACGCAGCAACGCCGCGCGGGCGGAAATGAAAGACTGAATTTGAGGAATATTCATAGGGATAGCCGTTGTTCGGGGACAATTCCCCATATCGCCGGATGAACACGTATGTCCACCCTAACGCTTTGCAACATACACGGCGAATTGTTCAGCGCGACCGTGATTTAAATGTCGCAAACCAGCGTCGGCCGAACAAGACGAGGACCAGTCCACCATAGACGACGAGACCGAGCACGGCGAGAAGCGACAACGCCGCAATGTCGCCGATCCCACGCCATCCCGCTACCAGTTGGGCAACGGGGACGGCGGCGAACCACAGTGCGACCGCGAGTGCGAGGCCCGCGGCCGCGAGTTTCATCGCGGAATCTTTCAGCCGGGCATCGATCTGCAGGTGGCCGGCGCGAAGGCCGAACCAGATCACCAGACCGAGATTGATCCAGGCGCCGATTGAGGTCGCCAGCGCGAGACCGACCTGCGCCAGCGGACCCATCAACATAAATTTAAATGCGATGTTCACGGCGGCCGCGAGCAGCGCCGCCTTCACCGGTGTCGCCGTGTCGCCGCGCGCAAAGAAGGTGGCAACGGCACTCCGGATCAGCACGAAGGGCAACAGGCCGAGGGCGTAGGCGGACAAAGTCTGCCCGGCGGCGACCGCATCGGCGGCCGTGAAGGCGCCGCGCACGAACAATGCGCGCATGATGAGCTCGGGCACGATCAGGAATGCCGCGAGGCACGGGATCGACAGCAGCAGCGTGAACTCGACGGCGCGGTTCTGCGCATGCGAGGCGCCGGTGACATCGCCCGCGGCTAGGCGGCGCGACATTTCCGGCAGGATCACCGTGCCGGCGGCAATGCCGATGACGCCGATGGGCAACTGATTGATGCGGTCGGCGTAATACAGCGCGGACAACGCACCGGCCGGCAGAAAGCTGGCGATGATGGTGTCGGCGAACAGCGCGAGCTGCACACCCATCGATCCGACCGTCGCAGGTCCGAGCGCACGGAAGAAGCGGCGGACGTCGTCATCGAGCTTGGGCTTTCGGAACACGGTCATCACGCCCGCGCGCCAGGCGTCGCCGCCGACGAGCATCGCTTGCAACACGCCCGAGATCAGCACGCCCCAGGCCGCGGCGTGACCGACGCTCGGGAAGAACACCGCCAGCAGCAACGTCGCCATCATGGTGACGTTGAGCAGCGTCGATGCCGCCGCGGCGGCGGCGAAACGCTGCAACGCATTGAGGATGCCGCCATACAACGTCACCAACGTAATGAGCAGCAGATAGGGAAACGTGATGCGCGTCAGTTCGACCGCCAGCCTGTAACGCTCCGGGTCGCGCGCGAGGCCGGGCGCGAGCAGGTCGATGGTCTGCGGCGTGAACAGCAGCGCCACCGCCAGCAGCACGATCTGGCTGATGACGAGCAGCGTGAACACGCGGTCGGCGAAAACACCGGCGCGCTCGGCGCCGCCCTGCTCGCGCAGCCGCGCATAGGCCGGCACGAAGGCGGCGTTGAAGGCACCTTCGGCGAAGATCGCCCGGAAATGGTTCGGCAGACGGAAGGCGACGAAGAACGCGTCCGCGACCGGACCCGCGCCCAGCACCGCTGCGAGAAGGATGTCGCGCGCAAAGCCGGTGACCCGCGACAGCAGCGTAAACCCGCCGACGGTGAGCATTCGCTGGATCATCGAGGTTCTGCCACCGGGGTGAAAACGCTTGCCGTGAATGGACTTACGCCTTAGGCGACGGTACCGATAGTCAGCCTAAGGGAACTGGCTTAAGACGATTCTGGGGCCAAACCTAGAGCCCGCAAAAAGGCCAATCAGAGACCGGACCCATGCCCTCGCCGATCATTCCCATCCTGCTGGCCGGCGGCGCCGGGACGCGTCTGTGGCCGGTGTCGCGCGACGCCCTGCCCAAGCAATTCCTGCCGCTGGTCGGCGAGCGCTCGACCTATCAGGAGACCCTGCTGCGGGTGAAAGACCCGATGTTCGGGCCCCCGATCGTCATCACCGGTCCGAACTTCCATTTCTTTGCCCGCCGCCAGGCGGAAGAGATCGGTGTCGACGTCACCGTCGTCATCGAACCGCTGCGGCGCGACTCCGGTCCCGCCATTGCCGCCGCCACCGAAGTGGCGCGCCAGCGCGATCCGGACGCCGTGGTGCTGGCGCTCGCCGCCGACCACATCATTCTCGACGTGCCGCAATTTCGGGCCACCTGCCTCGCCGGCCGCGCCGCGGCTGACGCCGGCAAGATCGTCACCTTTGGCATCAAGCCGAACGAACCCAAGACCAGCTTCGGCTACATCCTGCCCGGCAAGAAAATCGACGGCACCTCTGTGCATGTCGTCGAGAAGTTCGTCGAGAAGCCGGATGCCGCCACCGCCGCGCGCTATCTGCACGAAGGCTATCTGTGGAATTCCGGCAACTTCCTGTTCCGCGCCGATGTGCTGCTCAATGAACTCGCGGCGTTTGAGCCGGACATTGCCTCCGCCGTCGTCGCGTCGGTCAAGAACGCGACGGACGACCTCGGCTTCCTGCGCCTGGCGCCCGAAGCCTTCGCCAAATCGCCGTCGAAATCGATCGACTACGCCGTGATGGAAAAGACCAAGCACGCCGCCGTGGTCGAAGGCTCGTTCCGCTGGTCCGATATCGGCAGTTGGGATGCTCTGTTCGACATCACGCCGCCCGACGATGCCGGCAACATTGTGCAGGGCCCTGTAGTGACGATGGATGTCAGCGGCAGCGTCGTGCATTCCGACGGTCGCCTCACGACTGTCGTCGGCGTCAAGGACATGGTCGTGGTCAGCACCTCGGACGCCGTGATGGTGCTGCCCCGCGCGCGATCGCAGGAAGTCAAAGAACTCGTCAGCAAGCTCAAGGCCGAGAAGCGCACGGAGGCCACCGACAACAAACGCGGCCATCGTCCGTGGGGCTACTACGAGCAGCTGGATATCGGCGCGCGCTATCAGGTCAAGCGCATCGTCGTCATTCCGGGCGGCATTCTTTCGTTGCAGAAGCACCGCCACCGCGCTGAACACTGGGTTGTCGTGCGCGGCACGGCGGAAGTGACCATCAACGACACGGTGCGCGACGTGCACGAAAACGAATCCGTCTACCTGCCGATCGGCTGCGTCCACCGCATGGCCAACCGCGGCAAGATCCCGCTGGAGCTGATCGAAGTGCAGACCGGCAGCTATCTCGGCGAAGACGACATCGAGCGCATCGAGGACGTCTATAAGCGCAGCTAGCCGGCTTAGATAATCCCGCGCCGGACCAGATCCTCGATTACCCTCTCGGCGAGCGTTGCCGCATCGCTGCTGACGGTCTGGAGATGCAGCTCCGGATGCTCCGGCGCCTCATAAGTCTGATCGACGCCGGTAAAGTTCTTGATCTCGCCGGCGAGCGCCCGGCGATACAGGCCCTTCGGGTCACGGGCAATGCATTGCTCGAGAGGCGTATCGACGAACACCTCGATGAATTCGTCGGCGCCGATCAAGTCGCGCACCATGCTGCGTTCCGCCTCGAACGGCGAAATGAACGAGCAGAGCACGACGAGACCTGCATCGGTCATCAGCTTGGCGACCTCGCCGACGCGGCGAATATTTTCGACGCGATCCGGTTCCGTGAAGCCGAGATCGCGGTTGAGCCCGTGCCGCACATTGTCACCGTCGAGCATCAAGGTGTGAACGCGGCGGCTGTGCAGCCCCGCCTCGACCAGATTGGCGATGGTCGACTTGCCCGAGCCCGAGAGACCCGTGAACCACAGCACCGCCGGTTTGTGCCGCATCAGGCCGGAGCGCGCGTCGCGGCTGATGGTCTGGCTCTGGCGATGCACATTGCTGGCGCGCCGCAAGGCGAAATCGACGGTGCCCGCCGCGACCGTCTCATGTGTGTTGCGGTCGATCAGGATGAACGCACCGGTGTCGCGGTTTTCCGCGTAAGGATCGAACGCCACGGCGCTCGCGGTCGACAGATTGCAAAGCCCGATTTCGTTCACGCTCAACGTCTTGGCGGCGAGCTTCGCCAAGGTATCGATGTCGAGCCGATGCTTGAGTTCGGTGATGGTCGCCGACACCGTGCGGTGGCCGATCTTCAGGAGATAAGACCGCCCGGGCAGCAGCTTCTCGTTCGACATCCAGAACAGATGCGCCGCGAACTGGTCGCCCGCCGCCGGCCGGTCGCGCACCGCCGCGAGCATGTCGCCGCGCGCAATATCCACCTCGTCGGCCAGCGTCAGCGTGACGGAGTCCCCTGCTTCGGCGGAGCCAACCTCGCCACCGGGACCGATGATCGATACGACCTTGGTGGTGCGGCCGGACGGCACGACGGCAACCTCGTCGCCGCGCGTGACCGCGCCGCTGGCGATCGTGCCGGCGAAGCCGCGGAAATCCAGGTTGGCCCGATTGACCCATTGCACGGGCATACGGAACGGCTTTGACAGCCGGTCATCGTCGACATTCACGCCTTCGAGATGCGCGAGCAGCGACGGCCCGCTGTACCAGGCCGTGTTGACGCTGACCGTCGAAATGTTGTCGCCGTGCCGCGCCGAGATCGGAATGGCGGCGATGTCCTTGAAGCCGAGATCGGCGGCGAAAAAATTGAAGCTGATGGCGATCTGCTCGAACACCGTCTGATCGAAGTCGACCAGGTCGATCTTGTTGACCGCCAGCACGACATGCCGGATGCCGAGGAGGCTGGCGATGAGCGCGTGACGCTTGGTCTGGCTCAGCAAGCCTTTGCGCGCATCGACCAGCAGCACCGCGAGATCGGCGTTGGACGCGCCGGTCGCCATGTTGCGGGTATATTGTTCGTGGCCCGGCGTGTCGGCGACGATGAAGGATCGCCGCGCCGTGGCGAAGTAGCGATAGGCGACGTCGATGGTGATGCCCTGCTCGCGTTCGGCTTCGAGGCCGTCTAGCAGCAGCGCGTAGTCCATCTCACCGCCGGTGGTGCCGTGGCGCTTTGAATCGCGGCCGAGCGCTTCGCGGTGGTCGTCGTGGATCAGGTTCTGTTCGTGCAGCAGCCGGCCGATCAGGGTCGACTTGCCGTCGTCGACCGAACCGCAGGTCAGAAAGCGCAATGGCGGCCGGTGGGCGGCACCGGATGCGGTGCGGAAAATGCCGGGGGCGTGCATCAGAAATAGCCCTCGCGTTTTTTCGCTTCCATCGAGCCCGCGGTGTCGTGATCGATCAGACGGCCCTGCCGCTCGGAACTACCGGAGCCGCGCATTTCATCGATGATGGCGTCGAGGGTCTCGGCTTCGGACGCGATGGCGCCGGTCAGCGGATAACAGCCGAGCGTGCGGAAGCGGACCTTCATCATCCTCGTCGTCTCGCCGGGCCGCAGCGGAAAGCGGTCGTCATCGACCATGATGAGCATGCCGTCGCGTTCGACGACGGGACGTTCCTTGGCGAAATACAACGGCACCACCGGGATGTTCTCGGCGCGGACGTAGTCCCAGACGTCGAACTCGGTCCAGTTCGACAGCGGAAACACGCGCATGGATTCACCCGGCCGGATACGGGTGTTGAACAGCTTCCACAGCTCCGGACGCTGGTTGCGCGGATCCCAGGCATGACTCGCGGAGCGATGCGAGAAGATGCGCTCTTTGGCCCGGCTCTTTTCCTCGTCGCGCCGCGCGCCGCCAAACGCGGCGTCATACTTTCCAGCGTCCATCGCCTGGAGCAGGCCCTCGGTCTTCATGATCTGCGTGTGGACGCTTGAGCCGGATGCGATCGGCGAAATGCCGCGCGCGACGCCGTCCTGATTGATGTGAACGCGCAGATCGACACCGAGCCGCGCCGCCATCTGATCGCGGAAGGCGATCATCTCGCGAAACTTCCAGGTGGTGTCGATGTGCAGCAGCGGAAACGGCAGCCGGGCGGGATGAAACGCCTTCAGCGCGACGTGCAGCAGCACGCTGGAGTCTTTGCCGATCGAATACAGCATGACGGGCTTGGCCGACTCGGCCACGGCCTCGCGCATGATGTAGATCGCTTCGGCTTCGAGACGCCGCAGCCGCACGTTGGTTTCACGCCACTGCATATACAACCCGGGATTGTTCCGGACTGTTATACAGCATTGCCGCGAACTATGGGAGCGGCTGATATTTCAAAGTTAGAGGCACCGAGGGAATTTTAGCCTCGAAAAACCTGATTGATTCGAAAAGCTTACTTACTTGGCGAGCGCACGGCGCACGCCGTCAATGATGCGGTCCTGCGTCGGCTCGTCGAGATACGGATGCATCGGCAGGCTGATCACTTCGCTCGCGAGCCGCGCACTGACAGCGACGCCGCCCTTGCCGACCGGATAGTGCTTGTAGGCCTGCTGCAGGTGCAGCGGGATCGGATAATAGACCGCGGTCGGGATTCCGTCAGCTTTCAAGGCCGCGGCGAAAGCGTCACGCGTACCGGCCTTGAGGCGGATCGTGTATTGGGCCCAGACGGACACCTGACCGGCCGGAACAGTCGGCACGATGGTCACGTCGGCCAGCGCTTCGTTGTAGCGGCGCGCCACGCGGTTGCGCGCGTCGATCTCGTCCGGGAAAATCTTGAGCTTCTCGATCAGCACCGCCGCCTGGATGGTGTCGAGACGCGACGCCAGACCGATGCGGATGTTGTCGTAGCGGTCACTGCCGTGGCCATGCATGCGCAGGCTGCGCATGATGTCGGCGAGATCGCCGTCGTCGGTCATCACCGCGCCGCCGTCGCCGTAGCAGCCGAGGGGCTTCGCCGGAAAGAAGCTGGTCGCGGTGGCGTTACCAAAGGTGCCGAGACGGCGGTTGTTGAAGGTCGCGCCGAAGCCCTGCGCGGCGTCGTCGAGAATGAACAGCCCTTCCGCCTTCGCCGCGGCGGCAACCGCGGCATGATCGCCGGCGAGACCAAACAGATCGACCGGCACCACGGCCCTCGGCTTGAGACCATTCGCCTTGGCGACCTCGATGGCACCGGCGATGCCGTTGGGATCAATGTTGAAGGTCTTTTCGTCGACATCGACGAAGATGGGCGTCGCGCCGACGAGCGCGGCGACTTCCGCCGTGGCGCAGAAGGTAAAGGACGGGCAGATCACCGCATCGCCCGGACCGATCTCCCGCGCGCGCAACGCCAGCACCAGCGCGTCGGTGCCGCTGGCGCAGGTCACGACATGCTTGGCGCCGCAGAATTCCGCCAACTGGGCTTCAAAGGTGCGCACGTCCGGCCCGAGCATGAACTGCGCGCTGTCCACGACTTTCATCACGGCGTCATCGACCGCTTTGCCGAGACGGCGGCGCTGCGCGACGAGGTCGATGAACGGAATAGCCGGAAGATCGGTGCGCGTATTCATGGGGTATCCAACGTTGGAAGGCTGCGATCAGCCGGCGACGGCGCGCGGCGCCGTGCGTTTGGCCGCCGCATTGCTGGCGGCGCGGCTGTCGAGGCACTGAATGGCGATGGCGAGACTGGCGACGCCCTGCTCGCCGGTCACCGCCGGAGGCTGGCCCGAACGGACCGCGCTGGTGAAGGCCAGAAGTTCGGCGCGCAGCGGCTCGGCGTGACCGACCGAGAGATGGCGCATCGAATAGCTGCCGTCCGGCTGGAAGCCGAAACATTCCGTGACCTGACGGGTCAGCAGATCGGCCTGCACATATTTGCCGCGCGTCGCGACGATGACGTTGCGCGCCTTGAACGGCGTCAGCCAGTTGGTGTTGATGTGCGCCAGCACGCCGGATGCGGTGCGGAACTGCAGGAGCGCGATGTCCTCGCGCTCGGCAACGGCGCTCGACACCTGCGGCTGCACTTCGACGATATCGGAGTCGGTGAACCAGCGGATCAGATCGATATCGTGCACGGCGAGATCGATGACGACGCCGACATTCGACATACGCGGCGGGAACGGACCGACGCGCGTGATGGCGATCGACAGGATGTCTTCGCCACGGATCGCTTCCTTGATGGCTTCAACGGCCGGATTGAAACGCTCGACGTGGCCGACCATCAACACGACACCGGCTTTGCGCGCGGCAGCGATGATCTCATTGCCCTCTTCGACCGATGACGCGATCGGCTTTTCCACCAGAACGTGGACGCCACGTTCGATGCAGGCGAGCGCGATGTCGCGATGCAGATGCGTGGGACCGGCGATGGTGACCGCATCGAGTTTCAGATCAAGCAATGCGGCAACATCGGCGACGGCGACGCAGCCCAGGGTGCGCGCCACGAAGTCGGCCTGCTTGCGATCGGGATCGGCGACGGCGACGAGTTCAACACCCGGCAATCCGGCAAACACGCGGGCATGATTGCTGCCCATGACGCCGACGCCAACGACGCCAACCCGCAATGGTCGATCCGAACCCGGTACTACAGCCTGCGTCATCGTTAAGCGATGTCCCCAAAATTCGTTAATTCAAGCCCCGGGATCACCTAGCATGGCAAAATGCGGCTGGCGACCCTGCGAAAAACGCTCACGGACACGTTTTGATTCAAAGCGTTACAAGTGTCCGGACAGACTGGAATCGCTCAACGCGGCGATACACCGGCGGCCTTGAGGTCCGCCATTACCATCTCGGTCACGAGTTCATCGAACGTGACCTTGTGGCGCCAGCCCAGCCTCGCGCGCGCTTTCGACGCGTCACCCATGAGCACATCCACTTCGGTCGGCCGCAAATACCGCGGATCGATCTTCACGAGTTCCGCGCCGCTCGCGTCGTCAATGCCGACCTCATCGGCACCCTCGCCGCGCCAGGCGATGCGCCGGCCGGCGACGGCAAACGCGCGCTCGACGAACTCGCGCACCGAATGCGCTTCGCCGGTCGCCAGCACATAGTCGTCCGGTTGTGGTTGCTGCAACATGGCCCACATGCCTTCGACGCAATCGCGGGCATGGCCCCAGTCGCGGCGCGCATTCAGATTGCCGATGAACAGTTGCTTCTGCGTGCCAACCTGGATCGCCGCCACGGCACGGGAGATCTTGCGGGTGACGAATGTCTCGCCGCGGATCGGGCTCTCATGGTTGAACAGAATGCCGTTCGATGCGTGAATGCCGTAGGCCTCGCGGTAGTTCACCGTGATCCAGTAGGCGTAGAGCTTCGCCGCGGCATAAGGACTGCGCGGCGCAAAGGGCGTGTCCTCGTTCTGCGGTGACGGCGCATTGCCGTACAATTCGGAAGTGGACGCCTGGTAGAAGCGCACGCTGCGCTCCATGCGCAGGATGCGCAGCGCTTCCAGCAAGCGAAGTGTGCCGAGCCCGTCGGCGTTGGCGGTGTATTCCGGCGTTTCGAAACTCACCTGCACGTGGCTCTGCGCCGCGAGGTTATAAATTTCCGACGGCTGCGTGTCCTGAATGAGCCGGATCAGGTTGGTGGCGTCGGTCATGTCGCCGTAGTGCAGAAAGAATTTTCCGGCCTCGGCATGCGGGTCGACATACAGGTGATCGACGCGGTCAGTATTGAGCGACGACGAGCGCCGCTTGACGCCATGAACGACGTATCCCTTGGCCAACAGGAATTCGGCGAGATAGGCGCCGTCCTGGCCCGTGACACCCGTAATCAGTGCGGTTTTTTCGGTCATCGAAGGCGTCCAGCATAAGCTGAACGTCTACACTATCACAACCTGTGGTAGGACCGGTACCAATCTATAAACCGCCCGATGCCGACGTCAATCGGCGTCGCCGGCTTGAAATCGACCTCGCGCATGAGGTCATCGACATTGGCAAAGGTCGCCGGCACATCGCCCGGCTGCATCGGCACAAGCTCGCGGATCGCTTTCTTGCCCAGCGTCTCCTCGAGGATGCGCACGACGTCCAGCAGTTCGACCGGATTGTTGTTGCCGATGTTGTAGACCCGCCACGGTGCCGAACTCGTGCCCGGATCGGGCGCGTCGCTCGAATAATGCGGATCGCCGGCGGGCGGCCGATCGACCAGCCGCTCGATCGACTCCACCACATCGTCGACATAGGTGAAGTCGCGCCGCATGTTGCCATGATTGAACAGCTTGATCGGCTCACCGGCGGCAATCGCCTTGGCGAAAATCCACATCGCCATGTCGGGACGGCCCCACGGGCCGTACACCGTGAAGAACCGCAGTCCCGTCGTCGGCAGCCTGAAGAGATGCGCGTAGGAATGCGCCATCAACTCATTCGCCTTTTTCGACGCGCCATAGAGGCTCAACGGGTGATCGACATTCTCGTGGATCGAGAACGGCATCTTGGTGTTCGATCCGAACACCGATGACGAGGATGCATAGAGCAGATGCTTGCAACCGTTGTGGCGGCAACCTTCGAGAATATTGGTGAAGCCGACGATGTTTGAATCGATATAGGCGTGCGGATCAACCAGCGAATGCCGCACCCCGGCCTGCGCCGCGAGATGCACGACGTGGGCGAATTTCTCTTTGGTAAAAAGCGTCGCCATGCCCTCGCGATCCGCGAGATCCAGCTTCACGAAGCGAAAGCCGGGAAACTTCGACAACTCCGCGAGCCGCGCGTCCTTCAGTTTCGGATCGTAATAGGCGTTGAGATTGTCGAGCCCGACCACGGCCTTCCCGCTCTTCAACAGCCGCGTCGCGACGTGGAAACCGATAAAGCCGGCCGCGCCGGTCACGAGGATGGGGGCATCAGCCATGGGTGGTCATCCGGAACATCATGGACCGCATTATAGACGCCACAACGAGACACCGTCGGGCTTTTTCGTCCGGTCGAGTTTCGATTTGACGTCGAGCACGACACCCCGCCCGTCCTTCAACAGCGACGCCATCATGGGCCAGCCGCCTTTGACGTAATCCTGGTGAGCCACCGCGAGAATGACGGCGTCGGCCGGCGCCAGTTCGTCGAACGGCACCAGCGTCAGCCCATATTCGTGCGCCGCCTCGTCCGTCAGCGCCAGCGGATCGTGCACCTGCACGCCGACGCCGGCGCGGTCGAGCGCACGGGCAATATCGACGATCTTCGAATTGCGGATGTCTGGCACGTTCTCCTTGAACGTCAGGCCGAGCAACGTCACCACCGCGTTCTTGGCCCGCGCGCCCAATGCCTTGATGCATTCCTGCGCGACATGTTCGCCCATGCCGTCATTGATATGACGGCCGGCCAGAATGATCTCGGGGCGATAACCGGCCTTCTCGGCGCGATGGGTCAGATAATACGGATCGACACCGATACAGTGGCCGCCGACCAGGCCCGGCTCGAACTTCATGAAATTCCATTTGGTCGCGGCCGCGGCCAGCACATCGCCGGTGTCGATATCAAGCGTGCGGAAAATCGCCGACAGTTCGTTCATGAAGGCGATGTTCAAATCGCGCTGCGTGTTCTCGATCACCTTGGCGGCTTCGGCCACCTTTATTGACGGCGCGCAATGGATGCCGGCCGTCACCACCGATCCATAGACATCGGCGACAATGCCGAGCGTCGGCGCGTCGAGCGCCGAGACGACCTTGGTGATGGTCTCGAAGCGATGCGTCTTGTCGCCGGGATTGATGCGCTCCGGCGAATAGCCGACGGAGAAATCCTTGCCGACGGTGAGACCGGAATAGCGCTCCAGCACCGGGATGCACTCTTCCTCAACCGCACCAGGATACACCGTCGACTCGTAGACGACGATATCGCCGCGCTTGAGCACGGTGCCGACCGTCTTCGAAGCGCCGAGCATGGCGCCGAGATCGGGACGCCGTTCGTCGTCGATCGGCGTCGGCACGGTGACGATATAGAAGTCGGCATCGGCGAGCGCCGCCGCGTCGCTCTCATAGCGCAGCGCCGGCAGCGTAAGGTCGGCGAGTTCGACCTCACGGGTGCGGTCATGACCCGAGCGCAATTCGGCGATACGGCCTTCGTTGATATCGAAGCCGATGACGGGGCTGCCGGCGCGGGCAAAGGCCACGGCCACCGGCAGGCCAACATAGCCGAGCCCGATCACCGCAATTTTTCTGGAATGCGCCACGCGTTCATTGTCCCGGTAATTTCAGGCTGTTTAGACGGGCTTTGCGGTCCGGTCCAGCAGCGCGGCATAGAGGGCCACGATCTCCCGGCCAATATGGCGCTCGGAAAACTCCTCCTCGACCATCATCCGCCCCGCCGCACCGAACCGCTTGCGCAGACCGGCGTCGCTCGCCAGCCGGTCGATCGCCGCCGCCAACGCGGCGGCGTCATCGGCGGGGACCAGCAACGCGTTGATGTCCGGACGCGCGATCTCGCGGCAGCCCGGCACATCGGTGGCGACAATGGGACGGCCGCAGGCGGCGGCTTCGAGCAGGCTCTTCGGCAGGCCTTCGCGGCGCGACGGCAGCACCGCGATATGCGACATGGCCCAGACCGGGCGGATGTCATCGATGTGGCCGAGCAGTTCGAGGCCGGCGATCTGTTTCCAGGCCGCGATCTCGCTGTCTGGGATCGACGCCGGATTGGCCGGATCGGGTTCGCCCGCCAAAACGAAACGAATGTCGCGCCCGCGTCCGCGCAAGATTGCGTGCGCCTCGACCAGCGACCGCACACCCTTGTCCGCCAGCAAGCGGCCGACATAGCCGACCGTCATCTGGCCCGAAGGCTCGGGCATCGGGGTCAGGCTTTCGGTGTCGACACCGGATCCGGGGATGAGAAAGATGCGTTCGGGGGCAATGCCGAGCGCGGTCACGGCGGCGCGGTCATCCGGGTTCTGCACCAGCACAGCGTTGCGCGGACGGTTGAGCAGGCCGCGCATCAACAAGCGCACCGCCAGACCGGCCGCTTTCGCGCGCGTGGTCTTCGACGTGAAAGCAAAGCCCAGTCCGGCCATGGCATGCAGCTTGACGATCGGCAGGCCGACGCTGGCCAGCGCGCCGATGACCGCCGGCTGCACGCCAACATGGTGCACGATGTCCGGCTTGAGCTTTTTATACAGCGCGCGGATTTCGCCCAGGATGCGGAGCACGTCGCCGGGACGAGCGCTGCCGCGCGTCCAGTTCAGCGCATGCAGCGTGAAGCCGTGGCTCTCGATGTCGGCCCGGCCGTCCACCACGTTGGTGGCGACGTGAACGTCATAGCCCGCACGCAACGCCGCCCGCGCCATCGGCAGGCGGTGCGACAGGAAGTACCAATCCTCGGTCACCAGATAGACAAGGACCGGTTTTGAGCGCGGCATAAGGGTCGAAGCCATTGATTTTTCCGGGCGAAACTGTCCTATGCCGGATGCTAGACGCCTTCTAGCATGTTCATCCGACAGTGCTAATTCCCGGTTCCTGGACAAGGACTTATGTGCGGCATCGCAGGCGTTTTAAATCCGGCGGCGGGCTCGCGCGAGGCGCTTGAGCGCGGCGCGGCCGCCATGGCGGATAGCCTTGCGCATCGTGGCCCGGACGATGCCGGCCTGTGGAGCGATTCCGAAGCCGGGCTGGCGCTGACGCACCGCCGCCTCTCGATCGTCGACCTGTCGCCCGCCGGACACCAGCCCATGACGTCGGCCGATGGCCGTTTCGTCATCACCTACAACGGCGAGGTCTATAATTTTCAGGAGCTGCGGGCCGAGCTTGAAGCCAAGGGGGTCAGCTTCCGCAGCACCTCTGACACGGAAGTCATGCTGGAAGCGTTTTCCGTCTACGGCATCGCACCAACGATCAAGCGCCTGATCGGCATGTTCGCGCTCGGCATCTGGGACCGCAAGGAGCGGACCCTGACGCTGGTGCGCGACCGGCTCGGCATCAAGCCGCTGTACTGGGCGAAGTTCGACGGGCTGTTTCTGTTCGGCTCGGAATTGAAATCGCTGCGCGCCTACCCCGGCTGGCAGCCGCGGATCGACCGAAGCGCGGTCGCCGCTTTCATGAGGCTCAATTACGTGCCGGCGCCAAACACGATTTATCAGCGCGTACGCATGCTCGCGCCCGGCTCGATCCTGACGCTTGCAGCCAACGGCGAACCGCACATCGAGAAATACTGGGATGCGCGCGCGGTGGCGCGCGATGGCCTCGCCAACCCATTGCACGGCAGCGACGCTGAACTCACCGATCAACTGGAAGCGCTGCTGCAAGATGCCGTGCGGCGCCGCATGGTCGCCGACGTGCCGGTCGGCGCGTTTCTGTCGGGCGGTGTCGATTCATCCACCGTCGCCGCGCTGATGCAGTCCGCCAATGCGGGGCCGGTGCGCACTTACTCCATCGGCTTCGACCTGCCCGGCTACAACGAGGCCGGTTACGCCGCCGCCGTCGCCAAACATCTCGGCACCGAGCACACAGAGATGATCGTAACGCCGCAGCAGGCGCTCGACGTCATTCCGAAACTGCCAGAGTTCTATGACGAGCCGTTTGCGGACTCGTCGCAGATCCCGACATATCTAGTTTCGGCGATGACACGCCAGCATGTCACGGTCGCATTGTCCGGCGACGGCGGCGACGAGTTGTTTGCCGGCTATAACCGCTACCAGTTCGCATCCACCTACTGGCCGAAGCTCCAACGCGTGCCGCGCCCACTGCGCCAACTTCTGGCGGCGGTGATGACAAGCCTGCCGGCCGATCAATGGACGCGGCTTTTGTCCTTTGCCTTCAGCCGCAACGCGCCCTCGCAGGCCGGCGAGAAGATCTACAAGCTCGCGGCGGTGCTCAGGCTCGGCGACGAACCGTCGATGTACCGCCATCTCGTCAGCCACTGGAATCCTGCTGCGTTGATGCCCGGCGTTGCGGAAGCGACCGGTGCGGCGTGGGACACCACGCTCGACGCCGGCTTCACCGAGCGCATGCAGCTCGCCGACATTCTCACGTATCTGCCGGACGACATTCTCACCAAGGTCGACCGCGCCAGCATGGCGGTGGCGCTGGAAGCGCGCGTGCCATTGCTCGATCACCGCGTCGTCGAATTTTCCTGGCGTCTGCCGCGCACCATGAAATTGCGCGACGGCACGACCAAGTGGCTGCTGCGTCAGGTGCTGTATCGCCACGTGCCGCGCGCCTTGATCGACCGGCCGAAAATGGGCTTCGGCATTCCGATCGGCGAATGGCTGCGCGGTCCGTTGCGCGACTGGGCGGAGAACCTGCTGTCGGAGCAGCGCCTGCGCGAGGCCGGCCTGCTCGACGTGAAGCAAGTGCGCCAGTGCTGGCAGGATCACCTCAGCGGCCGGCATAACCGGCAATACGAATTGTGGAACGTGCTGATGCTGGAAGCCTGGCGCGAACGCTGGCAGCCGGGTCTTTAGGCGGCGGCGACCGACTCCGCATCGAGCGTGACGCGTACCTTGCGGCCGAGCAGATCGAGCAGGATGGTCACGCGTTCGCTGTCCGTCATACCCTCGAACAGGCCAAACGTGCCGGTGAAGGCGCCGTCGAGCACGCGAAGCTCCTCGCCCGGCTTGAACAACCGCGGCGGCAGTGTGATGAAGCCATCGTCGTCTTCGCGTTGCCGCAGCGTTTCGATGATGCCGCGCTGCACTGGCGCCGGCGCTTCGCCATGGCAGATGAGACGGGCAACGCCGACGGTCGATTGAATGGACAGCCAGCGCTGCGTCGCGACGTCGATGGACACGAACAGGTAGCGCGGAAACAACGGCGCCTTGACCACGTCGATGCGGCGGGCGTGACGGCGCTTCTTGCGGAAATGCGGCAGGTAGACGCCGAAGCCTTGGCGTGTGAGATGTTCGGCCGCTTTCGCCTCGGCGCGCGGATGCGTCTGGGCGACATACCAGTGAGACGCACGCTCTGACGCGGAAGTATTCACCATCGCCCTGCTCGCTACAGGGTTGTATTTGATACGGCCTGCGACCTGACGTCAAGATTACGCACCATCGAATGCGAACCAAGCTTTTGTTATTTCTATTCAATATGACAAGATGTAGCCGATGATCACCCCGCCCAGCGCCTGGCCTTTTGCCGCCATCTTTGCCGTGATCGCGGTTGCCGCCGCGGTCTTGTGTGCGCTGTTCATCGTGCTGCTGCGGCCCCTGCTGGTGCGCTACGCCTTGGCGCGGCCGAACGCACGCTCGTCGCATCGCGAGCCGACACCGCAAGGCGGCGGCATCGCCGTCATCGCGGCAATGGTCGTTGTGATGGTGGGCATTGCCGTGGGTGCGCCTGCGCTTCTCGGCGACGTGTCACGCATGGCCCTCGTGTTTGTGGCCGTCATCGGTCTGGCCGTTGTCGGCGCCGTCGACGATGTCCGGCCGATGGACGCGCTGCCGCGCCTGGCGGCACAAGCTGTCGCTGCGCTCGTGGTCGTCCTGGTCCTGCCCGCCGGCTTGCAAATCTTTCCGGCGCTGCCGCTGTGGCTGGAACGCGCGCTGATGCTGATCGGCGCGCTGTGGTTCGTGAATCTCGTCAACTTCATGGACGGGATCGACTGGATCACCGTCGCTGAGGTCGTGCCGGTGACGGCGGCGCTGGCCGCTATCGGAGTTATCGGCGGCCTGCCGTCAGACGCGACGATCATCGCACTGGCGCTGCTCGGCGCCACGCTCGGATTTGCACCGTTCAATCGTCCGGTCGCGAAACTGTTTCTTGGCGACGTCGGCAGCCTGCCGATCGGCCTTCTGCTCGCGTGGCTGCTGATCCTGCTCGCGGGCAACGGCTTCATCATCGCCGCGATCCTGCTGCCCCTCTATTATATCGCAGACGCGACCATCACCTTGCTGCGCCGGACCGTTGCCGGCGAGTCCATCATGCAGGCGCACCGCTCGCACTTCTATCAGCGCGCCACCGACGGCGGCTTCAGCGTGATCGAAATCGTGGCGCGGATTTTCGGCGCCAACATCGTGCTGGCGCTGCTCGCCATCAGCACACTCGTGACCCCGTCGCGCGAATTGCATATCGGCGCGCTGGCGGCGGGATGTTTGCTGGTCGGCGTGTTGTTGTTGCGCTTCGCGCGCGGTAAAAACTAACCAAGCGCGGCCAGCGCCGCCTCGATCACGCGCGACGCCGGTAGCTCATCGAGACAGGCACTGAAACTGTCGAGCCGCCGCTCGCAGCCTTCGAGCTGACAGGGCATGCAGGGCAACGGGTTCTGCACTAGCCAGACATTGCCGCGTTGCTCGATCGTGCCGCTCGCCTGCCACGGTGTGTCGAGTCCCTGCGCCGGCCATGGGCCCCACAGCCGCGGATCGGTCGGACCGAAGACGGCGACGCTCGGGCACCCTGTTGCGGCGGCCAGATGCGTCACCGACGTATCCGGGCCCACATAGACCCGTGCGCCAGCCAGCAGGCCGGAGAGCTGCGGCCAACTCAGTTTGCCGTCGAGACGCACCACATTGGCGCCCTGCCAGACGTCATCGAGATAACGGCGCTCAGGCTCAGCCGGTCCGCCGGTCGCCACCACTGCAACGCCACGCGCCGACAAGGCCGCCGCCAGATCGCGCCAGCCCTGCGCCGTCCACTGCTTGTAGCGAAAGAACGGCGCGGCATGAATGACGGCATAAGTACCTTGAGGCGCGCCTTCGAACGGTTCCGCTTTCGGCGCCACCATCTCGCCCACGCGCGCGATACCGAGGGCGTCCGCCAGCCGCAACATTTGCTCGACGCGATGCGAGAGGTGAACGTAATCGATACTCCGGCTCAGCAGTGCGCGTTTGATCCGACCGCTAAATCTATCCTCCACCGGTGCGACGCTCCGCCGGCCCGCGGCGAGCGCGAAATATGTCGGCCGGTCGCCGGGCTGCGTCGAGATGGCGAGATCGTACCGGCGCCACAGCCCCGCCGCGAGCGACACTGTCTCTCCCGCGGACGGCCGCGGCGGCATGGTGACAACGCCATCGAGATCCGGATTGCCGCTGAGAATGCCGGCGGTGTCGGCGAACACCAGCGTCTCGATCCGGGCCTCCGGCCAGGCACGCCGCACGCTGCGGATGAGCGGCGTCGTCAGCAACACGTCGCCGAGCCGGCGCAGCGCGATGACCAATATGCGCGGCCGCGCCGGCAGTTCGATCCGCGTCATGACGGCTGCGCCGCGCGGTTCTTCAACGCCACGCCACCGGCGACGCCAACGCCGAACACATAAATCCAGCCCTGGCCGAAATCGGAGAGATGCGAATTGAACAAGGAGCCGACGATGTTTTGCGCGACGATCACAAGGCCGATCCATTCGACCAGCCCGCCGCCGCGAAACAACAGCAGATGCACAATCCAAATCGCCCACAGCACCAGCGCACCGACAAAGCCCAGTTGGATCGCGACACCCAGGGTCTGATTGTGCGGGTTCGTGGTCGCCGAACCCGCAGCACCGCTCTGTCCGGCGCTCGCCGCGGCGAACAATGACGGGATCGTGCCGGTGCCGTGGCCGATCACCGGAGCCTCGGTGACAAAGGCGGTGGACTTCTTCCAGAACTCCAGCCGCTCGCCCGATGAATTACGTTCGTTGGTTTGTTCGTAGCGCTGCGCGTCGGTGACAATCTGCGTCGCACGATCGCGCAGATAGGACGACGACCACCAGCCGATGCCGCCGATCAGCACCGCGCTGACAACCAAAACTAGGAACGCCTTGGCGCTGTGCTTCTTGATCGCCAGCAATACCAGCAGGATCGGAATGACGACCAGAGCGGTGCGGCCGGTCGCCACGTAAAAAATGTTAAGCAGCATGGCGAGCGCGATCGCGACCGCGGCCACCAGCCGCCACCACAGCCGGCGCTCGAAAGCAACGATGGCCACATAGAGCAGACCGAAAATGCAGATGACGAATTCTCCGCTCTGCGTCGCTGCATTCTTCCACGGCACGCCGAGGAACGGATTGCCGCCGATGCCGGTCGACTGCGTACCGGTGGCAAAATTGACGGTCGATGCCAGTAGCGTCACCACGCAGGCAGCGAGAAAAGCGCCGAACACCCACAGCGCGCGATCCGAACGCCGAAAGTGAACCAGCAACAGCGGAATGACGAGCAGCTTCAGAAACGAATCGAGTCCCTTCCAGCGCGCGAACCAGCTCACGTCGGCCCACAACGTGCCGGCGACCCCAAGCAGCACCAGCAACACCGGCAGACCGCCGGCAGGCGACAGCACATCGCGGCGCAGCGCCGCCACATCCAGCGTCGGTATGACGACCACCAGCCACGCCACGATGAGAATGGCCGTCGCCGACGTCGACAGCGGCAGGGACGCCGCCGCCGCGATGGCGATACAGTCGGCCGCTTTTGCCAGACGATTGAAATGAACGCCGGTCGCGAGCGGCATGATCACCCCGCCGCTTTTGCAGGCGTCGCGGCCAGCGCGGACAGCCCGCGTTGCGCCCGCACGCGATCGCCATCGACCACCACGCCGAGCTTGCGCTCATTGTCATTCAACTGAGTGCGGTCGGCCTCGGCGTGCCAGAGATGAATGACGCCGGTGGCGAACACGCCATCTTTGCGCCGTACACCGGCGTGCAAAAGGCGCAGGATCAGATCGCTGTCTTCCTTGCCCCAGCCGCTGTAGTCGGCGTCAAAGCCGTCGACCGTGTCGAGGTCGTTGCGCCAGATCGCGAGATTGCACGAACGCGCGCCTTGCCATTTGTCTCGCCGCATATTGCGCAACGGCCCGAGCGGCAGATGCAACAGCGCCGACAAGCGGTTGACGCCGCCGCGCAGGCGCTCGATGAGCCAGCGGCCCGCGTTCCATATTTCCGGCGACAGTTGCCGGTCCAGCACTTTGTCGGTGAGCGCGGGCGACAGCAGGATGCGGTTGCCGGTGACGAAAGCGCCCTGCTCCGCGAGCGCGCGATGGACCGATACGAAATCCGGCCGCGCGATGCAGTCGCCATCAAGGAAGATGACGTAAGTGCCGCGCGATGCGAGCACCGCCCGGTTGCGGATCTCCGCGGCGCGGAAGCCATCGTCCGGGTGCCAGACATGCTCGACTCGATGGCCGACCCGCACCTTCCAGGCTTCGACCAACGCCGCGGTCTCCTGCCCCGAGCCGTCATCGGCGACGATGACCTCGAAGTCCGAGTCCGTCTGCCGGGCGAGCGAGCGCAGCACGGCCTCAAGCGCGTCTTCGCGATTATAGGTCGTGACAATGACGGAAATCAGCGCGGCCACGGGGATCCTCATTGATCTAGGCTTTAGCCGAAGTCACAGTGTACGACAAATTCCCGGGCGCAACCGCTCCCGCAATGGTAGCGTGGCCGCCCGACCGGATAGAAGCGACAGCCTTTCGATCATGCATAAGATTTCCGCCTATATTATCACCTATAACGAGGCCGAGAAGATCGAAGCCGCCGTCTCCAGCGTGCTATGGGCGGATGAGGTCGTGGTGGTCGATTCGTTCAGCACGGACCGCACCCGCGAGATCGCCACCGCGCTCGGCGCGCGCGTCGTCGATGTGCCGTTCAACGGCTTTGGCGATTTGCGCAACCGCGCCCTTGAAGCGCTCACCTATGACTGGGTCTTCAGTCTGGATTCCGACGAGCGCTGCACCGAGGAAGTCCGCGACGAAATTCTCGGGCTCATGGCCGGCACGCCGCCGCACGATGTCTATCTGGTGCCGCGCCGCAGCTACATGATGGGCCGCTGGATCAAGGGCTCCGGCTGGTATCCGAACTTCCGGCAGCCGCAACTCTTCCGCAAGGACGCGATGCGCTACACGCTCGAGCCGGTGCACGAAGGCTATGAGGTCCTCAACAGCAAGCCGGTCGGCACGCTCAAGAATGCGGTGTGGCAGTTTCCCTTCCGCAATCTCGAGGAAGTCATCAAGAAGATGAACCGCTACTCGTCGCTGGGCGTGCCGAAGATCGCGCACAAGAACGCGTCGATGGCCACGGCGCTGGGCCACGGCCTGTGGTCGTTCATCAAGCACTATGTCTTCAAGCGCGGTTTCCTCGACGGCTGGGCTGGCTTTGTTATTGCGCTCGGCAATTTCGAGGGCACGTTCTATCGCTACGCCAAGAGCTACGAAGAGAAGCAGGGCTGGCAGCCGCCACCGAGCAAGCCGGTCCGGCGCCAGAACTGAAGACTACTTGCCGCTGAAGACTACTTGCCGCGCAGACGGCGCGAATAATTGCGCAGCCGGCGGAACGGCAGCGCCAGATAATATTTGCGGAAGATTTCCCACCAGTCGCCGGGCTGCATGCGCACGTCGGAATGTTTCGGCACGTACCAGCCGTTGTTTTCGAAGCGGCGCACGATGCGATAACCGGCCTCGGTCAAATAGCGGTGCTTCGACAAATCGCCGACGTGGTCTTCGAGCAGAATGAGACGCGGCTGCCAGTGGCCGACGTCGAAGCCGCGCAGCACCTCGATCTCGTGACCCTCGACGTCGATCGACAGAAAATCGAAATTGCGCGGCGCCTGCGCCTCGGCCAGCACGCTGTCGACGGTGCGGATTGGGACTTCGATCACTTGCTCCGGCGTGGCGCCGGGCGCCATGCCGGACCGGTCGAGCGAGGACAGCGGGCCCGCGACATGCAGCGGCAGCGTACCGCCTTCATGCTCCGGCCCCGAACAAGCGACGGCGAAAACCTTGGCGGCGCGCTGTGCCCGAAGCTGCTGCGCCAGATCGGGCTGCGGCTCGATCAACAGACCGTTCCAGCCGGCCTGTTCGAGATGCCACGTCTGCGAACGAACGCGCGGTTCGTTCGCACCAACCTCGACAAAATAGCCTTTGGTATTTCCGAAAAACGCAGCAACGAGCTGCATCTCGCGATCAAGCGGAATCCCCAACACGTCGTCGCCCCAACTTCCCCGGGGCAAACATCGCCAACTTTCGTCGTATAATCAATATTCAAGTGGTGCGGCACTTGCGTGCAGCCCCGGCGCGACCGGCGCATTATCACACAGCTGTTGCGTGTAGATATTAGCGCGAAGCCGAAGGACAGCCCTATTTGAGCTTGCGCGACCGTTCGACCATCGACGTGGTCGACTGGCCCGGCACGAGATCGATGAGGATCACCTCGCCGCCGAGCGCTTCGACGATGTCATGGCCGACGACCGTCTCGCGCGTGTAATCGCCGCCCTTGACGAGAACGGTCGGTTTGACGCGGGCAATCAAGTTTTCCGGCGTGTCCTCGTCGAACACGGCGACGAGATCGACGGCCTCCAGCGCGGCCAGCACCTCGGCGCGCGACTGCACGTTCTGCACCGGGCGTCCCTCGCCCTTGAGCCGCTTCACGGAGTCGTCGCCATTGAGTCCCAGCACCAGCCGGTCGCAGGCCGCGCGCGCCGCGGCCAGAAGCTTGACGTGACCGGGATGCAGCAGATCGAAACAGCCATTGGTGAAACCGATGCGCAGGCCGGCCTTGCGCCACGCCGCCGTATGCTCGTCGAGTAGCGCCCAATCGAACACGATCTTTTCTTCCGCCGCGAGCGTCGCCGACGGCAGAATGCGGGAGCGCAGTTCGGCGACCGACACTGTCGCCGTGCCGCGCTTGCCGACGACGACGGCGGCGGCGGCATTCGCCGCGCGCATTGCGGATTCAAAATCGGCTTTCATGGCCAGCATGGCCGACAGCACGGCCATCACCGTATCGCCAGCACCCGACACATCACGGACGCGCACCGGATAGGCCGGAATGTGAATGACGTGATCCTTCTCGACCAGGGTCATGCCGTCTTCGCTGCGCGTCACCAGCACGGCATTGGCGCCGAGCGTGCGGCCCAGTCCGGTTGCCGCCGACGCGACTTGTTCGTCGGTCTTGGCGGCGCTACCGGTGGCTTCGGCCAGTTCCTGGCGGTTCGGCGTGATCAAGGTCGCGCCTTGATAGATGCTGTAGTCGCGTCCCTTCGGATCGACGAGCACGGGCTTGCCGAGTTTGTTGGCGGCCTCGATGACGGCGCGCACGACGCGCGGCGTCAGCGTGCCCTTGGCATAGTCCGACAGCACCACGGCGCCGGCGCGCGGCATCGCCGTGACGGCATGGGCGATGATCGCGTCTTCACTGACGGCATTCACCGCTGACGCCACTTCCCAATCGGCACGCAACAAATGCGCCGAATGATGCTCGGACACGAAGCGAACCTTGCGCGTGGTCTGGCGCGCGGCATCGATGACGGGATGGAATTCGATGAGTTGCAGATCCGCGATGGCCTTTTTCAGCACATTGCCCGCGTCGTCACTGCCGACGACACCGACGAAAATGCAGCGGGTGCCGAGCGACACCAGGTTGCGCGCGACATTGCCGGCGCCACCGACCATGACCTCGGTGCGCTTGACCGCGATCACCGGCGTCGCCGCTTCCGGCGAAATGCGGGTGACGTCGCCATAGACGAACTCGTCCAGCATCAGATCGCCGATGCAGAGCACGGTTTGCGCGGACAGATCGGTCAGATGCTTTTCGAAGTCGAACATGAACTTTTCCTGCGCATGACCTTTTCCGAAAACCGCTGCACACTTTTCGGGGTCATGCGCTATTTATACCGGTCGGTCTTATCGAGATAACCGGTGACGTACTGGCTGACAGCGGTCTCGAGCGGCGTGAAGCCGGCGTTATAGCCCGCGCCGCGCAGATTCACGACGCTGCCTTGGGTGAAATACTGATATTGCCCGCGAATATTCTCCGGCATGTCGACATATTCGATATTCGGCGCCCGGCCCATGGCTTTGAACATCGACACGATCATGTCGCGGAAGCTCTCGGCCTTGCCGGTGCCGACATTGAAGATGCCGTTGGCCGACGAGGTGTCGAGCGCCCAGCGCAACACCGACACGACGTCGTCGATATAGATGAAGTCGCGGCGCTGTTCGCCATCGGCGATGCCGTCCTTGTGCGACTTGAACAGCTTGACCTTCTCGCCCGCCTTGGCGCTGTCGAAAACCTTGGCGAGCACGCTCTGCATGCCGCCTTTGTGGTACTCGTTCGGGCCGTAGACGTTGAAAAACTTCAGGCCGGCCCAGTGCGGCGGCAGGTTTTCGCCTTTGAGATAACGGTCGATCACCGCCAGATCGAACAGGTGCTTGCTCCAGCCGTAGAGATTCAAGGGCTGCAACTGGCGCAGCGCGGGCAACGACCAGTCGTCGGTGAACCCCTGCGCGCCGTCGCCATAGGTCGCGGCGGACGAGGCGTAGATAAACGGAACGCGGTGCACCGTGCACCAATCGAGGAGCCGCAGGGACAGACGGAAATTGTTCTCCATCACGAGGTCGCCGTCGGTGGCGGTGGTGTCGGAAATGGCGCCCATGTGGATGATGGCGTCGAGCTTGCGGCCCTCCAGCCACTTCATCAGTTCAGCCGGCGGCACGAAGTCCGCGATCTGCCGTTTGGCCAGATTGCGCCACTTGGCGGCATCGCCCAGCCAATCGTTGACCACGACGTCGGTCGAACCCGTCTCGTTGAGACTGGCGACCACGTTGGACCCGATAAATCCGGCGCCGCCGGTGACCAGAAACATGCCGAACCCCTAAATCCGGGCCAACCTTTGCCCCAGACCGGGGAAACGCGCAAATAGTTGGGCCTATTGCCCGCCATCAGGCCCGGGAAACGGTAAACGGGAAAAGCGGGGCAAAACCGGTCCTCGGCCCCCGGCCCGACGGAAAAATCGCCGGAAAAAGCGTCTTCGAGGCTTTGCGGAGCCCGGGAATAGCCCTATTCCGCTTCTGCCGTGACCACAGTCCCCGCCCCCATCTTGATTATCCCATACGTCTGGATCGGCGACTTCGTCCGCGTCCATTCGGTGGTGCGGCTGTTGCGCGCGCAGAACCCGGACCGGCCGGTGGACATGGTCTCCTCGACGCTGTGTGCGCCGCTCGCCGACTACATGCCCGGCCTGCGCAAGGCGATCGTCGTCGACATGCCGCGCAAGGTGCTCGGCGTGCCGCAGCAACGCGAACTCGCCGACAAGCTTCAGGCCGAGCACTACGGCCAGGCGCTCATCATGTCACGCAAGTGGAAGGCGGCGCTCGCGCCCTGGCTCGCCGGTATCCCGACGCGTACCGGCTTTGCCGGCGAAGCGCGTTTCGGCCTGCTCAACGACATGCGCTGGGGCGAACGCGCGCTGCCGCGCATGATCGACCAGATGGGCGCGCTCGCGCTGCTGAACAACACGAAACTGCCGACCGACTGGCCGTTGCCGGAATTGCGCGTGGCTGCCGACGAAATCGCGCAATGGCGCGCGCGCAACAACCTCGTCAATGAAGGCCGCCCGATCGTGACGCTGTCACCCGGCGCGGTCGGCGCCGGCAAAGCTTGGCCCGTCGCGCATTACGCCGAACTCGCGCGCACGCTTGCTGCCGACGGTGCGTCGATCTGGGTGCTCGGCGGCCCGAGCGAAAAATCCGCAGCACAAGAAATCGCCGCCATCGCCGGCGAGCATGTGCGCGATCTCACCGGCACCGATCTGCGCAACGCCATCCTCGCGCTCGCCGCCGCCGATGTGTCAGTGACGAACGACTCCGGCCTCATGCACATCTCCGCCGCGATCGGCACGCCGACCGTCGCCATCTTCGGCCCGACCTCGCCGTGGCACTGGAAGCCGCTCAATCCGGTCGCCGCGATTCTGGAACCCACAGGTGACGACGCTTCACGCCTGCGCGCGCGCACCGAAGGCAACGACGCCGTCGCCCACCACCGCACCGACGATGTCGCCGTGGCGCGCGTTCTCGACGCCGTCCGCACCGTTCTCAGAACAAAATCTCTTTAATCCACAACATCTTGCAACGTTAACGTTTGCTCTGGCGCGGGCCTGACGAAGGGTCTATTCCGTGCTATCAAACTGTCACACAGCAGATCGCGACCACGCATGGCCAAACCCAAACATGCCAAAGCTGCCGACATGACCGACGACCGCGCTCAGGCGTCGATTGCGTGCGCGCTGCGCACCTTGGACGCCGAAGGCAGCGGCATCGACGCGCTGAAGGCCTCGCTGCACAATGGCCTCGCGACGTCGTTCGCCGCCGCCATTGAACTCATTCGCGTTGCGCAAGGCCGCGTCATCGTTACCGGCATGGGAAAGTCCGGTCATATCGGCCATAAGATCGCATCGACCTTCGCCTCGACCGGCACGCCGGCCTTGTTTGTGCATCCGGCGGAAGCAAGCCACGGCGATCTCGGCATGATCACCAAGGCCGACGTCATTCTTGCTTTGTCATGGTCCGGCGAAACCGCCGAGCTGAAAAATCTCACCGACTATTCGCAGCGTCACAACATCGGTCTGATCGCGATGACCGCGAGCGCCGACTCGACTTTGGCGAAAGCCGCCGATGTCGTGCTGACGCTGCCGCAGGCCGAGGAAGCCTGCCCGCATAATCTCGCGCCGACCACCTCGGCGCTGATGCAGCTTGCGCTCGGCGATGCGCTCGCCATCGCGTTGCTGGAGAGCCAGGGCTTCACCGCCGTGCAGTTTGGCATGCTGCATCCGGGCGGCAAGCTCGGCGCACTGCTCAAGACCGTACGCGACATGATGCATTCGGGCGATGCCGTGCCGCTGGCGCGCGCCGGCACGAAAATGTCGGAAGCCATTCTCGTGATGTCGGCGAAAGGCTTCGGCTGCATCGGCATCACCGACGATGCCGGCAAGCTGGTCGGCATCATCACCGACGGCGACTTGCGCCGCCACATGCGCAACAATCTGCTCGACGCCACCGTCGATGACGTCATGACGCGCAAGCCGAAGACGGTGCGCCCGGACCATCTCATCAGTGAGACTTTGGATATCCTCAATTCGCTGAAGGTGACCGCCCTGTTCGCGGTCGAAGCCGGCAAACCAGTCGGCGTCATCCACGTCCACGATTTGCTGCGCGCCGGCGCGGCGTGAGCAATCACTCCGCTCTATCGATATACTTCGCGCCGATGACCAATGGTTACAACCAAGACGACAAAACGGTCGTTTTCGATTTGCGCCACGATGCGATAGTCGCCGACACGGTAACGCCATAGACCTTTCAGATCGCCGGTCAAAGCGTGGCCAAAACGCCGCGGATCGCCGGCACCCGCGACACTTTCGCGCAAATATTTCAGTATGGTGCGTTCGGCTTCCGATCCAAGTTTTCGAAGGTCTCGGACGGCTGCCCGATCAAACTCAACCCGCCATGCCGGGCTGGTTGCCATTACCGTGTCGCGCGTTTTTTAGCCGGACGTTCCAGACTTTCAAGCGTGACGCGTGAACCGCCGCGGGCGAGTCGCTGGCGAGCCAAATAGTAATCCTCGATATCCTCGATCTGCCGCAAAATGGCTTCGCGCGCATAAAAGCTTTTTGTGCGGCCTGTCTTTTTGGCAAGTGCCCCAAGGCGTTTTTCGATTTCCGGAGGAAGGCGCAGAGCCAACATCGCTGATCTCCCAATTGCTATACACGTATAGCAAAATTGGTGATTTTTCAACTGGCCTTCACGTCAGCCTTTCAACCGCCGCCCTTACCTCATCCAGCGACGGCGGGGCGCCATGCGCGCCGAGCACCGTGAGCAGGCCTTTGCCGACCGGCTTGGTGAGGCTCGGCTGACTGCCGGCGAAGATCGCGACCAAAGGCACGCCGAGCGCGGCGGCGAGATGCAGCAATCCGGTGTCGACGCCGACGACGAAGGCCGCACCCGCGATCAATCCGGCAACCTTGTCGAGCGGCTGGCGCGCCGGGACGCGCGCGTTAGGCAAAGCCGCGGCGATGCGCTCGCTGCGCAGGCGCTCATCCTCGCTGCCCCAGGGCAACACGATGTTGATGCCGCTGAATGTCTTGCCGAGCGCGATCCAGTTTTCTTCCGGCCATTGCTTCTGCGCCTGCGCGGTGGCGTGCAGAAAAACGGCGTACTTCGCTCCGGAGGTCGATAGCGTGGCGCGGGCGAGCCCGAAGTCCGGCGCGCCCTGCGGCTCGTAACCGAGCGCCAAGCCCGTCAGGATGCGGTTGCGGTCGACGGCGTGCAATTCGCGGCCGACGCGATGACGCACATCGTAGAACGACGACGCCAGCGTTTCCTTGATGCTGTGGCGGTCGTAGCCGTGCCGCGCGCCGCGCGCCATGCGGCTGATGATGCCGGTCCGCAGCAAGCCCTGCGTGTCGATGACGAGATCGTAGCGGCTGGCACCGATCTGCCGTTTGCGTGCGACAATCTCGCGCCAGGTGTCGGCACTGAACAGCGCCTTGCGCCAGCGCCGCCAAGCCACCGGCAGCACGTCGTCGACTGCCGGGTGCAACCGCACCAGCGGCGCAAAGGCCTCCTCGACCAGCCACACCAGCCGGTCGTCGGGCCGATGCCGCCGCGCTTCGGTGAGCGCCGGCATGTGATGGATCACATCGCCCAGCGAGGAAGTTTTTATGAATAAAATATCGGCCATATTTCGTCGAATTCGTCCCGCATGATCCTAGCGGAACTTCTTAACCCGTTCACGCGGGCGTTAAGACCCGTATACCGGCCATTAAGCATGGTCACCATATCCATCGTGACCGGCGCGCGGCCTAAAGGCTCATTCACGGTCCGCCGCTAGGTTATCCAGGCATTTCTGAGGGGCGAAGAGCATGACAATCCTGGTCACGGGCGGCGCGGGCTATATCGGCAGCCACATGGTTCACGAACTGGTGGATGCCGGTGAACCCGTCGTGGTGCTCGACAACCTCTCGACCGGGTTCCGCTTCCTCATCCCCGGCAACGTGCCGTTCGTCAACGGCTCGACCGGCGACCGCGATCTGGTCAAGAAGACCATCGAGCGCCACGGCGTCACCGCGATCATCCACTTCGCCGCCTCGGTCGTGGTGCCGGACTCGGTCGCCAACCCGCTCGGCTATTACCGCAACAATACGATGAACACCTGCAGCCTGCTCGATGCGGCCATCGAGAGCGGCGTGCGCCAGTTCATCTTCTCCTCGACGGCCGCCGTCTACGGCAATGCCGAACAGAATCCCGTGCCTGAGCACATCGCCACCGCGCCGATCTCGCCTTATGGCACCTCGAAGCTGATGTCGGAGATCATGCTGCACGACGCCGGCAAGGCGCACGGCCTGCGCTTCGTCATCCTGCGCTATTTCAACGTCGCCGGCGCCGATCCGAAAATGCGCACCGGTCAATCGACCGCCGGCGCGACGCATCTCATCAAGGTGGCGTGCGAAGCAGCGCTCGGCAAACGGGCGAAGATGGACGTCTACGGCACCGACTTCCCGACGCCCGACGGCACCGGCATTCGCGACTACATCCATGTCAGCGATCTGGCGCGTGCGCACTCGGCAGCGCTCGGCCATCTGCGCCGCGGCGGCGACAGCAGGACCTTCAACTGCGGTTACGGCAAGGGCTCTTCGGTGTTCGAAGTCATCGACGCGGTGCGCCGCATCAGCGGCCACGACTTCCCCGTCGAGCTCGGTCCACGCCGTCCGGGCGATCCGGCGGCGCTGGTGGCGAATGTCGACCGCATCCGTTCGACGCTCGATTGGCGCCCGCAGTTCCAGGACCTCGATACGATCGTGGCACATGCTTATGCGTGGGAGCGCAGGCTTCCCGGCAAGCGCGAGACCGCCGCGGCCTAAAACCGCGCTAAACTGCGGTTTTTGCTGCCATTTTATCCACGTTTTCGCTTGAGTTTTTCGCGCCCAAAGGGCAAGGAAACGGCTGCGCAGAGCTGTTCCTTGCGTATTTTCGCGCGCGCCTGATGGCGTGACCTTGCGCCCCTCCAGCGGCCCGACAGAGGGCGGATGAACGATCAAATTTTACAATCGGCCGACGACCCGCGTTACCGCGCCACCGTTCTCATCAAACGGTTGCTGACGGAGCAAGGCGTCGTTCATTGGAAGAAGTACACCGTCGCCTTCCTGCTGATGGCGATTTCGGCCGGCTGCACCGCACTGAGCACGCATCTGATCGGCGAGGTCATCAACCAGACCTACGTCGACAAGAACGTGCCCGGGATCCTGTTTTTGTCCTGGATCACGGTCGGGCTGTTCTTCGTGAAGGGCATCGCCACTTACGGCCACACCGTGATGCTGTCCTATATCGGCAACCGCATCATCGCCAATAATCAGCGCGCCGTATTCTCCAAGCTGCTGCACGAAGGCCTGAAGTTTTTCTCCGAGCGGCACTCGAGCGAGTTCATCGCGCGGCTGTCGACCGGCGCCGCCGCGGCGACGCAGGTCATCAATCTGCTGGTCATGTCGGTCGGCCGCGATCTCTTGACGCTCATCGGGCTCGTCATCGTGATGGTGGTGAAAGAGCCGGTGATGTCGTTCTTCGCCTTCGTCGTGGCGCCGCCGGCCTTTATCATCCTGCGCAAGCTGGTGCGCCGCATCTACGCCATCGCCCGCACGCAATTCCACGGCGGCACGCGCATCCTCGAGACGTTGCAGGAAACGCTGACCGGCATCCGCATCGTCAAGGCCTTCACGCTCGAAGAAACGATGCGCGAGCGCTTCGACCGCAACGTGGCGGCCGTCGAATACGAGGCCAACAAGATGGCGCGCATCGGCAGCCGCGCCAGCCCGCTGATGGAGACCCTGGGCGGCTGCGCCATCGCGCTTGCCGTGGCCTATACGGGCTACCGCGTCATCGATACCGGCGCCGACCCGGGGCAGTTCATCTCGTTCCTGGCGGCGTTCCTGCTGGCCTATGAACCCGCCAAGCGGCTGGCGCGCCTCAACATCGAGCTCAACAGCGCGCTGGTCGGCGTCCGCGTGCTGTTCGAGGTGATCGACAGCCCGCCGACCGAGCCGTCCGACCTCAACATGCCGCCGCTCAAGGTCGAGAAAGCGCGGCTGACCCTAGACGACGTCTATTTCCACTACCGCGCCGACGAAAACATCCTGCGCGGCATGTCGTTCGTCGCCGAGCCGGGGCAATTGACCGCGCTGGTCGGTCCGTCCGGCGGCGGCAAGTCCACCGTGTTCAGCCTGATCATGCGGTTCTACGACACCGAGCGCGGCAAAGTCACGATCGATGGGCATGACATCAGCGGCGTGTCGCGGCATTCGCTGCGCCAGAGCATCGCTTATGTCGGGCAGGACGTGTTCCTGTTCCGCGGCACCGTCCGCGAAAACATCGCCTTCGGCAAACCGGGTGCCAGCGAGGACGAGATCGTCGCGGCAGCGAAAGCGGCTTACGCGCACGACTTTATCATGACGTTCCCGCGCGGCTACGACACGCCGGTCGGCGAGCATGGCCTGCAGCTGTCGGGCGGCCAGCGCCAGCGCGTCGCCATTGCGCGCGCGCTGATCAAGAACGCGCCGATCATCCTGCTCGACGAAGCGACCGCTGCGTTGGATTCGGAGTCCGAATTGCAGGTCCGCGAAGCGATGGAGCATCTCTGCCAGGGCAAGACGACGCTGGCGATCGCGCACCGGCTGCACACGATTTCGCATGCCGACCGGATTTACGTGATCGAGGATGGCCGCGCGGTGGAATCCGGCCGTCACGACGAGCTGCTGGACAAGGACGGCCGCTACGCGGCGTTCTACCGGCTGCAATTGAAGCAGCAGGAAGCCCGGCCGCCGGTCGCGGCGCCGGCCTTGAGCTGATCCGATGACCATTGCGCCGCAAACCACGACGGCGCCTGAACTCAGCGTCATCGTTCCGACCTTCAACGAGTCCGAAAACGTGCCGGTGCTGGTCGAGCGGCTGCGCGTGGCGCTCGACGGCATCAATTGGGAAATGATCGTCGTCGACGACGACTCGCCGGACGGCACCGCCGCCGTCACGCGCCAGATCGGCCTGACCGACACCCGCATCCGCTGCATCCGCCGTGTCGGCCGCCGCGGCCTCGCCGGGGCCTGCCTTGAAGGCATGCTGGCGAGCCAGGCGCGCTTTGCTGCCGTCATCGACGCCGACTTGCAGCATGACGAGAAGCTGCTGGTGCCAATGCTGGCCAAGCTGCGTGAGGGCGCGACCGACATCGTCATCGGCACGCGTTACGCCGCGGGTGGGAGCACCGGCGATTTTTCCAGCCACCGCAAATGGATCAGCGTCACGGCGACACGCGTCGCCAATCTGGTTACCGGACACCCTCTCTCCGATCCGCTCAGCGGCTTCTTCATGCTGCGGCGGGAGGTGGTCGATCCGATTGCCGCCGAACTGTCGACGCACGGCTTCAAGATCTTGCTCGACATCGTATCGACCGGCGGGCCGTCGCTGCGCATCGCCGAATTACCCTATACGTTCGGCCTGCGGCTGCAGGGCGCCAGCAAGCTCGATACCCGCGTCGCGTTCGACTATGCCGGGCTGCTGCTGGCCAAGGCCACCGGCGGCTTCCTGTCGCTGCGCTTCATCTTTTTCTGTCTGGTCGGCATCAGTGGCATCGGCGTCCATTTCGCGGTGCTGTGGATCGGATGGCGTTTGTTCGGGCTTCATTTCGGCTGGGCGCAGGCGCTGGCCATCGCCGTCGCCGTCGCCACCAACTTCAACCTCAACAACCGCATCACCTATCGCGATCAGCGCCTGACCGGCGTCCATTATGTCACCGGCCTGCTGCTGTTCTACGTCATCTCCAGCGTCGGCGCGATTTCCAATCTGAGCGTCGGCACCTGGCTGTTCGGCCACGAGCAGACCTGGTGGCTCGCCGGGATCGGCGGCGCGATGATGAGCGTGGTGTGGAATTATGCCGTGTCGTCGCTGATGGTCTGGCGCCGTTAGGCCAGCACTGAGGATATCATTTGAGAGAATTCTTTTCAGAGCGGTTCAATACGTGGCGCAGCAGCGCCGGTATCGAGAAGTTATTCGTTACCGGCTGGTGCGGATCCATAGCGACGACGCTCATCGCGCTGACCGTTCTGTTTTTTGCTGTCGGATTCTGGTGGCCGTATTGGCGCTCCGGCGACATGGATATGTGGATGGTCTACGAGGGCTTTCTCCTCAACGACAAGCTGCCGCAGGAATATTTCGATCATCCGGCTTATCTGACGATCCTGCTGTTGACGCGCTGGTTCGGCGCGCTGCATGCCGTGGGCCTGTTGCCGTCGCATGTGCTCTCGACCTTGCCGCCCGTGGCCGACAACGCCGCATCGGCCGTGGCGTGGATGAAGGCGACGCAGGCGGCCCGGCTGCTGTCGCTGTTCCTCGGCCTGAGTTTCGTCACGGCGTTCGCCTATCTTGTGCGCGCGCTGGTGCGGGACTGGCGTGTCGCGGCGCTCGCGGCCTTCGCGCTCGCCTTCTCCGGCGGCTTCATGATGGAGATGCGGATCGTCCGCACTGAACTGATCGCGGCCGGGTGCGCCTACACCGCCTTGTTGATCGTGCTGATCACCGCGCAGCGGATCACCGGCGCTTGGCGGCCGATCCTGCTCGGCGCCGCTGCGCTGCTCTGCACGCTCGCGATGCTCAACAAGGTGCACATCCTGTTTCTCGTTCTGGCGATACCGCCGATCGCAATAGCCTTCGGGCGGCGCGTCGAAACGCCATCGTGCTGGCAGCCGGGCGGCCGGGCGCTGGCGATGGTTTGTGCGCTGGTCATCATGGCAGCGGTCGCAACAGCGCTGGCGTGGCCGATTGCCGTAGCCGGCCTGTTCGACGCGGCGACCGTCGGCGAGCGCACGCGATTGTTCGGCACGGGCTTTCCAGTCTACCAGTGTCTGATTGGTCTGTGGGTTTTCGTCTGTGTGATTGCCTACGCGGTGCTGTTTCGCGTCGGTGCGCTTGAAACCGTTGCCGCGTTGGCGGCGATTGTCGCAGGAACGGCGATCGGTCTTTGGGCCCTCGCGCTCGCGCCGCATGTGCAGAATGCCGTCGCGGTGTTCAACCCGCTGGAGAAAATGCTGGGCTTTGCTGTCGGCATCGAGCGCGACGCCGGGCAAGGCGCGATTGCGGGCGGATCGGCCATCCGCACCCTGACCGACGGCGTCGGCCTGCTGCTGGCACGGGAAACATTCTTTCTCAGCTCATCGCCGCGCCCGACGATTTTCCTGCACTGGGTCCTGTTCGTCGCTTTGCTCTTCGCGTGGCGCCAAGGCGAACGGAAAACCGTGCTGCAGATTGCGCTGTTGTTCGCGGTTGCCTTCGCCGTCGATCTCGTGGGTACCGTGCGCGGCCTGAAGCTCGAATACTTCATCATCACCGACCCGCTGATCATCATTGCCGCGGCGTGGTTGCTCATGAAAGTCCCAGCGCTGAAGTCCCATCGCTGGACCTTTCCGGTCGTCCTGTCGCTGCTCGTTGCGACCGTGGCCGTGGGGCTCGCCGAGCCGATCAAACACAGTTTCAAGCGCGACATGCCGCTCGATTTCTGCGGCCCGCACTTTCACTACACGCCGCGGATCGAACGCTTCTCGTACTGCCCGTAACGAGCGGAAAATAGTCCCGCCGGCCGTGTCCGGCGGCAGCGGCCCCGCGCCGGCTGCGCCTTGTTCGACAGGGCCAAATGCGATACGCGGATGCCTTACGGACCTGCTTTACCTTCCACCCGTATAATTTCAAAAGGCACATTCGCATGAGCGCGGACTACGTCATTCCCGCAGCCCCGCAGGCCGCGATCGCGGTCGCAGGCACCACCAAGACTTACCCCGTGCGCCGCATCTGGTGCGTCGGCCGCAACTACATCGAGCACATCCGCGAGATGGGCCAGGACGAACGCCTGCCGCCGTTCTACTTCGCCAAGGCCGCGGACATGATCGTGCCGGACGGCGGTACCGTGCCGTACCCGACCCTAACCAAGGACATGCATCACGAGGTCGAACTCGTCGTCGCCATCAAGACCGGCGGCCACCACATTCCCGTCGCCAAGGCCAATGACCACATCTACGGCTACGCCGTCGGCATCGACCTCACCCGCCGCGACCTTCAGATCGCCTCGCGCGACCTGAAGCGCCCGTGGGAAGTCGGCAAGACCTTCGATCACTCGGCGCCCTGCGGCGCGATCAAGCCGGCGACCGAAACCGGTCACCCGAAGGAAGGCAAGATCACGCTCAAGTGCAACGGCAAGATCCGTCAGGACGGCGATCTCAATCAGCTGATCTGGAACGTGCCGGAAATCATCTCCAACCTGTCGGAGATGGTCGCACTCGAGCCGGGCGACATCATCATGACCGGCACGCCGGCCGGTGTTGCCGCCTGCGTCGCGGGCGACGTGCTGGAATGCGAAGTCGCCGGCCTGCCGAAACTGACCGTCACGATCGGCCAGCCGATCAAGTAGGTCCCTGAAAATCGAAAGGCCGTCCCGCTGCGGCGGGGCGGCCTTTTTCTTTGGCTTCGGCCCAAATCCTTGGAACTTCGGCGGACCCTGCCGCTTATCTCCTGGCACAAAAACAGCGGTTAACGAGCTGTTAACGCGCGACTCTGATACTGGCTGTATCGCATCACGGGGCGTTCCAATGGGCGAAGCTTTCCGAACTGACCGGCACTCATACGCCCCCGTGGCCGACGCTACGGTGATGGCCGAGCGGGTCATGCAATTTGCCCCCGCCAGCGACGCCGAAGCCCTCAAACTGCTCCGCGCCAGCTTTCCCGACCACCCGCTGAGCCTACGGGTCGCCGCCCTGAACCTGCTGATGCGGCGTAACGCGCCGCGCGCCGGCCAGATCGGCCGCTAGCCCTACAATCCGAGATAGGCCTGCCGGACCCGGTCGTCGCCCAACAGCGCCGCGCCGGTACCTGACAGCGTGATCCGGCCGTTTTCCAGCACATAGGCGTGGCTGGCGAGCTTGAGCGAGACCGCGACGTTCTGCTCGACCAGCACGCAGGTCAGCCCTTCCCGGTTCAGGTCGCGCACGATCTGCAGCATCGTGTGCACGATGGCCGGGGCAAGCCCCAGCGAAGGCTCGTCGAACATCACCAGGTCCGGCGAACTCATCAGGCAGCGGCCGATGGCCAGCATCTGCTGCTCGCCGCCCGACAGCGTGCCGGCGGCTTGCGTGCGCCGCTCGGTGAGCACCGGAAACATGGCGTAGACGCGCTCGAGGTTCTTCACCTTCTCGGCGCGGGCGCGCGGCAGCATGGCGCCCATGGCGAGATTTTCGGCGACGCTCAAGGTCGGGAAAACCTGACGGCCTTCCGCCACCTGGCCGACGCCGAGATCGCACACCTTGTGGCTCGGCCAGCCGGCGATATCGAGGCCGCGGAAATAGACATGCCCCCGCGCCGGTCTGTGCATGCCGGCAATGGTGCGAATGAGCGACGTCTTGCCCGCGCCGTTAGCGCCGACGATAGCGACAATGGCGCCCTCCTCGATCTCCAGCGACACGCCGTCGAGCGCCTGCGCATCGCCGTAGAAGACGTCAAGATTTTCGACCTTCAACATCATGAGAGCGCCTCCGCTCCCAGATATGAATCGATGACGGCCTGATCGCGCACAACATCCTGCGGCAATCCCTGCGCTATCGGCTTGCCGTGGCTCAGCACCAGAATTTGACCAGCGAGCGCCATGACCGCGCGCATGACGTGCTCGATCAAGAGAATGGTCACGCCGTGGTCGGTGTTGAGGCGGCGGAAAGCATCGACCATGCGATCGATCTCGGTCGGGCGTAGCCCGGCCATGACCTCGTCGAGCAGCAGCAGCTTCGGCTCGGTGGCGATGGCGCGTGCTACTTCCAGCCGCTTGCGATCCGGCAGGGTCAGCGAGCCGGCGAGCTGATTCCGCTTCTCGTACAAATCGAGCCGATGGAGGATCCTGTACACCCATTCCTTCGCCTGGCGCGTATCGCGCCGGCGTAGCAGCGCGCCGACCATCACGTTGTCCTCAACGCTCATGCCCGGGAACGGCCGCACGATCTGATAGGTACGGCCGATGCCGCGGCGGCAGACTTTGTCCGGCGTTAGACCGTCGATACGCTCGCCGTTGAAGGTGATGCTGCCGCCGTCCGGCATGTAGACGCCGGCGATCATGTTGAACAAGGTCGTCTTGCCGGCGCCATTCGGGCCGATGACGGCGAAGATGCTGCCCTGCGGCACTTCGAACGAAAGATGGTCCACCGCGACAAGACCGCGGAAGCGCTTGCTGATGCCGTCAATCTTGAGAAGCGCAGTCATGAGTTGCGCTCCGACAGGCCGATGCGCCGCGCAAGCCACGGCCACACACCGTCCGGCAACGTGACGATCACCGCCAGCAGGCAGACGCCGTAGAACACCTGCTTGGCGCCGGGCAGATCGATGCCGAGCGCCGCTAGGATAGAATTGAGAATTTCGGCGAGTCCGGTCAGCAAAAAGGCGCCGAGGATCGGGCCGAACAGCGTGCCGACGCCACCGACGATCGGCCCGAGGATGATTTCGATCGAGCGCGAGATGTGGAAGATCTGCTCGGGGAACAGGTTGTTGTAATAAAACGCGTAGATGACGCCGGCGAATGACGTCATCGAGGCCGAAATCACCACCGCGATCATCTTGTAGTGGAAGGTGTCGATGCCGGTGGAGCGCGCGGCCTCTTCGTCCTCGCGGATGGCGCGCCAGAAATAGCCGATACGGCTCTGCAACAGCATGCGGCAGCCGATGAAGGCCAGCGCCGCCGCTGCGAGCAGGATGTAATAGAACATCACCGGATGGCCGCGCAGATTCCAGAGATCGTTGCTGGAAAACTGCGCCACCGGCAGAAACAGGCCGGACGAGCCGTGCGTCCACGCCAAATGATCGAATCCGACGCGGGCAAATTCGCACACCGCGATGGTGAGGATGGCGAAATAGACACCGCCGACTTTGAAGCGGAAGGCCAGGAAACCGATGAAGGCGCCGGCCAGCGCGGCGATCGGAATGGCGACCAGAAGGCCCAGCCACGGTCCGATGCCGAAATGCACGTAGAGCGCCGCCGCCGTGTAGGCGCCGAGGCCGACATAGAGCGCATGACCAAGCGACAGCTGCCCGGCAAAGCCCATCATGATGTTCCAGGCTTGGCCGATATAGGCGAAGTACAGGATCAGGATCAGCACCGTCAGCAGGTAGTCGCCTGCCACCAGCGGTGCGACCAGCAGCGCCAAAGCTAGCACGCCCAGCAAGGTCAGCATGCGCGGCGATACGCCCTCAATGAGACGCGCGAGCATGCTCATGCGCGCTTGCCCATAATGCCCTGCGGGCGGAACAGCAGCACCAGCACCAGAATGGCAAAGGCGAACATGCTTTTCGCCGACGGCGTGAACAGCAGTCCGGCCATCGCCTCGGTCAGACCGATCAGCACGCCGCCGAGTAGCGCGCCCGGCATCGAGCCCAGCCCGCCGGTAATGACGATGACGAAGGCGAGCAAGGTATAGGCCGGGCCGATCGCCGGCGTGACGTCGACGATCAGCAGCAGCATGACGCCGGCGGCGCCGACGCAGGCCGCGCCGAGGCCGAAGGTCAGCGCATAGAGATGCTTGACGTCGAGGCCGACCACCAACGCGCCGGTATAATTGTCGGCGCAAGCGCGGATCGCGGTGCCGAGCGTCGTGTACTGGAAAAAGGCAAACAACGCCGCGGCGACGACCAGAGCCGCCAGCGCGGCGTAGGCCTTGGTGGCATCGATGATGAGCTTGCCGATCTGGAAGCTGTCATAAGAGTACGACGTCTGGATGCCCTTGGCGTCCGGTCCGAACACGATCAGCAGCACGTTGACGATGATGATCGCCACGGCGACCAGCAACAAGAACTGGCTATGCTCCGGGCGTGTGATGAAGGGATTGATGATCGCGGTCTGCAGCGCGTAACCGAAGGCGAACAGCACCGCCGCGATCGGGATCAGCATGATCAACGGATCGAGATGCAGAGCGGTAAACAAGGTCAGCGCGATATACATCGCGATCGTCATCATCTCGCCGTGCGCGAAATTGACCACGCGCACGACGCCGAAAATGACCGACAGGCCCAGCGCCATAAGGCCATAGACAAGGCCGGTGAGCACGCCCCCAACGGCGACGTTCAGATAGATCTCAGCCGGCAAGGATAAAGAGCCCTCTTTTGTTATCGCCGGGCTCGGCCCGGCGATCTCGCTTAGGGAAGCACGACCTTGCCTATCTAAGCGGGATGGCCGGGACAAGCCCGGCCATGACGGTGAAGTTTCGAAAACCTGAGCGTTAGGCGCGCTTGTCGTAAGGCTTCAGCGGCCACTCGACCTTGCCGTTGGACGCTTCCTTCGGCGCGACGGTCAAAAGCTTGCCGCCGCGGTTCTGGATAGCGCCGCCGATGATCTTCGAATTCTGCCCCTTGGCGTCGAAGCTGATGCCGGGGCCGATGCTGGTGTTGTCGGTGATGTTGGTGGCGCGCACCGCCTCGGCCAAAGCCTTCGGATCGGTCGAACCGGCGCGCTTGTAGGCGTCTGCGGTGATCATGAGCGCCTCGAAGGTGTAGACATGATTGGTGTTGAGGTTGACGCCGGCATGCGCCTTGGCGAGTGCGGCATCGAGCTGCTTGGACAGTTTCTTGTTCGGGTCGTACCACGGCGCGAAGCTCAGCGGTCCGTCCGACAGTTTGCCGAGAGTCTTGAGATACTGGTCTTCATACCAGCCCGGGCCCATGCTCATGATGGCCATCGGCGTCCATCGCTGCTTGACCAGTTCGCGCGTCAGCAGGATGGCGTCGTTGAGGCGGCTGACCATGACCAGCGCGTCGGCGCCGGTCGCCTTGGCCTTGGAGATTTCAACAGACAGATCGCGCGCCGCCGGATCGTAAGCGATGGTTTCGACGATCTTGTACGGCATGTCGGCCTTCGCCATCACGGCGTTGATGCCGCCGGCCATCGCCGTGCCGAAGGTGTCGTTGACGTGCATGAACACCGCGGTCTTCGGCGCGGCACCTGCGATCGCGAACAGCTCCTTCTGATCGACGAAAGCGTCACGCAGGATCATGCCGGCGGTCGGGAAGTTGTGGAAGACGAACTTGTAGCCCTGCTCCGTGATCGGCGGCGCAGCGGCGATGTTGATGACGAAGGGAATGCCCTTCTGTTCGGCAACCTGCGCAATGGCGCTCGACTGACCGCTATCGAAGGCACCGACCAGCATCTGCGCGCCTTCGCTGATCAGCTTTTCGGCGCGCGAGCGGGCAACGTCGACGTTGGTCTCGGTGTCGGCATTGATGATCTGGAGCGAGGGGTAGCCCATGTCCTTGAGAATGCCGGTGGCGATATCGACACCGCGCTGGCAGTCCTGCCCAATGCCGGCCTGATAGCCCGAGCGCGGCAGCAGCACCCCGACTTTCAAGCCCGCGCCCTGCGCACGGCCAATGTTAAACGGCGCCGTGCCGGCGACAAATCCGGCGGCGCCAAGGCCTGCGGTAAATGTGCGGCGTGTCGTGTTTTTCATTGAATCCTCCCTGGTCAGCACAGCGGCTGTTGGTGCGGAGAATGCCGGATTTGGCCTGTTACTTACAAGCCGGAAAAGCGGTTTAGGCCTGCAGGACCCGCTCCATGGCGGCTGCAATCCGCAACAATCGCCGGTCCTGGCCGTTGCGGGCAATCACCATCAGCCCGGTCGGCAAGCCACCCTCGCGCGGCAGCGGCAGCGATACCGCACAGCTATCGAAGAAATTGACGATCGTCGTATTGCGCAACAGCATGGCATTGCGGCTCATGAAAACCTTCGGGTCGGCGGCAACTTCATCGATCCGCGGCGCGACGATAGGACACGTCGGCATGACGAGCACATCGAGGTCGGCGAGCCGCGCATCCATGGCATGCACCATGCGCGCGCGGGCCTGCAGAATATCGATGTAGTCGGCGGACGAAATGTCGCGGCCCTTGTCAGTACGGCCGACGATGATGGGGTCGATATCGGCGGCGCGGCGGGACAGCCGCTCGCGATGAATGGCGTAGGCCTCCGCCACCAGAATACTGGTGCGCGCGAGCAAGGAGCCCATTTCGTCGATCAACGGCAGGGTCTCGTCGGACAGCCGCACACCGGCTTTTTCCAGCTTGGCCAGTGCGGCCGGAAAACGCTTGCCGACCGTGTCATCAAGATTTTCGGTCGGCCCGCCTCGCGCGACGCCAACGCGCAATCCGGCGAGCGGCGCGGCCTCCAGGGCCCACGGTGTTTCACCTGCCATGATGGCATCGGCATGGGCGCAATCGGCGATGGTGTTTGCCAGCGGCCCGATCGAGTCCAGCGAGCCAGACAACGGAAACGCACCCGCGGTCGGCACGCGTTGGCGGCTGCATTTAAAACCGGTAATGCCGTTCAACGCCGCCGGAATGCGGATCGAGCCGCCGGTGTCGGTGCCGATGGCGATGTCGCAGAACTTATGGCCGACCGCGGCACCGGCGCCGGAGGACGAGCCGCCCGGCACACGCGCCACGTCCGCCGCGTTGCCCGGCGTGCCGTAATGCGGATTGACGCCGATACCGGTGAAAGCGAATTCCGACATATTGGTCTTGGCGACGATCACCGCGCCCGCGGCGCGCAACCGCTGCACTATCGGGGCATCCGCCGTCGCGGGCTTGCCTTCCTCGGCCAGAACCTTGGAGCCCGCGCGGGTGACCTCGCCGGCGACATCGAACAGATCCTTCAAGGTCACGATCGCACCGTCGAGCGGCCCAAGCGAAATGCCGGACTTTTGGCGTGCATCGGCCGCCTGTGCCGCTGCCTTGGCCCCATCGCGGTAAACGGTCAGACAGGCGCGCGCGCCCTCACCCTTCGGGTCTTCGATCCGCGCCAGCGCCGCCTCAAGCCGTTCAACCGATGTCATTGGAACCAAGTCTCCGAAGGTGCGTTTATTCGATACTTATTGGATAAATACTGGAGAGTTCTCATGCGCAAGGCAATTCTTGCTGCTGCGACTTTGGCCGTATTATCGGTGATGCCGGTGGGCGCCCAGGCGCAGGATGCTGTGGGCGGCGCGATTGTCGGCGGTGCGACCGGTGCCGTGATTGGCGGCGCTGTGGGCGGTGGCCGCGGTGCTGCGGTGGGTGCCGTTGTCGGTGGCACCACCGGCGCGGCGATCGGCGCCAACGCCGAACCGCGTTATCGCCGGGGTTACCGCGAACGCACCTGCTACGAGGACGATTCGGGCAACCGGCGTTGCCGCTATCGCTAGATACGAAATTCACTCAGGCGAGTGAGGGGCGTCCGGAAACGGGCGCCCCAGTTTTTTTAGCTTGTCGTCCCCACGAAAGCGGGGGACCTAGCGCTTAAGCAAGAGCTGCCACCTGCGCGGGAATGACACGGAAAATTACGCCCGCAACCCACCCTTCTGCTCGATGAACGTGGCGATCTCGTCGATGCCCTTGCCCTCTTTCATGTTGGTGAAGACGAAGGGCCGCACCTTGCGCATTTTCTTGGCGTCGCGGTCCATGACCTCAAGCGAGGCGCCGACATAGGGCGCAAGATCGATCTTGTTGATGACCAGCAGATCGGAGCGCGTGATGCCCGGCCCGCCTTTGGACGGGATCTTGTCGCCCGCGGCGACATCGATGACGTAGATCGTGAGGTCGGCAAGCTCCGGTGAGAAGGTCGCGGCGAGATTGTCGCCGCCGGATTCAATCAGCACCAGATCGAGATCCGGAAATTTGGCGCGCATGTCGGCAACTGCGGCGAGATTGATCGAAGCATCTTCACGAATGGCGGTGTGCGGACAGCCGCCGGTTTCGACGCCGGCGATACGCTCGGCCGGCAGCGCGCCGGAACGCACCAGATATTCGGCATCCCACTTGGTGTAGATGTCGTTGGTAATGGCGGCGATCTGATATTTGTCGCGCAATTTTTTGCACAACAGATCCATCAGCGCGGTCTTGCCGGAGCCGACCGGACCGCCGACGCCGACGCGCAGAGGTCCATGAGGACTGGGCCCGTGCGGATTTTTCATCATCAGCTCCTGAACAACCGAGTGTATTGGGTTTCGTGCCGCGCGCTGGCGAGATCGGCGCGGATCGCGGATGAACCGAGGTCGTCGAGTGTGGCCGTCAGCGTCCGCTGGACCGTCGCGGTGACGGCAGGCTCCAGCGCGGCGAGTACGCGCTGACCATCGCTCTGCCCGAGCGGGATAAGACGCACGCCGGCCGACACCCAGTTGGCGGCAACGGCTTGCAGATAGGCGGCAAGCGCCGGCTCAAGCGCGATGCCATGGCCGGCGGAGGCCACCGCGACGGCCACGGGATAGGCGACCGGGCCGTTCCAGATCGTTTTGAGATGCTCAATCGCGTCACAGCCCCAGGCAGCGCGGGTCGCCTCGACAAAAGCGTTGCCCTGCGCCGTCGTTTCCAGATGACGCTCCTTCGACGGCGCGAAAGCGGCGGCGAGTTCGGCAACCGCGTGCAGCGCCTTGTCATCGTTCTCCGCGACAGCGCGATGCGCATGCGCGAACAAAATGGCGTCGCAAGCACCCCCTCCCTCGGTGAGCATGACGGAGAGCCAGGACTTCAGCGTCTGAGCATCTGTGATGTCGTTCGCCTCAACGGCCCATTCGACGCCGCTCGAATAGGAGAACGCGCCGACCGGGAAAGACGGCGACAGCCACGCCATCAGGCGATAGAGCGCGGGACCATCCGTCATGCCCCGCGAAGGCGGGGCATCCAGCGCTTTGCCCAAGCAAGAAGAAAGCGCTGGGTCCCCGCCTTCGCGGGGACGACGAGCCTTGGGTTTCCGCTTCTCGTCACCCATGATCGTGGCCATGGTGATGATGGTGGTGCTCGTGCCCATCCGACGGCGTCGGCGATTCCGGATCGAACGCGGCATCGACCGCATGCAGGTGCGCGCCGAGACCGATCAGCATCTCCTCAAGCACGTGGTCGCGGCGGATACGGATCTTGTCGGCGACGATCTGCACGTCGGTGTGGCGGTTGCCGAGATGCCAGGCCAGCCGCACGGTATCGAGCGCGGCGTGAGCGGAAATCTCGATCAATTTCTCGCACTCTCCGGCGACGAGAACGATGGAGCCGTCATCAAGCACGAGGCCGTCGCCATCGCGCAGGCTGACGGGCTTTGGGAAATCGAGCAGGAACGGCGTACCCTTGTCGCCGGTCAGCACAATGCGGCGGCGATTACGGTCGCCGGCGTCGAGCACGACGCGGTCATGAGCGGCCGTGGCCGCCCACGCACCGGCGGGTTTCACTTCAGTGACGCGCTTCATGTCCGGATACTAAAAGAGGAAGTACCTCTGCGCCATCGGCAGCACGTCGGCCGGCGCGCAGGTCAGCAACTCGCCGTCCGCCCTCACCTCATAGGTTTCGGGATCGATCTCGATGTTCGGCGTCGCGTCGTTGTGGATCATGTCTTTCTTGGTCACCTTGCGGATGCCTTCGACGGCGACCAGTTGCTTCTCGACGCCGAGCTTCTTGCGCAGGCCCGCCTTGACCGCGGCCTTCGATACGAACACCAGCGACGACGCGGTGAGCGACTTGCCGAAAGCGCCGAACATCGGCCGGTAATGCACCGGCTGCGGCGTCGGGATCGAGGCGTTCGGATCGCCCATCTGCGCCGCGACGATGGTGCCGCCCTTGATGACGCAATCCGGCTTCACGCCGAAGAAAGACGGCGTCCAGATCACGAGATCGGCGAGCTTGCCTTTCTCGATCGAGCCGATGTGCTTCGACACGCCATGCGCAATCGCCGGATTGATCGTGTATTTGGCGATGTAGCGCTTGGCGCGCAGGTTGTCGTTGTCGCCCTTCTCCCCGGGCAGCGCGCCGCGCTGCTTCTTCATTTTATCCGCGGTCTGCCAGGTGCGGATGATGACTTCGCCGAGACGGCCCATGGCCTGACTGTCCGACGACATCATCGACAGCGCACCGATGTCGTGCAGGATGTCTTCCGCCGCGATGGTTTCCTTGCGGATGCGGCTTTCGGCGAACGACAAATCTTCCGCGATCGACGGATCGAGATGGTGGCAGACCATCAGCATGTCGAGATGTTCGTCGAGCGTGTTCTTGGTGTAGGGCCGCGTCGGGTTGGTCGACGACGGCAGCACGTTCTTCAGGCCCGCGACCTTCATGATATCCGGCGCGTGACCGCCGCCCGCGCCCTCGGTGTGAAAGGCGTGAATGGTGCGGCCCTTGAAGGCCTTGATAGTGTCCTCGACGAAGCCCGATTCATTGAGCGTGTCGGAATGGATCATCACCTGGATGTCGTATTTCTCGGCGACCGCCAAGCAGCAGTCGATGGCGGCGGGCGTCGTGCCCCAGTCTTCGTGCAGCTTGAGCGCACAGGCGCCGGCCTTGACCATTTCCTCCAGCGCCGCGGGGCGCGAGGCGTTGCCCTTGCCGGCGAAACCGAGATTGACTGGAAACGCATCCGCGGCCTGGATCATGCGCGCGATGTGCCACGGGCCCGGCGTGCAGGTGGTCGCAAATGTGCCGTGCGCCGGGCCGGTGCCGCCGCCGAGCAGCGACGTCACGCCGGAGTTCAGCGCCTCGTCGATCTGCTGCGGGCAGATGAAGTGGATGTGCGTGTCAAAGCCGCCGGCGGTGAGGATCTTGCCCTCGCCCGCGATCACCTCGGTGCCGGGACCAACAATGATCGTCACGCCGGGCTGAATGTCCGGATTGCCGGCCTTGCCGATCGAGTGGATGTAGCCACCCTTGAGGCCGACGTCGGCCTTCACGATGCCCCAATGATCGAGGATCAGCGCGTTGGTGATGACGGTATCGACCGCACCCTGCTGGTTGGTCACCTGGCTTTGGCCCATGCCGTCGCGGATGACCTTGCCGCCACCGAACTTCACCTCTTCGCCGTAGACGGTGAAGTCCTTCTCGACTTCGATAATGAGATCGGTGTCGGCGAGCCGCACCTTGTCGCCCACCGTGGGGCCGAACATGTCGGCATAGGCCGAGCGTTTCATCGAGACGGCCATCTAGAGTTTCCCCATCACGTCGCCACGGAAGCCGTAGACCGTCCGCTTACCGGCGAGCGCGACGAGATTGACGTCGCGCGTCTGCCCCGGCTCGAAACGCACCGCAGTGCCGGCGGCGATATCAAGCCGCATGCCACGCGCTTTCTTGCGGTCGAACTTCAGCGCCGGATTGGTCTCGAAGAAATGATAGTGCGAGCCGACCTGGATCGGGCGGTCGCCTGAGTTGGCGACCGTGAGGGTCGCGGTCTTGCGGCCTTTGTTGAGCTCGATCTCGCCGTCTTTGATGAACATTTCACCGGGGATCATCAGATCGCTCCGAAGGCCAGCGCGCCGCCGACGACGACGCACAGCGCGCCGGCGGCGCGGATGCAGGGCCGCAGATTGGCGCGCGTCATCATCTGCGCGAAACCGATTCCGACGAGATGCAGGGTCACGGTCGCGGTGGCAAAACCCGCCATGTATTCGATACCGCTGATGTTCTCCGCGACTTCGCTGCCATGCGCATGGCCGTGGAACAGCGCAAACACGCCTATGATCGCAGCACCCGTGATGACAGGCAGATCGACCGCCAGCGCCACCAGCAAGCCCAGCGCGACAACCGAGGCGAGAATGCCGGGCTCGACGAAGGGTAGCGGCACATGCGCCATGCCGAGCGCGCCGCCGACGAGCATGAGGCCGACGAAAGCCACCGGCCACACCCACAGCGCGCGGCCGCCCTTGAGCGCCGCCCAGAGGCCGACGGCAATCATCACCGCGATGTGGTCGATGCCGCTCAGCGGATGCGCGATACCGGCCGCAAAAGACGACGTCTCGACGTGACCCGGATGCGCGAAGGCCGGACCGACAGCAAGAGCGAGCAGCGCGGCAGCGGACAAAAGACGTTTCATGAGCTTGGTCCTCTCAGCGGATCGGATTGTGCACGGTGACGAGCTTGGTGCCGTCCGGGAATGTGGCTTCGACTTGGATGTCGTGGATCATCTCGGAGATGCCCTCCATCACCTGATCGCGGGTGATGACATAGGCGCCCTTCTGCATCAGTTCGGCGACGCTCTTGCCATCGCGCGCGCCTTCCATGATGAAGTCGCTGATCAGCGCTACGGCTTCCGGATGGTTGAGCTTGACGCCCCGCTCGAGGCGCTTGCGCGCCACGATCGCGGCCATCGCGATCAGCAGTTTGTCTTTTTCACGGGGCGTCAGATTCATCGCCGTTCAATTCCTTACTGAAGCCAAAGACGCGGCACCTGCGCGCCAAGCGCCGCCAGCACCGCGATCAGATCTTGCCGCATCGTGGCGCCGTCTACGGCACAGAGCCGCGCCACCGCGATGCCGTTCCACGCCGAAATGCCGACCTCACCTTTAAAAGTGTCGTCCAGCACGCGCACTTGTTCAAGCTTTTGCGCGAGATCATCGGCTCCCGCTGCATACAAAACCGTCGCAAAAGCGATGCCACCGTTTGTGACCGCGGCCTGACCGAGTTTGGCGGAAATCGCGCCGTCGAGCCGCGCCGTGTCAGCATAGATCAGCTTGCCATCGCGGCGGACACGCCAGCGGTCCACGAGCAATCCCTGAAGCAGCGCTTCGCCATGGGCGGCGCGGCCGAGCACGACGGCTTCCGCCATCAGCAGCGACGCGCCGGGCGCCAGATCAACGTCGATACTGCGCGACAGCCGCGCCTGATCGAAAAGAATGGTCTCCTGCGGCAACCAGAACAGCCGCGCACCGTCGGCGACGCTCAGCGTCACCGCCATCTCTGTGTCGGGACCATTAGATCGATACACTTTTTCCGCCGCCGCCGTGCCAGCGATGAGGCTCGTGCCCGCCTCAAGTACCAGATCGATGGTGAAGCGGTCGCCGCCGGTCATGCCGCCGCCGGTGTTGACGAACACCGCCTCCAGTGCCTCCGGGGATGCATTGGGGAAGCGGACACGCAGCGAGCCGTCCTCATGCACGCGCGAGCGGCGGGTGCGGCCCTCCAGCTGCTTGACGCTTACCGCAATGGTGCCGGTCGCGCGGTTGGCGGCGAAAATTTGATTTTTTGCGGCAGGAAGCACCGCTGCATTCCCTCCCCCCTTGCGGGGGAGAGTTAGGGAGGGGGGTGAGCTTTGGCGGTCGAACATAAACAAACACTACCCCCACCCGCCCGCCTTCGCTAACCGCTGGGCGGGCGACCTCCCCACAAGGGGGAGGTAAAAAAAGATCAAATCGCCAGCGCCCGCTTGATCGCGGCGTCGTCCATGTTGGCCTTGTCGCTCTGATAGACGATGGCGCCGCGGTCCATGACGATGAGCTGGTCGCCGAGTTCCTGCGCGAAATCGAGATATTGCTCGACCAGAATGATCGCCATTTCTTTCAGCGAGCGCAGGTAATCGATGGCGCGGCCGATATCCTTGATGATCGACGGCTGGATGCCTTCGGTCGGCTCGTCCAGTAGGAGCAGCTTCGGTCGCATGACCAGCGCGCGGCCAATGGCCAATTGCTGCTGCTGCCCCCCTGAAAGATCGCCGCCGCGGCGGCCGAGCATCGAGCGCAACACCGGGAAGAGCGTGAAGACGTCGTCCGGCACCGTGCGTTGGTCACGCTTGAGCGGCGCGAAGCCGGTTTCGAGATTTTCCGCGACCGTCAGCAGCGGGAAGATTTCGCGGCCCTGCGGCACGATGGCGATGCCGCCACGCGCGCGGTCGACCGTCGCTAGCTTCGTGATGTCGGTGCCATCGAGCGAAATCGAACCGGCGCTGATCGGCTTCTGGCCGGCGATGGCACGCAGCAGGCTGCTTTTGCCGACGCCGTTGCGGCCGAGCACGCAGGTCACCTTGCCGACTTCCGCTTTCAGCGAAATGCCGCGCAGGGCCTGCGCCGCGCCGTAATGCAGGTTGATGTTGTTGACTTCGAGCATTGTCAGCGTCCTAGGTACACTTCGACGACGCGATCATTGGTCGACACCTGATCGATTGAACCTTCGGCCAGCACCGAGCCTTCGTGCAGGCACGTCACCTTGACGCCGAGCTCGCGAACGAAGGCCATGTCGTGCTCGACCACGACCACGGTCTTGGTCTGGTTGATTTCCTTGAGCAGCTCCGCGGTCTGCATGGTCTCGACGTCCGTCATGCCAGCCACCGGCTCATCGACCAGCAAAAGCTTCGGCTCCTGCGCCAGCAGCATGCCGATCTCGAGCCACTGCTTCTGGCCGTGCGACAGACCGCCGGCGACGCGAGAACGCACGCCCTTGAGGCGAATAGTGTCGAGCACCTGGTCGATACGCTTTTCCTGATCGGCCGATGACTGCCAGAACAGCGCCGCGCGGACGCTACGGTCGTTCTTGAGCGCCAGCAGCAGATTGTCCTCGACAGTGTGCATCTCGAACACCGTCGGCTTCTGGAACTTGCGGCCGATGCCGAGCGAGGCGATTTCGGTTTCGTCGAGCTGAGAGAGGTCGATGGTGCCGGCCTGATAGAACACGTCGCCTGAATCGGGGCGCGTCTTGCCGGTGATGCAATCCATCATCGTCGTCTTGCCGGCGCCGTTGGGACCGATGATCGCCCGCATTTCGCCGGGCTCGATGATGAAGGATAATTCGTTGAGCGCCTTGAAGCCGTCGAACGAAACCGAAATGCCGTCGAGATAGAGCAAGGCCGACGTGGTTTGCCGGTCGATCTTCTTTTTTTCCGGTGACGGCGCGACTTCGGCGCCCACCACTGCTTCCGATATTGCTGCGCTCATGGCCCTACTCCGCTGCCCGCGGTGGCGCCGACGGCGCTGCGCCGTCTTCCATCGCCGCACTCTTGGCATTTTCCGCCGCAGCTTCGCTGCGTCCGGCGCGCCACGCATTGTAGGTGCCGATGATGCCGCGCGGCATCAGCAGCGTGGTGCCGATGAACAGGCCGCCGAGCATGAACAGCCAGTACGGCGCCAGGAAGCCCGACGTAAAGAAGGTCTTTGCGTAATTGACGACGAAGGCGCCGAGCACCGCGCCGGTCAGCGTGCCGCGGCCGCCGACCGCGACCCAGATGACGGCTTCGATCGAGTTCGCCGGCGCAAATTCGCCCGGATTGATGATGCCGACCTGCGGCACGTAGAGCGCGCCGGCGATACCGGCCATGCAGGCCGACAGCGTGAACACGAACAGCTTGTAGGCCTCGACCCGGTAACCGAGGAAGCGCGTGCGCGATTCCGCGTCGCGGATCGCCACCAGCACCATGCCGAACTTCGAGGTCACGATCGCCCTGCTGAGCAGGAAGCAGAGCGCCAGCATCAGGCACGAAATCACCAGCAGCGCGTTGCGCGTGCCGTCGGCCTGGACGTTGAAGCCGAGAATGTCCTTGAAATCGGTCAGGCCGTTATTGCCACCGAAGCCGAAGTTGTTGCGGAAGAAGGCAAGCAGCAGCGCGTAGGTCATCGCCTGCGTGATGATCGACAGATAGACGCCGGTGACGCGGCTGCGGAAGGCAAACCAGCCGAACACGAAGGCCAGCAGACCCGGCACCAGCAGCACCATCAGCGCGGCATAAGCGAAACTGTTGAAGCCGTACCAGAAGACCGGCAGCTCCGAATAATTCAGGAACACCATGAAGTCCGGCAGGATTGGATTGGCGTAGACGCCGCGCGTGCCGATCTGACGCATCAGATACATGCCCATGGCGTAGCCGCCGAGCGCGAAGAAGGCGCCGTGGCCGAGCGATAGAATGCCGACATAGCCCCAGATCAGGTCGATCGAGAGCGCCAGCAGGCCGTAGCAGATGTATTTGCCGAACAGCGAGACGAAGTAGGTCGAGATGTGCAGGAAGGAGCCTTCCGGCATCAACAGATTGAGCACCGGGATGGTGATGGCGAAGGCGGCGAGCAACACCAGAAACAGAGTGGAGCCGCGATCGATCAGCCGGATGAGCGGATGCGACGTCATGCTTCGATCGCCCGGCCCTTGAGCGCGAACATGCCGCGCGGGCGCTTCTGAATGAACAGGATGATGAAGACGAGGATCGCGATCTTGGCGAGCACGGCGCCGGCGAAGGGCTCCATGAACTTGTTGGCGATGCCGAGCGTCAGCGCACCGACCAGGGTGCCCCACAGATTGCCGACGCCGCCGAACACCACGACCATGAAGCTGTCGATGATGTAGCCCTGCCCCAGGTTCGGCGAGACATTGTCGATTTGCGACAGCGCCACGCCGGCGATGCCGGCAATGCCGGAACCGAGGCCGAAGGTCAGCGCGTCGATACGCGCGGTGCGGATGCCGACCGCCGCCGCCATGGAGCGGTTCTGCGTCACCGCGCGCATTTCAAGGCCGAGGCGCGTGAAGCGCAGCATGCCGAGCAGCGCGACGAAGACGATGCCGGTGAAAACGATGATCCAGAGGCGGTTATAGGTGATGAGAATGCCGCCGAGATCGAAGGCGCCGGACATCCAGGTCGGATTGCCGACTTCCTTGTTGGTCGGGCCGAAAGCGCCGCGCACCGCCTGCTGCAGCACGAGCGAGATGCCCCAGGTCGCGAGCAACGTTTCCAGCGGGCGGCCATAAAGAAAGCGGATCACCGTGCGCTCGATGATGATGCCGACAATCGCCGCGACCAGAAAGGCCAGCGGCAGTGCGATAGCGAGCGAATAATCGAACAAAGCCGGGTTCTTGGTGCGGATCAATTCCTGCACCACGAAGGTGACGTAGGCGCCGAGCATCACCATTTCGCCGTGCGCCATATTGATGACGCCCATCACGCCGAAGGTGATGGCAAGGCCGATGGCCGCAAGCAGCAGCACCGAGCCGAGCGACAGCCCGTACCAGAGGTTCTGAACGGTGTTCCACAGCGCCAGTGTTCGCTGGATCTTGGCGCTCGCGGATTTCGCCGCGGCGGCTACTTCCGGCGGCTGGTTCGCCGGCAGACTTTCGATCAAGGCCATGGAGTCCTGATCGCCGCGCGCGCCAATGACGGCAATCGCCGCAACCTTGTCGGCGGCACTGCTGTCGTCAGCCGTCAGCATGATCGCCGCGCGAGCCTCGGTCAGCGCCTTTTTGACCTTGGCGTTGGTTTCGGCTTCGAGCGCCTTGTCGACGGCGGGCAGCACGCTCGCTTCGCGCGATTTGAACACGGACTGCGCCGCGTCGTAACGGACGTTTGGATTGGGCGCCATCAAGGTCAGCGCGCCGTTGGCGGCGCTGATAACACCGCGCAGACGGTTATTGACGCGCACCGCATCGATATCGTCCGGCGGCGCGCCGTCGAACGGCTTGCCGGTCTCGGCATCCAGCAACTTGTCGTCGGCGGTCTTGATGAAAACTTTTTTGTCTTTAGCGCTGAACAGCAACCGTCCGTCCTGCAGCGCGGCGATCAAAGCCGGTGCCAAGGGGCTGCCGCTGGTCGCGACTGCGGTGACGGAGTCCGCGGTGTCGCTGAATTCATCGGTGGTAAAGCCTGCCAGCGCGTCTTCGTAAGGTCCGGCGTGGCCGATGCCGATACCGCCGACGAGCATTCCGATGGCGAAGACGAACGCGATGAGGCGATCGCTGAACACACGCATCTCTTTGTTTCCGGCATCGAGAAGAAGGAGGGAGGCGGCGGTTCAACGCCGCCTCCCCTGTTGGTCAGGACAGCGTCAGATCACGAACCGGATCCGCCGCACTTCTTGGTGACCTTGTTGTAGTTGCCGCACTTGAGCGCAACCCAGTCGGCTTCGAGGTCCTTCGAACCGGGCAGATAGTCGGTCCAGGCATCGCCGGGGACCAGGCCCTTGGTCTTCCACACCACGTCGAACTGGCCATCACCTTTGATTTCGCCGACGAACACCGGCTTGGTGATGTGATGGTTCGGCAGCATCTTGGACACGCCGCCCGTCAGGTTCGGCGTTTCGATGCCCGGCAGAGCCGCGATGACCTTGTCGGCATCGGTCGACTTCACCTTTTCCACGGCCTTCACCCACATGTTGAAACCGATCACGGTCGCTTCCATCGGGTCGTTGGTCGTGCGCTTCGGGTTCTTGGTGTAGGCCTGCCACTTCTTGATGAACTCGGCATTGGCCGGGTTCTTGATCGACTGGAAGTAGTTCCAGGCGGCCAAGTGACCAAGCAGCGGCTTGGTGTCGAGGCCGGCGAGCTCTTCTTCACCGACCGAGAACGCCACGACCGGAATGTCGGTCGCCTTGATGCCCTGGTTGCCCAGTTCCTTGTAGAACGGCACGTTCGCGTCACCGTTGATGGTCGAGACCACCGCGGTCTTCTTGCCGGCCGAGCCAAACTTCTTGATGTCCGACACGATCGTCTGCCAATCGGAATGACCGAACGGCGTGTAGTTGATCATGATGTCTTCTTTCGCGACGCCCTTCTGCTGCAGATAGGCCTCGAGAATCTTGTTGGTCGTGCGCGGATAGACGTAGTCGGTGCCCGCGAGGACCCAACGCTTAACCGAGCCGCCTTCCTTGCTCATCAGATAGTCCACGGCCGGGATCGCCTGCTGGTTCGGCGCGGCGCCGGTGTAGAACACGTTCTTCTCGGACTCTTCACCCTCGTACTGCACAGGATAGAAGAGGATCGAGTTGAGCTCCTTGAACACCGGCAGCACCGACTTGCGGGACACCGAGGTCCAGCAGCCGAACACGACCGAAACCTTGTCCTTGGAAATCAGCTCGCGCGCCTTTTCGGCGAACAGCGGCCAGTTCGAGGCCGGATCGACGACGACGGCTTCGAGCTTCTTGCCGTTCACGCCGCCCTTCTTGTTCTGCTCATCGATCATGAACAGAACGGTGTCCTTCAGCGTCGTTTCGCTGATGGCCATCGTGCCGGACAGCGAGTGAAGAACGCCGACCTTAATCGTATCCTGGGCGTTGGCGGACTGGACCAAGCCAGTAGCCGCGAACGCGAAACCCGCCGCTGCCGACAGCCACTTTTTGGCGTTCGGCCGCATCACGGTCGCTTGAATCGATCTGAACATTTGAGGAGTCCCCTGCGTTTGACGCGCGCGAAGCCCTTCGCGGACTTACGTGCGCACAGTAAATCGCAAGGCCTGTGCCAACCGTCATAAAACTGGTTAAGTCTTTGAAATACCATCTGTATGGCGTGGGACAGCCATTTTGCCTAAAATTCGGCCAAAGAGGCCTGATTACGAATTAGGCAATATTGGCTCTTTAATTCGCCATTGTGTACGCAAGATTTTTTAGTCGAGACTTTGCCGGGCTCGGAATCTCTCGTTTCGAACGCTTGGGCACGATCAAAAGGTCTCGCGGATCCGACCCGGGTTATATAATGCAACCATAAGAAACTCTGCGCAGTGGAGGATGCAACCAATGAATCTCACCCGACGACATCTGATGATCTCGGCGGCCGCGACGGCAGCGGCGACACCCTTCGGCGGCGCCATGGCGGCCGACTATCCGACGCGCCAGGTGACACTTGTTGTCCCCTACACCGCCGCGGGTGGCGTCGACGCCATGGCGCGCGTCGTGGCCCAGAAGTTCTCCGAGGCCTTCAAGGGACAGTTCGTGGTCGAGAACCGGCCCGGCGGTGGCGGCACCATCGGCACCCGCGCCGTCACCCGCGCCACGCCGGATGGTTACACCTTACTGCTCGGCCACACCGGCACGATCTCGATCAATCCGGCGCTCTACGCCAACATCCCGTTCGACCCGCGCAAGGAACTCGAAGCCATCGGCATGATCGCATCCATGCCGGTCGCGCTGATGGCACATCCGTCTTTCAAACCGCAGACTCTCAAGGAGTTCATCGAACTCGCGAAGAAGGAGCCGGGCAAAATCAACCTCGGCACCTCGGCGGTCGGCACCGGCGGCTATATGTGCGCCGAACTGTTCAAATCGGAAGCCGCTGTCGACGTCGCCATCATTCCCTACAAGGGCACGGCGCCGGTGATGAACGATCTGCTCGGCGGCCACGTGCCGATTGCGTTCGGCGTGCTGCCGCCGGCGCTTGGCAATATCGCGTCCGGCAACCTTCGGGTCATCGCGGTCGCGAGCAAGGAGCGCTTCTCCGGGCTGCCGAACGTCCCGACCTTTGCTGAAGCCGGCCTGCCCGGCTTCGACGGTTCGCTGCACTACGGCCTGCTGGCCCCCAAGGGCACGCCCAAAGACATCATCGACAAGCTCAGCGCCGAGTTGAAGAAGGTAGTCGCGACCGATGACGTCAAGCAGCGCATCTCGGCCGAAGGTGGCGATCCGATGACATCGACTGCAGCCGAATATGCCGACGATGTCGACAAGGAAGAGAAGAAGTGGGGCTCGCTCGTGCGCAAGCTCAACCTCAAGGTCGAATAGCCCTGCCTTGTCGTCACTGGACATCCGCAACCAGATGAGAGATCGAGCGCCGGGCGGAAATTGAAATTCTGACCGGCGTCGAGAGACACGCGTAGAAAAGGAACGATCATGGCTGAACAAAAAACCGGACTCGTCATCACAGCCCATCCAGGCGACTTCGTCTGGCGTGCGGGCGGCGCGATCGCGCTGCACGCCAAGAAGGGCTACCGGATGAAGATCGTTTGCATGTCCTTCGGCGAGCGCGGCGAGAGCCAATTTGCCTGGAAGGAATCAGGGGCGACGCTGGAAAGCGTAAAGGCCGGCCGCAAAGACGAAGCCGAACGCGCCGCCGCCCTTCTCGGTGCCGAGATCGAATTCTTCGACTGCGGCGACTATCCGCTCAAGCTCAATGAAGAGCACTTCGACCGCATGGTCGACATCTACCGCGAAACCAATCCGTCCTTCGTGCTGACCCACGCGCTGAAGGATCCGTACAATTTCGATCATCCGAACGCCGCGCACTTTGCGCAGGAAACGCGTGTCGTCGCGCAGGCCATGGGCCACAAGCCGGGCGCCAAGTACAAGTATTCAGCGCCGCCGGTCTATTTGTTCGAGCCGCATCAGCCCGAGCAGTGCGACTACAAGCCCGATCTCATTCTGAAAATCGATGACGTCTGGGAGACGAAGTACAAGGCGTTCCAAATCCTCGCCGCTCAGAAGCACCTCTGGCACTATTACGACCGCGTCGCTCTCAACCGCGGCATCCAGGGCTCGCGCAACACCGGCATCCCGATGACCTACGGCGAGGCCTATCAAACATTGTTCCCGCGCGTCGTCACCGAAACGCTGGGCTAAGGTGCACTCATGACCATGAAAAACGTCGTTGTTCGCAACATCAAGCGCGCCGATCCGAAGGCCATCGAGACATTCGAGCGGCTGGGCGCTTCGACCGTGCATGAAGCGCTCGGCCGCTATCAGTTGATGAAGCCCTATATGCGCCCGGTCTGGGCCGGCGCGTCGATCGCCGGTCCCGCGGTCACCATCCTGGCGCAGCCCGGCGACAACTGGATGCTGCATGTCGCGATCGAGCAGTGCAAACCGGGCGACATCGTCGTGCTGGGCTGCACCACCGACAATACCGACGGCATGATCGGCGACCTCATCGCCACCTCGTTGAAGGCGCGCGGCGTGAAGGGCGTCATCCTTGATGCCGGCTGCCGCGACGTCGCCACGCTCAAGGAGATGGGCTTCCCGATCTGGGCGCGCGCCATTTCATCGAAAGGAACCGTGAAGGCAACGCTGGGCTCTGTGAACATTCCGGTCGTCTGCGCCGGCGTCTACGTCGAGCCGGGCGATGCCGTGGTGGCGGATGACGACGGCGTCGTCGTTGTGCCGGAAAAGCATGTCGCGGAAACCGCTGCCAAGGCGCAAAAGCGTTTCGAGGATGAAGACGCCAAGCGTGTGAAGCTTGCGTCGGGCACCTTGGGCCTCGACATGTACAATATGCGCGAACCGCTGGCGAAGGCGGGTCTGGTCTACGTCGACAATCCGGAAGACGTTTAGGGAGAGCCGCTATTGCGGCATGGCATCGGCTATGGCGCCGCGAACGGCGCCGTAGCATTCGCAGGCATTTTCTTCGAGGCCTTTGCGATCAAGAATACGGATCGAACCGCGCCTGTACGTAATCAGACCGTCGCTCTGCAGCTTGTTCGCGGCCCCGGAGACGCTGGTGCGGCGCACGCGAAGCATGTGCGATAGATATTCCTGCGTCAGATTGATCACGTCATCGCCGACGGCATCCTGAGCCTGGAGCAGCCAACGGCACATCCGCGCCTCGACCTGGTGCAGGGCCTGACAGGCGGCGGTCTGCTGCGCCTGGAAGTACAAGACCGACTGGTAGCCGTTGATCAGAGTGCGCAGGTCATCGCAGGCGTCGTAAACTTTCTTGAAATTCTTGACGTTGATGCGTAGCGCCGCGCCACTCAGTTGCATCACGGCGTGGCCGTAGGCGCGCCAGCCGCGCACGCCGATGTAGCCGCCGATAAATCCCTCCGGGCCGACAACGCCGGCTTCGATCGCTTCACCGGAATTCAAGACGGCCAGCATCGACACCAAGCCGCTGGTGGGAAAATAGTTGAAGGTAATGGCTTCGCCGGCTTCGTGAAGAACAGTGCCTTGTTCTATTTTGAGATACCGCAGGTGTGGCTCCAGAAGATCCAAAGTCTTTCCGGACAAGTGGCCCAATATTCCGTTTTGCCCGACGGGGGCCGTCGCAACATTCATTACGGTTCTCCGCCTCCCTCTCGGCGAGAGGCTCAAACCGCAACAGTCTTACAGGCGGGCCGAATCAGCGCCGTGCTGCGGATATCGGAACTAACGCGCACGGGCCTCCTGTCGTCTGCCGCATAGCGGACAGAAGCCTTTGCTGTACACCGCGGAACATTCGGGGCGAATGTTTGATGGAGGAGCGCAAAAAACCTCCCGCAAAGCAGATCACTTGGCACTTCCCTGACGGGAAGCGCACCGGCAGCGGTTGATGCGATGCGATCTAGATCAAGGCGTTTGCGGCCGGAACTTACGGACTGCGAAAAAGCCAAACACCATGAAAAACAGGATCGTCACGGCCTGGGCGATGGCGAACTGCGTCATGGTCGGCTCAGCGAACGGCGGACCGACCATCGGGGCTGCGGGATTAAGAAATTTTAGTTTCTGAAAGGACTGCGTGATCAACACGAAGACGTTCAGGTAAAGCGACACCATCAGAGTGACGACGTAGATCCAGCGCCACGCGCCGGAAAATTTCTTGATGTAGATCGCGATGAGACCGGCGACGAAAAAGACAATCGCGACAAAGCCGGTGCCGATCGCGGGAGTGAAACCGCTAATCGGAAACATGAACCCGGTGACGGTCGTCGCCACCGTGCAAAGCCAAAGATGGCCGTTAAGCCCGCCGGACGCCTCGACGACAGCAGCGCGAACATCACGATGAAGCCCGACACGATGGCGACCAAGGTGATCACGACGTGCAGAATGGTGAAGTTGGCGATGGAAAGTCCGGCGATCATGCTGCCCCCCCGGCATTTGAATTGTTCCAATGCTACGCTATTGCCGGGCCGGTGGCCAAGCGGGGTGCTTTAATACTTTAGACCGCGCTTTGCGCGCGGCTGATCCAAAGCGGTGAAACAAAAATGACAACGATCCCCACCGTCACCCTGCCCTCCGGCGCCACGATGCCGAAGTTCGGTCTCGGCACCTGGCGCATGGGTGAGAGCGCGAACAAACGCGCCGCCGAAGTCAAAGCGCTGGCGCATGGCCTGTCGCTCGGGGTGACGCTAATCGACACCGCCGAGATGTACGGCGACGGTGAAGCCGAGACCATTGTTGCCGACGCCGTTGACGACAAGCGCGACGCGGTCTTCATCGTCAGCAAGGTGCTGCCGTCGAATGCGAGCAGACGCGGCACCATCGCCGCCTGCGAGCGCAGCCTGAAAAATCTGCGCACCGACCGGATCGATCTTTATCTCCTGCACTGGCGCGGATCGGCGCCGTTCAGCGAGACCATCGAGGCTTTCGAGGCGCTGAAAACATCCGGCAAGATCGGCGGCTGGGGCGTCAGCAATCTCGATATCGACGATTTGCGGGAACTTGCCTCCGCAACGGGCGGCGCGGCGTGCCAGACCAATCAGGTGCTCTACAATCTCACCCGGCGCGGCATCGAATTCGACCTGTTGCCCTGGTGCGAACAGCACAAGGCGCCACTCATGGCCTACTCGCCGATCGAGCAAGGCCGCATGCTCGGCCACCCCGCACTCGCCGACGTGGCGCGCCGTCATCAGGCGACCCCGGCGCAGGTCGGTCTCGCCTGGCTCCTGCGGCAGGACGGCGTCATCGTTATCCCGAAGGCCACCGCCCTGGCCCATGTCGAGGAAGACATCGCGGCGCTGAACCTCACGCTGACGGCGGATGATCTCGCCACGCTCGACAAGGCATTCCCGCCGCCTAAAAAAGCCACGCCGCTCGATATGCTTTAGACCGGAATTGCAGTAAGACCCTCCCGAAAACCAATAAAAGTGAAGGATGGAAAGCTCATGAGCCTCAAGAACACCCCGCGCATTTCCTTCATCGGTTTCGGCGAAGCCGGCCAGGCCATCGCCTCCGGCCTGCGCGATGGCGGCATCGAGCAGATCGCCGCCTGGGACATCCTGTTTCCGGAGAGCTCGGGCACGAAGCTCAAGGACGCCGCCAGCGGCGCCGGGGTGCGCGTGGCAAAGTCGGCCGCCGATGCCGTCGAGGGCAGCGACGTGGTCATCGCCGCAGTGACGGCGGCGTCGAGCCTGGAGGCCGCGCGCTCGGTCGAGCCGCATCTGAAGAATAGCCCCTACTATCTCGACATCAACTCGGTCTCGCCCGGCCGCAAGCAAGACACCGAGAAGCTGCTCGGCGGCAAGGCGCGCTATGTCGACGTCGCGGTGATCGCGCCGATTCATCCGCTGCGCCACAAGACGCCGCTGCTGGTCGCAGGTCCCCATGCCGACGCGGTCGGCCCGCTGCTCGACGAACTGGAAATGAAATTCTCTATGGTGCCCGGCGGCACCGGCAAGGCTGCCGCGATCAAGATGATCCGCAGCGTCATGATCAAGGGCATGGAGGCGTTGACGCTCGAATGCTTCCTGGCTGCCTCGCGCGCCGACCTCCTGGAAGAAGTCACCAAGTCGCTGAAGAACAACTATCCGACGCTCGATTGGACCAAGATCGGCGATTACAACATCGAGCGCATGGCAAGCCACGGCGAACGCCGCGCCGCCGAGATGGAAGAGTCGGCCGCGACCTTGCGTGAACTCGGCATGGACCCATGGATGGTTGAATCCACCGTCAAGCGGCAGCGTGAGATGGGTGCGCTCGGCAAGGACGACAGCGTGCGCGCAACATTGCACAGCGATCGCGCGGAAATGCTGAAGGCGATCGCCGCGGTCGCCAAAAAGAAGCACTAAGAAAAAGCGTCATCCGTTTCCTGAACGCAAAATGAACGTGCGCTGCAACATGCGCGCGGCGCTATGACGCGCGCGTTTTCCGGCCGCCAGTCATGCGTGTCGATTATGGTCCCCGCTCCACATTGGGTGGGGAGGAAACTATGAAGTTCAAGTCTATCGCGTCTGCTGCCGCTATCGCCGTCACCGCCGCCGTGTTCGTTCTAGGTTCGGCCGTGTCGAGCGAAGCCAAGGGCCACAAGAAAAAGGCCGAACCCGCGCCGCAACGTTCGGCGACCTGTATCTTCAGCGCGCCCGCGCCGGTCTGTGCGGCCCGCGGCGGCCTGTCGCTGACCTATCGCAACGCTTGCTACGCCGGCAATGACGGCGCCGTTGTGAAGGCGCAGAAGGCCTGCCCGCCGCAAAAGGCGATGAAGGCCAAGAAGAAGGGCAAGAAGGCCGCGAAGAAAGCCGGCAAGAAGAAGTAAGCCGCTTGTTCACCAAATAAAAAAACGGGCCGCTGTCACCAGCGGCCCGTTTCATTTTTAATGGGATGAAATCTACTTCTTGCGCGGCGGCGTGACGATCAAGTCGCTGAGCTGTTCCTTGGTCAGCGGCTTGTCGAGGAACTTGAGGCTGACCGCGTCGCGGACGGCGCCATCGAGATCCTTGAACTCATCGCTCTGGATCGTTTCCTTCGGCTGGAATTCCGTCATCGACTGCTTGAGCAGATCGACCGGCAGCTTCACCTTCTCCGAATACATCTCCACGGCCTTTGGATCTGCATACATCCAGTCCGCGGCTTCGCGGTAGGCCTCCATGAAGCGAAGGATGGCGTCGCGCTTGGTCTTCCACGAGTTCTCGTTGACGATCAGCACACGAACGGTCTGGCCCTTCAGCGACGGCACATCGCTGCCACGCGCGGCGATGCGAATCTTGCCTTCCTTGATTTCCTTCAACCCGAACGGCGGCGCCGCCCAACCAATGTCGATCTGACCGGACATTACGGCCGTCAACGTGGCCGGCGGTCCGCCGGTCGCCGTCGGCTTCGCCTTCGAGCCCAGTTCGCTACCGAAGGCGACGACGATGTTGTTCGAGCTCGAGCCGTTGGTCGAATAGGCAATCGTCTTGTCGGCGGAGAAATCCTTGATCGTCTTGATCGGCGAATCCGCCTTCACGTACCAGTACAGATCGCCGGTGCCGGTGAAGGCCGGCGCCAGAATGCGCACCGGCGCGCCTTTCGAGAACGCACGCATGACGCCGGCAGCGCCAACGCCGCCGCCGATATCGGCCGAGCCGGAGATCACGGCCTGAATGGTTTCACCCGCGCCCGCGGTGCCGACATTCTCCAGCACCAGACCGTGCTTCTTGAAAATGCCGGCGTCCTGACCGAGCGTCGGCGGCTGGTTTTCCCAGTTATTGATCTGGCCGATGGCGACCTTGAGCTGGTCCTCGGCCGACGCACCGCTGATACCGAACGCCAGCAGGCCGACCGCGGCCATCGCCGCCTTCACATTCTTCATCGCATCCTCCCTTTGAGGTTTTCTTTTATATCGTTGTCGCACCCCACGCGGACGGCATTGAATACAAATGCCGTCCGCGGGGAAAGATCAAAACGCTAGCGGCGCTTTTTCTTGCTGGCTTTTTTGGCCGCCGATTTTTTCGCCGGGGCAGCTTTCGCTTTCTTCGGCGCGGGCAAGGCGCCGCCGGACTTGGCGACGCGCACCGACCAGTATTCCCATGACCGCGTCAGGCCCGTGGTCTTGGAACTCACCTGACCGGCCAATTCCGTTTCGCCCGGCGTGAGCGACGCGATGTTGGTGCCGATCGCCAGCGACTGCACCTGGTAGGCCGCATTGCGCGTCGACCAGACGCAACGGAAGATGCAGTCCTTGACGCTGGTCCCGACCACGGTCACGCCGTGGCGGCGCATCAGAACCATATTGTTCTGTCCCATCGCCTTGGCGAGCGACGCGCCCTCCGCCGGCTTGACGACGAGCATATTGGTATCGCCGAATTCTTCCTGCTGGTCCCAGAACGGCGGCCGGATGCCGCCGACGGCACCGAGGTGAAAAACCGGCACGTAGTCGATGCTGTTGGCGATCAGCGGCATGAAAGCCGGCGCATGATGATGGCACACCGCCATGACATCCGGCCGCGCCTTGAAGATTTCGCCGTGAATGACACGCTCGGAATACTGGCCGGTATTGCCCGGATCGCGGACCGGGTTGGAGTCGAGATCGTATTCGATGAAGTCATCCGGCTCGACCAGTTCGGGCGCGCGCGAGCGCGACAGGAAATAGTGGTTCGGATTGTCCGGGTGACGCATGCTGACGTGACCGAAGGCATCGATAACGCCCTCATTGGCGACGATGCGATTGGCGAGCGCGAGTTCGATGCGGGCTTCGGTGAGTTTATTGGCCACTGACGTTTCCTCTTGTCGTTTTTCATTGCGATGTCCCGCATGGCAGGACGCGACATTATAGGCCAAAGACTGCGGCGAAGCGACGACACGCTTGACAGTTTGCGGTGGTTGGGGAGGCTGCTTGCCACCATGCCGGGACCCGCTCAGATCGTCGTCGATAGCGTCAATCACATGTACCGCCCGCCGCGCGGCCGGGAGGTGCTGGCCCTCGACCAGGTGTCGCTGGAGGTCGGAAACCGTGAATTCGTTGCGCTGCTGGGGCCTTCCGGTTGCGGCAAGTCGACCCTGCTGTACCTTATCGGCGGCTTTCTGCCGGTCGAGAAAGGCCTCATCTCGGTCGATGGCGCACCGGTCACCGGCCCCGGCCCCGACCGCGGCATCGTCTTCCAGCACTTCGCGCTATTTCCGTGGAAAACCGTGCGCGGCAACATCCTCTACGGCCTCGAGCGCCAGGGCATGGCCAAGGACGAGCGCGAACAGCGCGCCATGGACTTCATCAAGCTGGTCGGCCTGTCCGGCTTTGAGGACAGCTATCCCTCGCAACTGTCCGGCGGCATGAGGCAACGCACCGCCATCGCGCGCACCCTCGCCTTCGATCCCAAGATCCTGCTGATGGACGAGCCGTTCGGCGCGCTCGACGCCCAGACCCGCGGCCTGATGCAGGCCGAGCTGCTGCGCATCTGGCAGGCCACGCCGAAGACCGTCATCTTCGTGACGCACGACGTGCAGGAAGCGGTCTATCTCGCCGACCGTGTCGCCGTCATGTCGGCAAGGCCGGGACGCATCAAGGCCATCGTCGAGACAAAGTTCGACAAGAACGACCCCAATTTGTTCAAGACCAAAGCCTTCGGCGAGAAGGTCGATGAAATCTGGAACCTGGTGCGCGACGAAGCCATCAAGGCGCAGGGCGTACGCGGGCCATGATCAACAAGTTCATTATGCACATTCTCACCCTTCCCCTCTCCCCGCGCAGCGGTGGGGAGGGGTCAGGGGTGGGGGGCGCCCTTAAGTCAGAAAAAAATCCCCCCACCCCGGCGCTTGGCGCCGACCCTCCCCGCCGTTCGCAAATGCTCACGGGGGGAGGGAAAAAGTGAAGACGCTGATCCGCTACGCCCCGCTCCTGCTGATCGCCATCGTCTGGGAGTTGGTGGCGCGGCTTGAGCTGGTATCGACGACCGCGTTACCGCCGTTGTCCGACGTCGTGCTCGCCTGGATCGACATGATCAAGGACGGAGAGCTGATCACCAATGGGGCGGCCTCGATGTATCGCGGCGCGGCGGGACTGGCCTTGGCGATCATCGTCGGCGCGGTGCTCGGCTTCGCCATGGCGTGGTGGAAGCCGGTGAACGTGCTGCTCGCACCTATCGTGGAAGTGTTTTACCCACTGCCGAAATCGGCGCTTATCCCTGTAACGGTTATCTGGCTCGGCTTCGGCGACGGCTCAAAAATCCTGCTGATCTTTCTCGGCTGCATGCTGCCGGTGACCATCGGTGCTTTCAATGGCGCCCGCTCCAGCGAACAGGTGCTGGTGTGGTCGGCGCGCAGCATGGGCGCCAACAAGCTGCGCATGTTGTGGGACGTGGTGGTGCCGAGCGCGATGCCGGAAATGCTCAACGGCATCCGCACAGCATTGGCGCTCTCATTCATCCTGCTTGTGTCGGCCGAACTCATCGTGGCGCAGAACGGCTTCGGTCATCTGATCGGCTCGCTCGGCGCTAATGGTTCGTATGACGCGATGTATGCCGTGGTGCTGACGGTCGCGTTCCTCGGCTTTGCCGCCGACCGGCTCTATCTGTTGTTCACGCGCTGGACCTTCGCATGGCGCATGTAGACACATCCATGTCGTCTGAAGCGCCTGCGCTGCGTATCGCGCGCGCGACGCTGTGGGCGTTTGCGCGCGTGTTCTCGCTTTTGCTGGTGCTCGTCATCTGGGAAGCGCTGGCGCGCAGCGGCAAATACACGCCGTATCAATTGCCGGCGCTGACCGCCGTGCTCGGCCGCATATGGGATGACGCCGTCTCCGGCGACCTCGCCATCAATACGGCGCTGACGTTGTACCGCGCGCTGGTGAGCTTCGCGATTTGCGCCGTGCTCGGCGTCGCCATCGGCGCTGCGATGTCGCGCAACAAGATCGCCAACTGGTTCTTCGATCCGATCGTGTCGGTCGGCTTTCCGATGCCGAAGATCGCCTTCCTGCCGGTCGTCATCCTCTGGCTCGGCGTCTACGATGTCTCCAAGATCACGATCATCGTCATCGACGCTATCTTCCCGGTGATCGCCGCCACCGTCGTTGGCATCCAGGCGGTCGAGCGCGAGTTGATCTGGTCGGCACGCAACATGGGCGCCACCAACCGCGAAGTGCTGACACAGGTCGTGTTCCCGGCGGCGCTACCCCAGATCCTAACCGGGCTGCAGGTCGCCCTGCCGCTGACCTTGATCGTGGCGGTCGTCGCGGAGATGCTGATGGGCGGTTACGGGCTCGGCGGCGCGATGATGACGGCCTCGCGCTTCGCCAATTCGGTCGGGGTCTTTGCCGGCATCGTCGAAATCGCCGTGATCGGCTACGTCATGGTCAAATCGATGTCGCTGGTCCGCCGCCGGCTGCTGGTCTGGCATCAGGAAGCGAACGAGCCGACGACGGCTTAACTTTCGATATGGAACATTTATGTCCGGTCGCCGGCGGCCGCCGACCTTGTGGCCGTGGGCGCCCGGGACCAAAATAGCGGTTCAATCGGATACGAATTGCAGATAGCTAGAGGCTATGAGCATCACTATTCGCCAGCCGGCCGTCGAGCGCGCCAGTGAAGCCGCGACCTTGTTCCGGCTCACCGACCGGCTCTACCGCGCCCAATCGGCGGAAGACGTCTACAACGCTGCGCTCGACGCCATTACCGGCACGCTCGGTTGCTCTCGCGCCTCCATTCTGTTGTTCGACGATGCCGGCGTCATGTGCTTCGTCGCGACTCGCGGCCTATCCGACCATTATGTGAAAACGCTTCACGGACACACGCCGTGGAAAGCCGGACACCCCGATCCGGAGCCGATCTTCGTCTCCGACATCGAGGAGACCGACGAAGCGGATTGGGTCAAGACGACCATCAAGAACGAAGGCATCCGCGCCCTCGGTTTCATTCCGCTGGTGGCGCACGGCCGCGCCATCGGCAAGTTCATGACCTATTACGAGACGCCGCGCAGTTTCGGCGAGCACGAGATCGAGCTTGCCGTGACCATCGCCCGCCAAGTGGGTTTCAGCATCGAGCGTTCGCAGTCCGAACGGGCTCGCAAGGAAGCCGAACACGAATTGCGCGAGAGTGAAGAACGCTTCGGCCTCATGTCCGAGCACGCGCCGGTCATGATCTGGATGAGCGATGAAAACGGTCAGTGCCTGCATCTCAATAAGCTGTTGCGCGATTTCTGGGGCGTTCAGGACGACAAGCTCGGAGAATTCGACTGGTCCTCGACCATGCATCCCGACGATGCGGCAGAGATCGGTCGCGTCATGGTCGACGCCATGACGAAGCGCACATCCGTGACCCTGAAAGGCCGCTACCGCGACGCGACCGGGCGCTATCGCGTGCTGCAGACCGACGCGCGGCCGCGGATGTCGAACGGCGAATTCCTCGGCATGATCGGCGTCAACACGGATATTACCGAGCGCGAGGAAGTCGAGGCCGCGCGCAAGCAAGCGGAAACACACCGCGAGCTGCTGGTCGCCGAACTGAATCACCGCGTCAAGAACACGCTGAGTGTCGTTCTTGCCATCGCACATCAGACCTTCAAAGGCGCCGCCGACGGCTTGCAGGAAGCGTATCGCGGCCGGCTCGTATCGTTGGCGCGCTCCCATGATTTGTTGACCGACTCCAACTGGACCCAGCTTGGACTTAAGGAACTCGCCGCTGGTTCTTTGCAGATGCAGGACGGCGACGAAGCCCGCGTCTCGATCGACGGGCCGGCCGTTCTTTTAACTCCGCGCCAGGCTGTGTCGCTGAGCATGGCGCTGCACGAGCTCTTCACCAATGCGATGAAGTACGGCGCGCTGTCGAACCGCGAAGGCCACGTGACGCTCGAATGGGAGTGGACCCAGGAGACCCCGCCGCAGCTTGAAATTCGCTGGCACGAACAAGGCGGACCGCGGGTCGCGCCGCCGACGCGGACCGGCTTTGGGTCGGTGCTGCTGCAACGCAGCCTCAAGGGCGATCTCAATGCCGAGGTAACGCTGGACTACGATCCGGCGGGTTTTGTTTGCGTCATCCGCGTGCCAGTCGCAGCCCTCGCCCTGCGCCAAAAATAAAACCGCCGGCGCTTGAAGCACCGGCGGCTTTTGATCGAAAGATCGGGGCTTCTTGCCCGAACTACTTCTGGCCGTTGGCAGTCTGATAGTCCTGGAAGGTCTTGCCGGCGAAATTGTCCGGAGCCGGAGTTTGAACCTGGCTGGTCTTCTCGGGCGCCGCTTCGACCTGCGTGCTCGCCATTTCCTTGGTGCAGAGATCCTTGAACACCGCGACACCTTCGGGGGTGTAGCTCTTGGTCAGGCAGTTGCAGGTTCCTTCGGCGATCACCGGAGCGGCCAGCGCGACGGGGCGGACATACCCATGTTCATAGATGCGCACATGGTCATGGAAACGCGGGCCCTTGACGATGATGCGCGGCGGCAGGCGGCGCATCGGCGTGCGGACTTGAACGTGGCCACCACCGCGAATGCTGACGTGGCTCGGGCCGTTGCCGCGGATGCCGTGCGGCGCGGTATTGGCGGAGGCTGAAACCATAAGGGTGGAAGCGAGCGTGGCGATGGCGGCGAGGCCGAGGATGAATTTGCGGGACATTGTCGTTCTCCGGGGTTGAATGAAGCGGCGATACCCATCAGTCGCCGCCTCCCGGAAAAAGGTTCACGGGAGACACCCCCCTTTATTTCGGTCCCGTTCCGCGCTCAGCTTGGGGCAATAAAAAACTGCCCGGGGGGAATACCGATGTTTTTTCGTGGTTTAGCCGCGATGAGCGTGGCCGTCATTTTGACGGGGAGCGCTGCGGCGCAAACTATCGCTCTCACCAACGCCACCTTGATCGACGGCACCGGAGCGCCGGCCCAGCCCGGCATCACCATAGTCATGGAAAACGGCCGCATCCGCGACCTCGGCGCCGGTATCGCGCCGCCGGCGGGGGCGAGCGTGGCCGATATCAGCGGCAAATTTGTCGTTCCCGGCATCATTAATGGTCACGGCCATGTCGGCCCCGCCCCACGCGACCCGCAGCTGCGCCAGTATGCGCTCTACGGCGTGACCACCACGACCAGCATGTATTTTGATCAGGACGACGTGCAGGCCTTCAAGCAGGCGCAGA